>JBCCZL010000326.1:0-11027 GCA_039187775.1 Myxococcota bacterium
ACGCGCCATTCCATTCCTAACCGGTGTCTTTATTCTGGGCTGTGGGGGCGCCTGCGGGGCGGACCAAGATAGTCCCGCCAGCGCTCCACCACGCGCCGAGACGCCAGCACCCCAAACCGCCGAGGCGTCACCCCAAACCGCCGAGCCGGCCGCCAACCCGACCGAGGGAGAAAAGCCCGTTGGCGAGACCCCACCCGCCGACGAAGCCGAGGAGACCTCCGAAGCGCGACCGGCGCCTCGGCTCGATCGTTCCACCCAGTTCCTCGGGGCGTCAGAGCATCGACAGCGCCTTGCCCTCGCCACCCAACCCATCGCCGACATCGAAAAGGGCCGCGGTGGGCGGAGTCTCGCGTTCAAAATCACGCTCGAAGACGGTACCGTCGGCTACTACAAGCCAGAGCAGTCATTTTCGGCCGCGCACTGGTACGCCGAAGTCGCCAGTTATTACCTCGACCGCGAGCTCGGCATCGGACGCGTGCCCCCCACGGTTGGCCGACGCCTTCCCTGGGCGCCCCTGCGAGCGATCGCCGGCAACGACCGTCGGGTACCGGAGATCGTGGTCCAGGAGGACGGCACCGTGCGGGGCGCATTCATCTGGTGGGTCCCCGGTGGCCTCGACGCGATCGACCCGCCGGAGGGATGGGAGCGTTGGGTTCGGCTCGACGGGTCGCTCTCGATCGATCCCTACCAGCGACCGCGAGAGTGGAGCCGGGATCAGCGCAGGTTTCGAGCCGGCACCCTCGATCCTCCCGCGGCAGAAGCTGGAGACCCCGACACCCCTGAACGGGCCGGTGAGCTCTCGGACCTGATCCTCTTCGACTACCTGACCACCAATGTCGACCGCTGGGGAGGGAGCTTTACCAATGTACGAACCCGCGGCGAGGGAGGTCCTCTGGTCTACCTCGATAACGGCGCCGGGTTTACCCCAGGACCGGTCGCGCGCATTCCGCTGATGGACGCTCGACTCCACGGCCTCCAGCGGTTCCGTCGACCGACCCTCGAACGCATTCGCCAACTCGACTTCGATCGCCTCCGCCGCCGGATGGCGCAGGACCCGCTCGCCCCCATCCTCAACGAACGCCAGTGGACGCATCTGTCCGAACGGCGCGCCCACTTGCTCGAGTACGCCGACGGCCTGGCCGCCTCCCGCGGCGCCGACGTGTTCCTCGAATAGCCGGCGAATCGGGGATCCAGTGAAGAAACCCGAGTGGCCACTTACGCGCACTCAAATGAAGAGAAAGTAGAATCCGCGCCTTGGTACGATGGCTGCTTACCGCATGCCCATGAGCGCTTCAGTTCCTTCCCAGACCCACATCGGGATCGGCTTTGACGAAGAGCCCACGGTCATCGAGGTCCGCCAGGGCGACCTCCCCGAAGCGCCCCCTCCGCTGCCGTTTGCGCTCACGCAGAAGAAGCGGACGAGCATGCGCTGGCTCCACGAGCTCCCCGAACCGGCGCAGCAGGTGCTGGAACGAGCCCGGACCCGTGCCCCGAGCTGGCCGCTGATGCCCCGATTTGTGGGCGCGGTCTGCGTGCCCATCGACGACTGAAACTCCTTGAAGTTCGGGCGGAGGCTGTACCCTCGGCCTTTCCGTGAAGGAGGCATCGAAAGAGACGAAGCTGGCGGTGGCCTTCATCGGCGCCCTCGGAGCGATGGTCGCGGCCTACCTCGGACTTGCCCGATACCTCACATTTCACAATCAGACCTTCGACCTTGCGTTCTACTCGCGGATGGCCTGGGGGCTCAGCCGAGGCGACTTTTGGGAGCCCATCGTGGGCGCCCATGTCTTCGGCCTGCACCTGAGCCCGGTCGTCGTTCCCCTTGGCTTTCTTGGGCGACTCTTCGGGACCCCCGAAGTCCTTCTCGTCACCCAGGCGGCGGTCCTCGGCGCCGCGGTCTGGCCCATGGCAGGCATGGCGCACCGACGCTTCGGCCAGGCTGGCGCGATCGTCGCCGGAGTCCTCTGGTTTCTCTACCCCAACCTGATCCACGTCGCATCGTACGAGTTTCACCCAGGAACCCTCGCGGTGCTCCCGTTGGCTCTCCTGGTGGACGGCATCGACCGAAAGAGCGCCCGAACCATCGCAATCTCGGTGGTGCTCGTACTCCTCTGCCGCGAGGACTTTGCGGCGATGACCCTCATCGCGGGCCTCCTCTGTCTCCGGGACGAGAAGCTCAAGCGAGTGGGCGCAGTCGTCGCCGCGGGCTCGGCGCTCTGGCTCGCCCTCTTCATCTTCTATTTCCACCCCACCCATGCCCCGGCCGAGGGCTCGCTCGAACTCCACTTCGGCAAGTGGGGCGGCTCGCTGACCGATGTTGCACTCACCATGCTCACCGACCCGGCCATGGTGCTCGACCATCTATCGACGTCGGAGCGGCTCACCTACCTGCCTCGCCTTCTGGCGCCGCTCGCCCTCCTGCCGCTCTTTCGCCCGCGGTGGCTGCTGATGGCCCTGCCGGTGTTGGCCGTCAATTTCATGAGCGAATGGCCTACCACGGTGGACCTAGACTCCCATTACCAGACGCCGCTCCTCCCCGTGCTCTTCGCGGCCGCCTTTGACGGCGCCGAGCGGCTTCAGGGCGAGCTCGCGGATCGAACGATTCTCGGCGGCCTCGGCCTTACCGCCGCCGCGGTGCATCTCGTCATCGGCGGCGGCCCCCTGAGCCTCGATTTCCAGCCGGGGTGCTTCACCTACGACGAACGAAGCGCTGCCGCCGAAGAGGTGCTCGCACTCATTCCCGATGGCCAAAGCGTGCAGGCGCCCTACGCCCTGATGCCCCACCTTTCCGAGCGGCAGAACTTCGGCCCGACGCCGCCTCCCGATCGAGACCATGCGTATGTCGTGCTCGACGCCTGGCATCGGCACGTGTACGCGCACAACGAGGACCTCCTCCGAACCGACGAAGAGCCGATCGTTCGCTCGTGGCTCGCTCGAGAAGACTACGGGCTGCTGACGATCGCCGAGCCATACCTGGTGCTCCAGCGGGGCGCCGCGTCGCGGGAGGGCCCCGGCATGCGGCATCGGATCGGCGAGGCCCCGCCGGAGTCCGGCCGACGGCTCGCCGCATGCCTTCGGCTGATCCACGCGGAAGTCGACGAACCGGCGGAGCAGCTTCGGCTCGAACTGGTCGCCACCGCGCCCTGTCCTGCAGACCTCGCGGTGCGGATCGGCGTCGGAGAGCGGCCCCTTCGGGTTGACCTGCTCGTCCAGGGCGAGCTTTCCCCCGCTTCTTTTCGAAGAGGCGATCGCCTGCTTTCAGTGCACCCGATCTTGCCGGGTGAACGCGAGGCATGGGAAGCCGAAGGACTTCGAGTCGGCCTTCTTCGCTCGAGCGGGGCCCGCCCCGAACACGCCGATCCCAAGTCGATCCCGGCGCTGGATCAATCGCCGGTCAGCGAACGGTAGAGCTCGGGTCGCCGGTCACGAAAGAACCCCCAACCGTTCCGATAACGGCGAAGGTCGTCCCGGTCGAAGGTCACCGTTTCGACGGTCGCCTCATCGCGGCCACAATCCGCCCGAAGGTCGCCGCGGGGATCGGCAATAAACGACGAGCCGTAGAACCGAATGTCTCCCTCGATCCCGGTCCGATTCGCCGCGACCACCGGCAGTGCGTTCGCCACCGCATGGCCCACCATCACCCGACGCCACGGGTCGCGGGTATCGGTATCGGGGGCCGCCGGCTCCGACCCGATCGCCGTCGGATAAAACAAGAACTCCGCCCCCAGGAGGGCCATCACCCGCGCCGCCTCGGGAAACCACTGGTCCCAGCAAATCCCCACCCCCACCGTGCCGAAGCGGGTGGACCACACCTTGAATCCCGTATTTCCCGGACGAAAGTAGTACTTCTCGGAGTAACCAGGCCCATCCGGGATATGGCTCTTCCGATACACGCCGAGATTCGTTCCGTCGGCATCGATCATCGCGAGCGAGTTGTAATGCTCTTGGCCAGCCCGCTCGAAGAACGACACGGGGAGCGCCACTTCGAGCTCCGCGGCAAGCTCGCTGAGCCGCCGAAGGGTTGGGTGGTCCTTGGTCGGATGGGCCAGGTCGAAACGATCCTCTCGCTCTTCCTGGGGGAAGTACGGTCCCTCGAACAGCTCAGGCGCAAGAATGATCTGGCCTCCCTGCGACGCCGCTTTTCGGATCAGATCCACCACTCGATCGACATTGGTATCGATGTCGTCTCCGAGAGGGCACTGGATCAGGGCGACGGAGGTCCGATTCATAAGGAGGGCTGCTGTTGTGAAATGCAGTGGAACGCGCCACCTCCGGTGAGGATGGCTCGAGCCGAGAGGCCTAGCACTTGGCGCTTGGGGAACAAGCCCTCGAAGGCCCGGAGCGCTCGCTCGTCGGCGGGAGAGCCGTAGGTCGGAACCACCACACAACGGTTGGCGATATAGAAGTTGGCGTAGCTCGCGGGCATGGGATCGCCATCGTCATCCAGAACCGCTCCCGGAGAAGGCACCGTCACGACTTCGAGCCGCTTTCCGTGAGCGTCGCGAGCGCTTCGAAGGGTCGCCATGACCGCCAACAGGGCCTCGCGGTTAGGGTCGTTTTCGGCCGGTTCCATGCAAAGCACCACCGACGGAGCGATAAACCGCGCCAGGGTATCGACGTGGCCATCGGTGTGGTCGTTTCGAAGTCCCTCGCCAAGCCAGATCACCGTATCCGCCCCGTACGCGTCACAAAGTTCGCGGCCGATCTGAGCTTTGCTACGCGCCGGCGCAGTGCCCGAGTTTCGGTTGGGGTGGAGCAAGCACTGCTCGGTCGTGAGCAGGGTGCCCCGACCGTCGTGTTCGACGGCGCCCCCTTCGAGGACCCAGTCGAACGAAAAGGGCGTGGCCCCGACCCGCGAGGCAATCCGACCGGCAAGCTCGTCGTCGCCCGCAAAGTGGTAGCGGTTGCCCCAGCCGTTGAAGCGGAAACAGAGCGCGCCGAGCTCCCCTCCTCGACTCACGAACACCGGTGCAATGTCCCGCAGCCAGATGTCCCCAAAGGTCAGCCGATGAAAGGTCACCGGAACGTCGAGCGCGCCGGCCGCCTCCGTCTCCGATTCGGCATCGAGAACCACGAGCTGAAGCTCCTCGCCGCCTTGTTCAACGAGCGCCCTCGCGAACGCCGCCACTTCACGCTGTGCATCGCCGAAATACGGACCCCACTCACGGTTCAAGTGCGGCCAGGCAAGCCAGCAGCTGTCGTGGGGCTCCCATTCCGCGGGCTGACGAAAGCCGGCCTCTTTGGGGCGTCGTACTCACCTATCCACCAAATCCCCGCGTGCTCCGTCAATGCTGAGTGGGTTCGGAGAACGTCGTGTCCTCGACCACATAGCGAACGAAGCGCCCTTCCTTTTGCACCGCGCAGGCACCCTCCGCGGCAAGCTCCTGAAGCGTCGACTGCGCGGTCCGGACCGATACCCCCATCGCTTTGGCGATATCCTTGGCAGAAGCCCCTCGGTTTGCGGCAATGAACCGGAGCAAGCGGTCCTGGACCGGCTCTGCGCACCGAGGATCGGCAACCATGACCGGACAAGCGAGGGTGAGCTGCACCTTGCCTTGGCTCCGCTCGATCTCACCGGCGCCCTGAATGTATTCGCGGGCCCGATGAAGAAGGACGTCGAACACCCCCTTGTGCATCTCCATTTGAAATGGAAACCCGTACACCGTTTCGAAACACTCCGCCTCATTCAAGCCATCCGGCGCCAGGAGCAAGGTCGCGACCAGGGTCTCCACTCGGCCCTGCTTGCGACGGCTCTGACGAAGCACATGAAGGCCTTTGATGTCGACGAGCGGTCGCCCCAGTCGCAGCAGGCGACGCCGAGTCCCCTCCAGGTCGCCCAGTGCATAGGCACTCGCCGTCTCCTCCGGTGGTGCCCCGCCGGTCCGGGCGGCAAGGCCATGCAACGCCGGCGGAGGCTCGTCGACCGTGCCACGGACAAATCCTTCGCTCACACTTCCCGGAAGCAACGCTCGCCCCGGATCCACGCACGCGAGCACGTCACAAACCTCGCCACCCAGGAGCGGCCAGCGTCCCGTCACTTCCTCGAGCGTGGTCGCCATCGCATCGAATCGCTCCCGATCCCCAACCTCGGCGGCCTTTTGAAGATGAGCGAGGCTGACAGCAGCGCGATAAGCGGCGCTTGATCCCCCGCTGCCGAGGTCAGGAGCTCCCCCGGGGAACGCTTCTTCGAAAGCGCCCGCCAGAACCAACTCCCAACGAAGCCAGGCCCCCCACACCGGCGGAGCCACGCGGAGGATCGCGGTGAGAATGCGGGTGGCCAGATGGGGGTTTCCGGTGAGCCGCCGCATCCGCGCGAGGACCAGATTCGCGAGATACTCGGGCTGAGGAATGGCTTCCGTCCGCGCCATCCGGGACGCGCGCCGGGCCAGCTTGATCGCCTGCCCGAAGTCGCCCACCTGCATCGCAGCGAGGGCCCGCAGGGTGGTCGCTTCGACCACCAGCTCCGGAAGTCGACTCTGGCTCGCCTCCATTCCGATCGCGCTCGCCGCATCGGGGAAGCTCTCGAGGTCATCGTCCTGAAAGAGGCGAAGCCAAAGCTCATAGCCTTGCGTCCAAAGGACCACTTCGACCCGCTCGGCCTGGAGCTTCCGCAGAAACGACAGCCACCCCGCGAGGGCCGCGGGATCGAGTTCGAGCACCGTCGCCCGCGCCAGCGGGATGCACGCAAGCGCGGCCACGTCGCGCGCCTTTGGGTCCGCATTCAAGAACGGTTTCAGCTCGGCGGCGGAGGGGGCCACGATCACCGAGGGCTCCGCAAGCCACCGCGTCGCCGCCAAGGCAAGTCGCCAAGCGGTGCCGATCTCCGACCCGCTGGCTTCGAGGCCGCCCATGACCTCCCGAAAGCCTCGAAAGTCGCCCGCCCGCGATCTCCGATAGAGTTCGGCCGCTTGGTCCAGGAGCTCTGGGTCGGCCGCGGCTTGCCTTTCGTTGCCCATGGGCGAGCCGGTATAGTACTCCAGGTGGCGGAAGCATCGCAGAGGTTCACCCCAGAGCCTTCCGGTTCCAATTACCGGCCGGTTTGCGAGCTCGCCGCCGGGGGCATGGGCCGCGTCGACCTCGCGATCCGGCAGGAAGGGCAGTTTCAGCGGCTCTACGCGGTCAAGCGATTGAAGCCGGCGTTCCGCGACGACGTGGAGTTCATCTCTATGCTCATGGACGAGGCTCGCATCGCCGGGTTCCTTCGCCACCCGAATGTGGTCAGCGTGCTCGACGTCGGAGAAGACGACCAAGGTCCGTACACGGTGATGGACTACGTCGACGGAGTCTCGGTCCAGACGTTCATTCGAGGTGCCGCCGAAACGGAGCGCGAAATCCCCCTGCAGCTGTGCCTTCGGATTCTGATCGACGCGAGCCGGGGCTTGCATGCCGCCCACGAACTCAAAGACCCGAAGGGCGACCCCCTCGGGCTGGTGCACCGGGACGTCTCTCCGCAAAACATCTTGCTTGGTTACGACGGCACGGCCCGGGTGACCGACTTCGGCGTGGCCAAAGCATTTGGCCGGATGACCCATACCGCGACCGGCGTGCTCAAAGGCAAGTTCGGATACATGGCGCCCGAACTCTTGCAGTACGACGAGCCCGACCGGCGCTCCGACCTCTTTTCGCTCGGCATTGTAGCCTTTGAATTGATGACCGGGCGGCGCCTCTACAAGAACACCGAAGGGATGGATGGGGTGCGACGGATCCTGAAGGAACCGCCCCCTGACCTCGCGGACTTTCGAGACGACTGCCCGCCCGAGCTCGTGCAGCTCATGTTTTCCCTTCTCGCAAAGCAGCGGGACCACCGCCCCAAGACCGCGCTGGCCGCAGCCCATGCCCTCGAGGACATTCTCGCGGAGCTTGTTCAGCTCGAGGGGAGGACCGAGATGGTCCCGTTCCTCGAGGAGCTCTTCGCCAAGCGACGGGCTGCCCAAAGGGAGCACATCGCCCAAGCGCTCGCCGCCCAGGGCCGAGAACCCACCGTCGAAGTGATGCTCGGTAGCCATCTCGAAACGTCGTTCGCGCCGGCACGGCCATCGTGGGGCCGGCTCGGCTTGGCCGCGGCAGCCCTGGTGGCGGTCACGGCTGGGATCACGTGGTTTGCTGTCAGTACGACCGGATCGAGCCAGGAAGCCGAGGCCCGCGGCACCTCGATGCCGTCCACGGACCTGGTGGAAGTCTCCGAGGTTGCCGAAGTCACCGACACGAGTGGCGCAGAGGTTTCCGGCGCAGAAGCTCCCGAGGTTGCCGAAGTCACCGAGCCGCCGGAAGTCGAGACTGAACGACGCGTTGCTGAAACGCCCCGCATGGTGGTGCGAACACGGCCCAATCGGGACCGGAACTCTGGGATGCGTGGCCCACGCATCATCCGTGAGTTCATGGGGATGATGAATTAGTGTCCCGTTTAGCGCTGGTGTTGTCCACGCTGTGGTGGTCGGCGGGGGTCGGACCCGCAGAGGCCCAATCCGACTGCGCAGAACGCTTCTTTCAGCAAGGCGTCAATGCGCTGGACGCATTCCGGTTCGGAGAAGCCCGCGACTTCCTCCGCCGCTCGCTGGAGTGCGACGCGAACTCGGGAACCGCATTCAACCTCGCTGTTGCCTACCGAGGAACCGGTGAAATGACCAAGGCGCGCGCCCTGTACGTTCGCTTGCTGGAGTCCGAATTTGGTTCCCTATCTCGGGCGGAACGCGGAGAAATCCGCCAGCTCCTCCGCGACACCGAAGCCGCGATCGCCACGCTCGAAGTGACCATCGACGGCCCCGAAGAAGCCGAAGTGCGCGTCGACGGCGAACGGGTTGCCATGGTGCCGGCGAACGAGCCCCATCGCCAGGAGCTCGACCCTGGAACCCACCGCCTCGCGCTGGTGGCGCCCGGGTTTATCCCCGAGGAGCTCCGCATCGACCTCGAGCCGGGGGAGGAACGCGCGATGGACTTCGAGCTCGTCGAAGACCCAGAGGCTCGGCTCGCCACCCTGCTGCTCGAGGCGGACGACCCGGACGCGACCATCGAAATCGTCGGCCACGGCACCGGCATCGGCCGATTGGAGCGCGAACTCGAGCCCGGCACCTACCAGGTCCGCATTTCGAATGAGAGCGCATCACGCGAGTCCACCGTCGAACTCGAGCCCGGGGTCGATCTCCGGGTTCAGCTAGAGCTGCCCTCCGGGAGCGGAGTGCTCGCGAGCCCCTTCTTTTGGATCGGCACCGCGGTCGTGGTCGCTGGGCTGGTGGTCGGCGGAGTGTTCCTCTTCGGCGGCGGCAGCACTCAGGATCCCGTCGAGGACGAGTTCTTCGGAGTGATCGAAACCCTCGGCGCGAGCCCCTAAAGGCACCGCGGGCGGACCCTGGCGGACAACTCCTCAAGCGTGGTTTCAGCCGCCTGTTTCATCGGCGGCCGAGTTGTTTTCCTCGGACCCTTCTTCGGGCGGGGGATCCGCCGGTTCCGGTGGGAGAGCGTCTTCCACGCCACCATCCGAGACTCCTTCCGGTACGGCATCTCCGAGGGCCGAGTCCTCTGCGTTGGCGTCAGTATCGGTCCCCGCTGGAGTCGCCGTCGGCAGAATGGAGTCGACCGGAATCCCATCCATCCGACGAAGATAGTCGCGGAGCGAGCGGCGCTGCGGCTCGCCGAGGGGATACGGCTGGCCGCACACCGTGACTTGAGGCCGAGCTCCCGCCAGCCACTGCCGAAGAAGCCCGGGACTTATCTCCGCGATCAACCGGACCCGCGGTGCGCTCCGAAGCATTCCCTCCGCGCGGTCCGTGATCGTCAACTCCGAGTGACCCTGGTCGTTGCCAATCCGAAGGCCTCGACACGGCCCCCGTGCCGGCACCGCCGCGCGGAACTCCACTTCCCTGCCGGGAACGGCAACGAGGTTCAGGACGAGGTCGCCGACAAGGACTGTCTCGATCGCGGCGTTCTCTGGCGTCGGGCGACTCGGCATTGGCGGCGAGGGTGGCGGTTGCCGATAAGCCCTCGGCGAATCGAATGCATCGAACTCATCGCGCTCATCCCGCGGTTCCTCGTCTTCCGGCGCCTCCGTCGGAATCCAGCCGCCAAGGGACACCCCGAAGAACACCTCGACTGCACTGTAGTCCACCGACGTGGAACTCCCGTCGACACCCAAGCTCCCGCTATCGAACGCCACCTCGAAATAGGGAGCGATCGAGAAGCCTTCCATGGGAAAAAGATGGAGGAACGCGATCCCGCCGACATCGAACGCAGAGAGTGAAGTCGTCTCGGTCTCTTCTCCGAGAAACCCGAGAAAGAAGCGAAAGGACGGCTGCGCCACCGACCCGGTGTCCAAGTGATACTCGACGTATGGACCGACCCGAAAGCGCGTGGTGGCAAACTCTTCTTCCACATCCGGCTCGCCCACCGACCGGATCGTCTGCGTAAACGTTTGCCGAAGCACGAATCCTCGAAGTCCAAAGACGAAGCCAGAGTCGAGGACCGTACCGACATCGAGGCCGATCCCTGCCCCGAACACGCCCCACAACGATCCGTCCACGAGAATCTCGTCACTGCTCCCTTCCGACGTGAAGGAGCGATCGAAGTACTGAAAAATCGGCAGCTGGGTCTGGACCCGAATGGTCTGCGCCTCGGCCGGTGTGGCGAAGAGGAAGACCAGGAGGGCCACACCAAGACCGAAAACCGCAGGACGGGAGAGTCGACGAACCACGGCGGGAGTGTGGTGACCTTGTCTCGGCTTGGCCAGCGAGAGGATCCCCGAGCAGCGACTTTTTGCCAGGGGTTCGCGACGAGTTACGCAGCTTTTGCGACGAGCCCAAAGTCGTCGCGTTCCAGGAGCAGCTCGTAGCCTGCTTCGTACCGGCGAACGTCGTCGGCGGGAGTCGTCGTCGAGTCGATCCGGATCGCGAAGCCCGTCGGCGATGCCCCCGCGCCGGAAAGCGACTTCGCCCAGACCACATGCCCGCGAAGATGAACCGCGTCGTCATCGCCCATCGGTTTGAGCTCCACCCACACGGATTGTCCGGCTTTGGGGATGCTCATGGTGCGAATGA
>JBCCZL010000327.1:0-11007 GCA_039187775.1 Myxococcota bacterium
CCAGTGACGGGAGTTCGAAGGCAGATGGCGGGAGCGGATCTTTCATGCTGTGTTGCGTGGAAGGGGCAGCGTGGAAGGGGCAGCGTGGAAGGGGCAGCGTAGAAGGGGCGGCGTGGAAGGGGCGGCGTGGAAGGGGCGGCGTGGAAGGGGCGGCGTGGAAGGAGTGGCGTGGAAGGGGTGGCTTGGAAGGGGTGGCCCGGTCGGCTACCCAATAGGCTTCGCCCCGCACACCGAAAACGGCGCCGGGCAGCCCCACGAAGGCGAGGCCAGAACGTCCTGGGCCTCGCTGCGGCCGAGGTGTACGCCCCAACCCGGGTTGGAGCAAAGAGAAAGAGCACGCTCCGCACAAGTTGTCCGGTCTCCCGGCGATGCCGGAATCCCACCCTCCCCCTCAGCGAGTCAAAAGGGCGTCCGCGAGCTTGTCTCCGAGGATCTGATAGCCGGTCTCCGACAGATGAAGCCGATCGGGGGACACCAAGCCATGGCGCACCCACGGGCAGAGTGAATCCGGGCCCCCACTGACGGCGCTGGCGTCCCAAAACGCACAGCCGTGGGCCGGCGCAAGACGCCGCTGGACCTCAATGAACTCCGCCACATTCTCTCGGCCGCACATCGCGACCGGGGAAATTAGGAGACAGCTCGCCTCGGGAGCCGCCCGACGGATCCGCCGAAGAGAGGCATCGAGCTGCCCTTCGTATCGCTCCGGAGGAAGATGAGGATCGAGAATCTCGTTGCCTCCGTAACCCAACATGATGAGATGGGGATCGCGGAACCGGAGGTGCTGGTCCCAGACCGGACTCCACTGAAGCACCGCGTTTTGTCGGGCGCCGTTGATTCCCAGCCCGTCGTACACGAGCCCGTCGTCGTGCTCGACCGAGACCCCAAAGATCCGGACCGGCCGCGCGGTTCGCACTCGGACGGTGATCCGGTGGGCTCCCGCCGAAAGCACCCGCCGATGGCGGATGGGCTGAGGTCGGCGACGCCCGGTTTGCACGAGCACTGGCTCCTCATCATCCACCACGATCTCAAAGTCGCCGCCGGGGCGCCACCCGAGGGCGTGTACCTCGATTTTTCGAGCAGGCCCGTCCGGAAGGACAAGGGTGAGCTGGGCGGATCGGCTCCGCCCTTCGACGGCCACTCCCGCGAGGCCCCACAGGCCATCGGATGGGCCATAGCGGGATCCCATGCCGTGACGGCGCGGCGAAAAGCGCTGCCCGCCCTCGAGATGCGGAAGGCCCGCCGGCCGACCGCCAAACGGCATCGGCACGAGGAACCCCGGACCCCCATTGCCGAGCTCGGCCTGAAGCCGACTTCGAAGGCGCTCGGGCCAATAGCCGGCCGCGACATTGCTATCGCCGAAGTGGATCACCCGGACCTTGGCAAGGTTCCCCGCCCGCCGACGACGCATCGCATCGTCGAACGTAGCGAGATGCTCCCGATGCTCGATCGGCACCGATCGGATGACCGGAGCCGGCGTCTGGGCTTGGGCGAGCGTTGCGATGAGGCCCGTCAACCCACAGGCCACCGCCAGCCGCGCTTTAGCCACCGCCCACGAACTGATTGTAGCCCTGAGCGATCGCGCGATAGATGGTGGTCCCCACCTCGTTCGCTCCCGCTCGGGTAAGGTGCTTGTAGTCGCCTTCCGCAAGCCGCTGACGCCGCCAGCGCGCCATCGTGCCGGGGCCTCCCGTGGCCTCGAAGAGATCGAAAAATGCGCACCGGCTCTCGGTGGCGACGCGAGCCTGGGCAGCGACCACGCGAGGCACCCGGGGGCGGGTCCGAATCCGACCTTCGCGGCTCTCCGCAGAATCGATCACCGACACCACCAGGCACGATGCCTGGGGCCGAGCGCGGCGCGAAGCCACGATCGCACTGGCATAGCGCGTGACGTACTGGTCCGGGGCGAATCCGGTGGTCGAGGAGGTGGCGTCATTGCCGCCGAGCCAGAAGATAAGGAGGTCGGTCTCTCGCTGGGCCACCTGGTTGGCCCAGTGCTCGGCGTCAAAGTGGTTAAGGACCCGGGTAAACGCGCCAACCAACATGAGCCCATCGACCACCGCCCCGGGCCCTTCGCGCTCCATCGCGACGCCGTAGACCCGCACCGCCTCCGACGCAGCGGGGCCCAAGTCGAGCACATGGGAACCATCCCGCACTTCGACCGTGTGCACGCGATCCGTCGGGGCACTCGCGCGCGTGGTCAGGGTCTCGCGCGCTTCTCCGTCGATTCCGATCGCGAGGTCTCCACCGTTGGGGTGGGCCTGATAGAAGATCTGGTAGCGCGCCACCCGCGAGCCGGTCCCGCGGTCCGCGGTGCCGAAGTACGCCCGGGTTCGTGAGCCTCGGCTCTCCGAAACGACCCCTCCCAGCCCGTAGCGGTGGAGCGGTCCGTTCCGCCGGTTGACCACCCAGGTCTGCCAGCGCCCCTCGTGCCGCCACGCGACGTCCTGATGACGCTGGTACGGCCAGCCTGGCGATGCGACGAGAAACCCCTTGCCGCCGTCACCGAAGCGGGCTTGGAGCCGACGCCGAAGCGCGCTCGTGACTCGGTCGGCGGCGTTGGTCGACTCGCCATACACCGAGGCCCGGGCGAGCACGCGCTGGCCCTGTTTGACCGCTCGGAGACGCTGGTAGTAGTGGCGCATCGCGCCGTGGGGGTCGACGATCGGGGTCGTCAGGCCTTCGGTGTCCGACGCGGGCACCCGAAGCTGGGCCTCCCCGGCCCGTGGCACGCCAAAAAGCGCGGTGGCGATGACGAAGAGCGAGAGAAATCGATGGGGAATCCGAACCATACCGACGGGAGGGACAGAACGCCGAACGCGGCGCCGCGGTTGGACGCCGTCCGCGGAAGGATACTCAAATCTTGAGAGAGAAAAGTACGGTTTGTCGCGGGTCCGGTGAGAGAAAACGCGGTTGGCGGCGCCCGCGAATGGCTCAATGCTCGCGCCATGACGTCGCCCATCGACCGGATCATTCAGGAGCTAGCCCGAGCCGAAGCCGGCGAGCCCTTCGACGCGGCGCGAGCCGCCCTCGCGACGGTGGATCCGACCGGAGGGCCCGACGTGCGGTTCGTTCTTGTTCGCCAGGTGAGTTCCGAAGGCCTCGTGTTCTTCACGAACTACGAGAGCCGAAAGGCCCACCAGCTCGAGCGTGCGCCGGTGGCGGCACTGGCGTTTCACTGGCACACCACGGGAATTCAAGTCCGGGCTCGCGGCCCGGTAAAAAAGGCGTCCCCCGAGGCGTCCGATGCCTACTTCGCGAGCCGTCACCGGGGTTCGCAGATCGGCGCCTGGGCGAGCCCGCAGAGTCAGCCGATCCGAGACCGCGAAGAGCTTGAAGCGCGGGTTCGGGAGTTCGAGACGCGGTTCGCCGACGGAGCGGTCCCTCGCCCACCTCACTGGGGTGGGTTTGTGCTCACGCCCCACACCGTCGAGTTCTGGCACAATCGGGAAAGCCGGCTCCACGACCGACGTGAATTTCAACGCGCGGACGACGGCACGTGGAGCGAACGTCGGCTCGCCCCCTAGCCCGCATCGGTCTAGCTTCTTATGGAGGACTTCGTCCTCCGCCATTCCGGCGTGAAACGCCGCGGGTCCCCATCCGGTTCCGCGAGCTACGTTCGCTGCGTCTTCGACACGCCGTCCGCCCAGGCACACTCCGAAATCCTTTGGCTTTCGTGGTAGTTTCTCGGCAGCCGTCCCTCAACTTGGCCCACGGTGCTTGCGCCGCCGGGAACTGGGCCGCCAGTGCGAAGCCTACGCGACCACCGGCACCGACGCGGGATCGGGCGAGAGGATTTCAAACGCGGAAGAGCGGGTCGCCGTGAGAACGCGTCGGTCGGAGCCATCTCCGTCTTTTCGTCGCACCACCAGCTCGCAGTTCGCGATCTTCGTGTTCAGGCAGTACTTCAGCCCCCCCGGCGGATCGTAGTAACGAAGCGCGAGAAAATCCTCGCGGGTCGCCGAGATCGTGCCCGCGATCGACACTCGACGATCCTCGGCGCAGAAATCCCATGCGAAGGGCCGGTACCGGCCCGTAGAATTGAGCGCCCGGCCGATACCGTTGAGCCGATGCTCCTCGCCCTCGAGGCGGAGAACCATCGGCGTGAGCGACGTCGACCGGCGGCCCATTCGGAGCTTGGCGGTGGCGACTTCGAGGAACGCATCCGGGGCATCGTCGAAACCCACCACCTGGCCCCACGCGTAGCGCGCCGTGTGCTCTGAGCCCCAGTTGTGGTTTTGACTGCCACGCCAGCCGCGAATATCGATCCGTCGACCGTTCACCACGAGCTCGCCGTCGAAGCGCGCCCCCGGCTGACCGACGAGCGCCTTCGCTTTGGGAAGGGGCCCGTCGTAGAGCCGTCGCGGAAGAAGAAAGAGCGGGGTATGACCAGACCCGTAGCGAAGATTCCATCGAAGGACGTCCCGACCCTTGGCCTGGCCCGCAAGCGATCGATCGTCGAGCCACGCCGAACCGATCCGGATCGCGAACCCCCCCGCGTCGAACATGCACTGCCGAAGCGGAAGCTCATCCTTTGCCGCCGCGTGGTCCCCGGTCATTCCGTCAAAGAACATTGCCCACCGCTCTCCGATCGCACGCTCCGGAGCGCCCGCAGGAGAAAAGAGGGTGTAGCGAATCCAAAACCCCAGGGGCTGGACCGGATGATTGGCCCGGACGAAGAAGCTCTCGTAGTGCCCGTGGGGCTGGCCTCGGCGATACCGGGTCTGGTTAACCTCAATGAACGAAGTCACTCGAAGACGATCCTCCGGGAAGGCTCAAAGCGAAGCTTGAACTGCTGAAGGGCCATCGCGCCGATCATGCCCGACACCCGCGTTCCGGTAAGGGCGCCAAGCTCTTCTGGTACGAGCCCGGTCACCGCCGGCACCTCATCGACGGCAAAGTTCCCAATCCCGAGCCGGCGGATCTCGGTGCCGCGAATCGTGTCCGATGCCGCACCGGGGACGGCCACGAGCCGGTCATCGGAAAGCGCGAGCCGGTCCACCAGCTCGTCGGCCAACGCGAGGGGAAAGGCACCGGCGGTGTCGATGACAAACCAGCCGGACTGGCCGTCCGCCTCGGCCACCACCGCAAGAAAATCCGAGGAGAGCATGGTGTAGCCGACCATCGCGGGCGTCCCGTCCGTGGGTTCTCCCTCTCGTTCGAGCACCATCCAGCGTTCACGGAAATCGAGGGTGAAGGAAAAACGAAGAAGCAAGTCGAGCCCGAGGACCGCGGTGACGTCGACGCCGAGTTCGGCGCGGATTCCATCGAGGTCGCGGGCGAGCGCGGGCACCGCTTCGACGGTCACACCGCCGAGGCCCACTTCCCGAAGAACGCCACCCTCCGGCCGAATCGCAGGGTCGACGACCATCCAGTCTGCCGCCGTCGACACCAGCGCAAGCGCTTCCTCGCCATCGATCTCGATCGCGACGATCGGCAGCGCGGACGATCCGACGAAGGGAATCGTCCCTCTCGCTTCGCCGCGTACCTGGTAGAGCTCCTGACCCACCCCGCGGAGCACGGGAAGGACCGCGGTGGCCCACCCGTCGGCCGGCTCCGCGTCTTCCACCGAGGCAAGATCCTGAATCGTCTCTTCAACCTGACCCATCCGGAGTCGAGCCCGCGCGCGCAGCCGAACGAGATCAGGGCGAGACGACTCGGAGAGCAGCGCCAGCGCTGGGCCCGGCGCGCCGCGGCTCCGAGCACGGCGCGCCGCGAATCCAAGCGTCGCCGGTTCGCTCGGATCGATCGAGAGTGCCTCGTCGATCGCTTCTTGAGCGCGGTGAAGATCACCGTGGGCGAGTGCTTCCGCTGCGCGTTCGCGGGTCGAGTCGAGCGAAGCCCTGGCGGATTCCGACCCGGCAGAGCCCGCGGTCGAAGCGCCGCAGCCGATCAGAAAGAGCAAGCCGGGAGTCAGCCGCCGAATCATGCGCCAGGGTCTACCAGGGATCTCCGACAAGGACACTCTGCAGACGAAAAGAATCGAGCGACCGAATCGTTTCCGGTGCTTCCCCCGGCTCGATCAATGGGGTAAAGGCTCTCGACCCATGCGCCTCGAAGACGCGTTCCGAAAGCTCGGACCGGAAGGGTTAACCGACTATCTGAATCGGAATGGAATCGCACCACGTGATTCCGGCGGGGCGACCCAAGACGAGTTCGCCTGGTCCGCGCGACGCGCCGTTCACCTTCCCATCCTCGAGACGCAAACTCGCTGGAGTCCCTCGCTTCGGAGGGGCATCGATGCGCTCGTAGGGGTGAGACCAGGACTCCCGCGCGAGGCGCTGGGCGAAGAAGCCGCGGCGGCGGTCCTTCGGTCTGGGCTGGCCTTCGAGTTCGACGGGGCCCTCCGGATTCCGGGAGCGTTCCGGGCGCAGATTCGGCCGAGTCCGCTCGAGCATCCCAACGGCGTGCGAAGCCTTCTTGTGCAGCTCGAGCCAGAGGCGATCCATCCGATCGTTCGCGCCTGGATCGGACGTCGGCCGCTCCCGCGGGAGTTTGCGATCGAAGCGCTCCTCGAGTGCTTCGAAGACCCGCGAGCGATCCGAAAAGCGATTCGCGAGCTCGACCCCGAGATCCGAAGACTCCTTCGCGCTCTGGATCGGCGAGGTGGAGATCTCCTCGCCGAAGAGGTCCTCCACATCGCCGGCTCGGCGGCTCGGTACCGGACCGCCGCGGGGGAGCTTCTTCCCAAAAAGGGGCCGGTGCATGAGCTCGTCCGGCGAGGGCTGCTCTTGCCCCGCCAACATCGATGGATCGTTCCCGAAGAGGTCGCTTCGGTGGTGGGAGCGCGCAGCCGGAGCCAGGCCGCGTCGCTTCGGAAGAGCCTCAAAGAGAAGGTCCGCACCCAGGACCTCGCGCCGGCGCGGGCCGATCTGAGTTCCGATCCGGGGCCTCGCTGCCTCGCGTTGCTCGCCGGCTTGGTCCGCGCCGACGTCGACTTGGATGCCCGCGCCGGCGTTCCCAAGCAGAAGCTCCGAAGCGTCGGACGTTCGGTGGGAGAGCCCGAGAACGCGGCCGAACTCCTCGTGGCGCTCGGAAGGCGACTCGGTCTCCACGCTCGTCCCCTCCCCCAACCCGACGTCGGGCACCGGTTGTTTGCGCGGTGGCGATCGAGTCAGAGCTACGACGAAGCCCGCCGGGTCGCCGACGGTTACCGGATCGCGCCCGCCCTTTACCGTACGCCGTCACCGACCCTTCAGGTCCGAAACCTCGTTCTCTCGCTCCTTCACCTCTTTCCGAGCGATCGCTTTGCGCCGCTCCAGGATCTCCGGGTCGCGGTGCTCGCACAACCCGAGGCCCGAAGCCTCCGTCCCCTTCTCGAACGAACGCAACGAACCCACCCGGGGGCGTTCATCGAAACGCTCGAGGAGCTGATCGACCGGATCAGCACCGAGTCCCTGCCGACGCTCGGAGGCGCGGACGTTGGCGAGACCGAGGACGGAGTGATGCTTCGACTGTCTCGACGAGCTCGCCGTTGGCTGGATGAGGAGGCGGAGCCCGAGTCCAAAGGGCAGATCGATGACCCGCCCACCGAGCTCGACAACGCGCCAGCCGCGGAGTGGACCGCGCCGGGTCGGCTCCGGCTTCAGCACGCGACATCGGTGCAAGCCATTCGCCTCGGGTCAGTCGCCGACACGTTTCCGTCGGGCGCCGGCCTCGATCTTCGGTTCAGCTCGGAGACGATTCGCGAACACGCGGAAAAGGGTCTCTCGTTCGACGCGATTCGCGCCGACCTGGTCGACCTTGGGATGTACGGCGATGCGATCGACGCCCTGATTCGAGCCGCCCCTCAACCTCCCATCTGCCACCTTCTCGAAGCCGCCGGATTTGTGTGGGTTCCCAACCAGGAGATTCGTGCGGCGCTCTTGGCTTCCGACAAGGCCGGAAAGATCTTCTCTCGCCAGTCGCCGACCGAGGGCTTGATCGTCCTTCCCCAGGTCGCCCCGAGGGTCGTCCAGCGGCTGTTGCGGGAGGTTGGCGCCATCGTCGGTTCGGGGGCCCCATCCCCCGGCCCAGACACCCCAGATACTCCAGAATGACTCTTGACACCCCGCCGGGCCGGAATACTGTGCACCCGCTCTGAACGAAGGGGACGGTTTTTTGCGAAGGCTTTCGCGGGATTGCGGAGTTCAGCGGGGACCCGTCAAAACGGGGTTCGGAGCGTGAAATAGGAAGTGCTCGCTACGGCGGGCGTTGGAGGGAAGTATGATGGAACTGGGTCACGTCAAGTGGTTCAACAACGCGAAGGGTTTTGGGTTCATCAAGCAAAACGATGGTCCCGACGTCTTCGTCCACTACAGCCAGATCTCCGGAGATGGGTTTCGTACCCTTCAGGAAGGGGAGCCCGTACAGTTTCAGCTGAAAGAGGGTCCCAAGGGGCCGTTCGCAGAAACTGTCACCCGCGTCGACTGAGATCGCAGCACCGCGTCATCACCTTCGGGGTGTTGACACATTCCACTGCTTTCTACCCAGGCCACCTTCGGGTGGCCTGATCCAATTGCGCGGCGGGGAGCCTGCTTCACTGCGCGGTTTTGAGACCCTCGGCTTCGAACCCAGGCGCCCTTCGAACGCCAGTCTTCGAAGGCGCAGCCTTCCGGCTCCGCTCGATTTCGGCGCTCGATTTCGGCACGCGCTATCGGCCGGTGACGTACTTCTCGACTTCCAACGCCCACCGCACCTCGTCTACGACGGCTTCCACGTCTGGCGTCGACTTTTCGTAGGTCACTTCGTGCCACACGTCGAGGACCTTGGCGTCATCCACGGGGTCTTTGACTTCCACCGTCGCCGCGCTCTTCTCGACGTATCCGCGAGGATTCGCCTGGGTGCCGATCGAGCCCCGCACCTTGTCGAACAAGGCCGCGGCTTCCGAATCAGGAAAGTCGGATTTTTGCGAGCGAGCGGTAAATGCAACCGCAAGCTGATCGTCGAGGACGACGCGAATGCCTGAATCCATGATGTGAAGCCTCACGCGCTCCGCCACCTGAATCTCGGCGTCTCCGGTCCGATAGATCTCTAGCCCTGCATCAATGAGGGCCTGCTTCACCCGCTGAACGTCGGGTTTTTCCACGCTGGCGCTCTCTCCCTTTGCCCTGTCTCCCGCGGGGACTCTAGCACTCCGTCACCGCGCCGGGCAATCGTCGAATGGGCTCCAATCATCCCCATCTGCGGACAGCCTTCCTTGCTGTCTTCGAAGGCCACATCTACAGTCTGTGTCGCCGTGGCCGCCGCGACTCACACCATTGCCTACGTCGGAGCCGCCTCCCGTCGTGGCGACGCCCTTGGCCTACTCGACCGCACCGAGGGTCGTCGACTCGAGGACGGATCCACCCTGTTCACCGTTCGAGGTCACGCCCCCTATAAGAAAGAGTATCGCTTCGTCGAACTAAGCACCGCGGATGAGGCCCTGCGCTTCGTGCGAGCGCACCCCGTCGATGCGCTGATCGTCGACACCCGCGTACGGCCGTTTGCCGACAGCGCCGACAATCCGTCCGAAGGGGGTGACTTCTCCCGAACCCGCGCGGGTGGCGTCTTGGCGTGCCTCTTTCCCGAAGGCGGCACCCCCGCGGTGCCCCGGGGACGCACGATCGGGCTGGTCGGCGACGGCCGTTCCGGCGCCCAAGCCTCCTTTCAACTGGGTCAATACCAGCTCCAGTCGGTGCTCTCGAACCCAGAGCTGAACAACCTGATCGAATCCCTTTCCGATCTGTTGCGCGAACCCGCTGCGGGCAAAGTGGCGATCTGCCTCGCGGGCGGAGGTATCGAAGGCCTGTTCTACGAACTCGGGGTCCTGCGAGCGCTCGACGCGTTCATGGAAAACCGGGCGGTGGTGGACGTCGACCTCTTTTGCGGGATCTCTGCGGGCGCGGTTCTTGGGTCGTTCCTCGCCAACGGCGTCGGTCCCGAAGAGATCGCCCGGGGCCTCGGTGGCCAGAGCGCCCGCGTCAAACCGCTTCGCCGAAGCCAGATGTTCGACCCGAACGGACAAGAGCTCAAGCGCCGGACCCTCCGTCTCGGCGCACAGCTTCTCGGTGGCGGGTTTGGACCGCGGGGGGCGCTTTCGTCTCTCGCCCGGGCCCTCCCATCGGCGTTCTTTGCGGGCAACGGGGTCCGTCAATGGCTTCGCTCGGAGCTTCAGCGACCCGGCATGAGCGACCGCTTCGCGAAGCTTCGTCGACCGCTCTTTGTCGGGGCGACGGACCAAGACACCTCGGAAGCGGTCGTCTTTGGCGAGCCCCCCCACGACGAAGTGCCCATCCATCAAGCGGTGCGGGCTTCCTCGGCGCTCATCCCGTTCTACGCCCCCGAACGGATCGGCGACCGCTACTACATCGACGGAGCGTTCAGCCGAACCACCAACATGCGGGTTGCCGTGCGCCAGGGCGCGACGCTGGTGATCCTCATCGACCCACTCGTGCCCACCCGAAGCGAACAACCGGGCTACGTGCACGCCCGCGGCGGCATGTTCGGCACGATGCAGGGGCTCAAGGCGCTCATCAACGGACGCTTCGACAAAGCTCAAAAAGCGATCCGGGAAATGTATCCCGAGGTCTCGTTCCTCCTCTTTCGTCCGGAGGGGGACGAGATGCGAATCCTCTCCGGCTCCCCGATGAAATACTTCTTTCGACGAGAGGTCGAAGAGATCGCGTTTCGCAACACGACGCGAAAGATGCGTCGCGACCTTCCAGAGATCACGGGCGCGTTCGCGCGTCACGGCATCGTGTTTCGGGACCCCGACGAGGCCCGCCATCCCAGCCTGCGGCCGTCGCCGATCTCCCCTGGCGCGTTCGGCGTCGGCGTGTAGCTGCCACCATGGAGGTCGTTGACGCCCTCGGTCGCGCGGTCCGGGTCGCCGGCCCGCAGCGGATCGTGTCTCTCGTCCCCAGCGAAACCTTGGCGGTGGTTGACCTCGGCGCTCGGCCTCAGCTCGTGGGCCGAACCGACTACTGCATCCTCCCCTCGGACATTCACGAGGTCACCTCCGTCGGCGGCACCAAAGGAATCGACGTCGGG
>JBCCZL010000328.1:0-10975 GCA_039187775.1 Myxococcota bacterium
CCGGCGGCGAGAAGTGGGCCCGCTACAGCTTTGTGGGATTCGAGCCTGAAGTGATCGTCCGAGGGATCGGAAACCGCCTCGAGCGAAGCGCGACATTTCAGGAGGTCGAGGTTCGCCACGGCGACCCTTGGAGCCTCCTCAAGGAAGAGCTCGCGCGCTTTCGGCCCCCGAAGGTCGACTGGCTTCCGCGCTTTTGGGGCGGAGCGGTTGGCTATGTCCCCTACGATGCGGTTCGTCGCTTCGAACCGAAGGTATCCTCGGCCACCGACGAGCACCTAGAGTTCTGTTTCGCCCTCGGCGGCACGGTCCTGATCTTCGACAATGTGCGAAAGACCCTTCACGTGGTCGCGATCGTGCGTGTTGACCGAGGCATCGACGAAGGAGCGGAAGCGGGAGATAGCGCCAACGAAAAAGCCAGCGAGAGAGCCAAAGAGGAAGAGTGCGCAAGGGCCTACGAGCAGGCGCTTCGGCGAATCGATCGCGCGCGCGCGCTTCTCGAACACCCGGCGCAGCTTCGCGAGCTTCGGCCGGCGACCGGCACGTCGGTATCGGTGCCCGCGTCGAACTTTGCCGAGGACGATTTTGTCGCCGCCGTGTCGCGAGCGCAGGACTACATCCGCGCCGGCGACATTTTCCAGGTGGTGCTGTCCCAGCGATTCCAGACGCCGCGGGCGGGGGTCGATCCGGTCGACCTCTATCGGGCGATGCGGGTCATCAACCCCAGCCCGTACATGTACTTTTTGCGCTTCGGGGAGCAGACGATCGCTGGCGCGAGTCCCGAGACCCTCGTCCGCGTCGACGGGGGAGTCGCCGAGGTTCGGCCGATCGCGGGAACTCGGCCTCGTGGGGACACCGCGGACGCAGACCGCGCGATCGAGACCGAGCTTCTTGCCGATCCGAAAGAGCGGGCGGAGCACGTGATGCTGGTAGACCTCGGGCGAAACGATATCGGCCGGATCAGCCGGCCGGGGACGGTGGAGATCACCGAGCAGATGGCGATCGAACGCTACTCCCACGTGATGCATATCGTGAGCAACGTTCGGGGGCAGCTTGCGGAAGGCAAAGGCGCCCTCGATGTGCTGCGTGCGACGTTCCCCGCAGGGACGCTGAGTGGTGCGCCGAAGGTGCGGGCGATGCAGATCATCGAAGAGCTCGAGCCAACCGCCCGGGGCGTCTACGGTGGAGCCGTCGGCTACCTCGGCTTCGATGGAAACATGGATGTGGCCATCGCGATCCGCACGGCAACGATCGAAGGGGACCAGGTGATCCTCCAGGCCGGAGCGGGCATCGTCGAAGGCAGCGATCCGCGAGCCGAGTACCAAGAGACGATCGCCAAAGCCCGGGCCGGGCTCCTCGCCCTTCGGGTCGCTCAACGAACCCCCGATTAGCGCTCTCGTTGCCGCTTCGCCCGCGGGTGTTCGGAGCGCGTGGCTTCGGCGGGGTGGCTGTGCCGTCGGGTCCTTAGGCCGATCACCACGAGGAGAAGAAGCATGGAAGAAATCCCTCCGCCAAGGGACCCGCGTGCGCTGCATCCGCAGCCGCCGGCGGAGGGCAGGGAGACCGGACGGGGCGTGGGATTCGTCTCCGCGGGCGGCGGGGGATCCGCGACACGAGGTTCGGGCGTCGAAGGCTCCAATGGGTCGGCGACGCCGGGAGGGTCGGGATTGGGTGGCGGCGCAGGAGGATTCGTGGACGATGAGTCTCCCCCTGCGACCCGGGTAAGCCGCATCTCCGCCCGGTCACTGCAAGCTTCCGAGCGATAGGTCCCGACGAGTTGATCGCCGGTGCGTCGGAGCTCGTAGCGATCGACCTCGCAGAATCGCCAGCCCGGCCTCGGGGCCTCCTGAAGGATGCCGGTGTCTCGCGCAATGAGCGTGTCGCCGCTCCATTGACCCGCCACCGACCGTAGATTCCAGCCGCTCTCGGTGCTCGACCACTGGAACTGGCCCGTCACCTCAGCTTCGCCGCAGAGCCGAAGATTGACCCGCACGCTGGGGTCGTTTCCCGACGCGGTACCAAGCCAGAGCTCACACCCCTCTTCGGCCTCGAGCAGCGGAGGACGCGCTTCGGCGGCTCGAGCGGGAAACCACGCACTCGCGATAAGTACTGCCAAGAGCAGCCCACGCTCGAGCCGGTCGATCATTGGTGCATCCTCTCGCGGACGACGTTGCGAAACCATGCGTGCACCGGATCCTCGTGAAACCGGGAGTGCCACACCATGAAGATCGGCACTTCGGGGATCTCGAAGGGAACCGGATGCGTGGATAACCCGAGGAGCGGGGCGAGGGCATTGGCAAGGCCGGTCGGCGCGGTGAGGAGCGCGTCGGTTTCGGCGACGATGAATGGCGCGGCGAGAAAGCTCGCCACCACGATCGCGATCTTCCGTGGGCGCGCGTCTTTCTTCGAAAGCGCCGAGTCCACGAAGGTGCCGGGCTCCCCGCGCGGAGAAACCACGACGTGCGAGCACGCGAGGTAGGTGTCGAGGCTCAGCCCCTCCTGAACCGTCGGATGGTCGGCCCGGCACAGCACCTCGAACCCCTCGCGATAGAGCAGCAGCTGCTTCGCGCCGGTGGGAATCCGCATCCCCGCGCCGAACGCGAGGTCCACGATCCCTCTGTCGAGGGCCTGCACGAGGTCCGGACCCACCCGCCGGACGACAAATTCGAGCCCCGGCGCTTCCCGCTGCACGGCGGCAAACATCTTCGGAAGCGAGCATGCCACTCCATAGTCTGCGGAACCAATGGCGAGGGTTCGCCGAACCGTCTTCGGATCGAACTGATCCTCGCGGACCACATGCTCGAGGGCCGAGAGGGCGTCTTCAAGGCGCTGCTGAATCTGCTCGGCGCGCGGGGTCGGCGAAAGACCGCGCCCCGCGGGCACGAACAGCGGGTCATCGAGCGCGGCGCGGAGCTTTTGGAGCTTATGGCTCATCGCGGGCTGGCTCATCCCGAGGCTTCGTGCGGCCTTGGTGACGCTTCGCTCCTGGAGCAGCGCTCGAAGCGCGACCAGGAGGTTCAGGTCCAATTCATTCAAAGAGTTCATGGCAGGTATTCGGACTATTGGTTGGTTGAATGATACCGCGAACCCCAGGCTTCTTCGTATGGAGAGTTCCAGTAAATGAAGTGGTTTCCACTGGTTGGGCTGCTGGTCGCGTGGGTGGGGGGCGAAGCTCAGGCGCAGGACGCAGCCGTGGGCGTCGGGGCGCGGGCCAGCAATTTCGAGGCGGGAGGCGAGTTCGACGTCCGGCTCCGCTGGGACCGCGGATACCAGCTCGGACTCACCCTTCGTGGCGCTCGAACCTTCGAGACCTTCGTGGGCGGATTCGCGGAGGACGACGGCGCAAGCTTTGAGGCCATCGCCCACGGAATCCTTCCTCTCGCGCAGCGCGATGGATTCGAGGTGGGCCTTCGAACCGGTCTCGGGGTGCGGCAGCTGCTCGTGGACGAGGCTCAAGGCCCCGACGATTCGGCGACGCGGTGGTCCCTCGATACCGGTCCCATCGTGGCGCTTCATCTCGGGGAAGCGTTCACCTTGCGGCTCGGCTGGACGCTGCTCTTCGAACTGGAGCTCACGCCAACCACCGACGTCGCGGACCTTGGTCAGCGAATCACCATCGGAGGGCTCGTGTCGCTCGGGGGAGGGGTTTCGGTTTATGCGGATGTGGGTGCGCTCGGGACGTTCGGGTTCAGCGGCGACAATGGGAAGTTCATCTTCGACGGCTCGCTCGGGCTCCGCTGGGTATTTGGGGGCAACCCCAACTGGAGGCTCTTCTGATGGTTCGTAAGCATCTGACCCTGGTGGCGCTCCTGCTCGCCGCCTTTGCCCTCGCCCCGTCGAACGCGGACGCCCAGGGCGTCGGCGGCTACGTGAGCATGGAGTGGCGAGCCCTCGGAGTGGCCGGCCATTTCTCGCACGGTCCCGGGGCGAGCGCCGGGATCCGGCTCTTCGATGGAGTGTTCCGCGTCGGGATCGCGGGATGGGCGCGGCCGGGACCGATCAATCCCGAGACTTTCGAAGTCGTTCCCTCTGGCGGCGGCACTTACAAAGGGCAGAGCACGCTCGAGCTTCGATCGGACGGCGGAGTGATCGGCCTCGAGCTGGCCCTCGACCTCGCGGTACCGGGGGTGCCGTGGCTTCACCTCCTCCCGTCCTTCACGGTGAGCAACGCGGCGTTCGGTTTTTATCTCACCGGCGATGACCGGGACACCCCGGACGGGCGTCGGGTGAGCGAGTGGGAAAACGAACTCCAGGACGGCCGCGATGCATCCCCCGGCGTCGGCCTCGATGTTGGTCTTCGGGTGGCATTCGATATCCCCGGCTCTCCGGTTCGGCCGGTCATCGGCGGGGGGTACTTCCTTATCGTAGGCTACGACGCGTATGCGGAGGACAACTACAGTGGCCCCTGGGCGACCGCGGGCGTGGAGGTGCTGTTCTGACGTACGACTGCGCGGGTTCGCGGCCAGCCGTCCACACCATCGCGTCACCCACGAAACGGTGGCTTGCCGCACTATTCCCTCGGCCCTTGTTTTTCCTAAGGATGGAGCCTGGCACGAAAACCGCTCTCCTCTTCCTCCATGATGCGACTCGGATGGATCGGTTTGCTGCTTTCGGGCTGTCTCCACACCCCCACCGGCGGATCCGAGGACGCCCCGGTGCTCTCGAGCGATGCCGGAGGTGAAGTGGATGCCGCCAGTGCCGATGCGGACGCGGGCGAGAGCCCGCCGGCGGTGGAGTTCGAGGGGATCCTCGCAGCGGCGCTGGCCGAGCCCGCGGAGGGAACCGTGCCCGGCGAGGCGACCGAGGGGCTCCCAGAACTCTCGGAAGCACAACTCTCGGAATCCGCAACCCGTGAATCCGCACCCCGTGAATCCGCACCCCGTGAATCCGCACCCCGTGAATCCGCACTCTTGGAAGCACCGCCGGAAGGAACCCCATCCAGCCCTCCGACCGCTCCCCAAGAAGTGGTGCCGGTGGTGCGGATCGGCGACGAGCACGGGGATCGCTATCGGATTACCGGTCACCACGCGTTGCCTGAGCTCTGCGCGCTGGTGAGGCAGCATGCGGCGCGATCCTACGGCGAGATGCATTGCGAGCGATTCGCCGAGGTCGACGGATACACCTTCCTTGAGGTGGGAACGTCGCCGGACATGACCATCGTGCTCCTCACGGAGGAAGGGAACGACACCTACCTTGCGCCGGTCGCTTACTCGCGCTGGGGCGTCAACTACGACGAGACGGCGACCCTCCTTTCCGTGTCTTCGGTGCAGGACTGGCCGGATCGAATTGAGCTTCGCTTTCGGCATCAGGGCGAGGGGAGCGCCTGCACCGAACCTGTCACGTATACATCGCGCTCTCAGGAAATCGTGGTCTGCGACCTCGGAGATCGAGCTGCGATCCGCTGCACCGACGAGATCCCGATCCGCGGGCGTACGGTCGAACGTCGCTTCAGCTACGAGACGGATCGCGAGGGCCCGCCGCGACTCGTGGAGTCCTACCGGGTCCGGGTTCGCCATACCGATGCGGGCATCCGATTCAAGGAGTCGCGGGGACGCCTTCCCTCGCACTTCCGCTATCGCTACGGGGATGACACCGGAGGCCCGTTGGAGGCACCGTTCCGCGACCTCTAGCCTGCGACGTCGGGGTCGCACCCCGCGTGCCATCCCAAGGACGGCCGCGTCCCACCCTGTCCCCTCCCAGGGCGCAGAAATCCGAGCGCCGCCAAAAAACCAGCCGTGTCATGGCTGGCGCGGGCTGTGCACTCTTGACCGTCCATGGTGTTCTTTCATGGATAAGGGCGGCATGCTCGTACTGGTCCTCCTGGCCGTGGGGTGTCAGGGCGAGGTCGAGGCATCGGTCGAGCCGGGTCCCGAGCCAAGACCTCTTGAGTGCCAGGACGACCCCGCGCTTCGCCCCGGCGCGCCGGTGCCGCTTCGGCGGCTGACGGCGCCCCAGCTTCAGGCCACCGTCCGGGACGTATTCGGGCCGTCGGTCGGGTTCCTCGTGTCGGACGAGGAGCTCATCGGCTATCGCTCGAACACCACCGGGAGCGTGAACCTCAACACCGCGCGCGCCGTCCTCGACGCGGTGGAAGAGGCCGCGGCCGAAGCCGCTCCGGTGGTGGCGGCGCAGTGCGGTGAAGGCTGCGCAGCCGTCCTCCTCGACGGAGCCGCCAAGCGACTCTTCCGCCGGCCATTGACCGGCGACGTACGAGCGCGATTTCAGGCCCTCTACGACATCGGTGCGGAGGAAGGCGATCACGCGCGTGGGGTACGCTTTCTGATCGAGGGCCTCCTGCAGAGCCCTCGGTTTCTCTACCAGGTCGAGACCACGGGTCCCGACGGCCGCCTCGACGGCTACTCCTTGGCGGCGCGGCTCGCGTTTGCCCTCTGGGGATCCGCGCCGGACGACGCGCTCCTTTGGGCCGCCGAAAACGGCGAGCTCGTCACCGCGGCGGGGGTGCGTCATTGGGCACAATACGCGATCAACGATCCGCGCTTCGATCACGGCCTCGAAGAGTTTGTACTCCAGTGGCTCGAGCTCGAAAAGCTCGACGACGTCGCAGAACGGCCGGACATCGAAGCGCTGGGCCCAGCGACGCGAGCGGCCCTTCGACACGAGCCCATCGCATACTTCATTCAGCATACAAGAAGCGGCTCGACGCTCGGAGAGCTCCTCACGTCGACCGAGACCGCCGCCGATCCGGAGCTCGCGGCGATCTACGGCGCAGACATTCTTCGCACCGAAGGATCGGTGAGCGTTCTCGACCCTACGAGGCGGAGCGGCATTCTCACCCTGCCGGGCATTCAGGCGGCGCTCGCCCACGCCGAATCGACATCGCCCTCGCTTCGGGGCCGCGCAATTCTCGCCCAGCTCCTCTGCACCCCTCCGCCGCCGCCCCCACCGGGCGTCGTCCCGAGCCTTCCGCCGCCGGTCCCCGGCGCCACCACGCGGCAGCGGCTCGAAGCGCACTTCAATGAGCCGACCTGCGCCGGCTGCCACCGGCCGATGGACGGAATGGGCTTCGCGTTCGAACACTACGATTGGCTCGGGCGCTATCGGACGATGGACGGGGAGCATCCGGTCGATGCGACCGGCGACTTCCCGATCGGACCCGAAGACTTCGAAGTTCAAGACGCGATCGGTCTTGCCGAAATCCTGAGTGACCGGGAGCAGGTCAACGAGTGCATGGCTCGTCAGTTCGCGCGCTTTGCGGTCGGCGTGCAGGAAACCGAAGCCGCCGACTGCACCATCCAGGAGCTTGGGGTCCGCGCCCAGGGCGAAGGTGGGCTTCAAGAGATGGTCCTCGCGCTGGTGACCAGCGAGTGGTTTCGGCGCCCTGGCGCGGAGGAGGAGTAGGATGCTGACGCGACGCAAGCTTCTTCGAGGGGCGGCGGTCGCCGGCACTGCCGCCGCGCTTTCCCCTGCCACCGCGATGTTCCCCTGGCTCAAGGCCCGAGGCCAGGGCGAGCCGCGCATCCCGCGACTGATCCTGTTCTACACCCCGCACGGGACAGTGTGGGATCAGTGGCGGCCACCGAGCGGTGGCCTCACGGATTGGACCTTTTCCCCGATCCTCGCCCCGCTCGCCGCGCATCGCGACACGCTGACACTGATCGATGGCCTTGCGATCGCCGATCCGTACAGCCGTCGAGTGCCGCACACCTATGACTTCCCCGGCCTCTGGACCGGCTCGGGCGTCGACACCGAATCGGACGAGTTCCGCCGCATGGACCACGGGGTGACGTTCGGCTGGAACAAAGGCGTGAGCATCGATCAGGCAATGTCTGGCATGTTGCCTCGGCACGGGAGTACCTACGGCACTCTCGAGTTTGGCGTGGGGGCCGGCGCGGGTGCGCACCCGGCGCGCCGCATGATCTACTCCGCGCCGGGAGTGTGGGTGGATCCCCTCGATAACCCCGGCCGAGCCTGGGACGTGATCTTTCAGAACCTTGCCGAGCCGGCGTCGAACGACGATCCGATCCGTCGACGCCATGTTCTCGATACCGTGCTCGACGACCTTCGCGATATCCGGCCGACGCTGTCCGGCTCGGAGCAGCTTCGGCTCGCTGCGCACGAGGCGGCGCTCGAGGAGCTCCAGCTCTCGATCCAGCCGGAACCCGTGACTTGCACAATTCCCGACCGGCCGATGAACGTCACCCAAGAGTCGGTGATCGATCAGCAGAGTTCGCTTCTCGCCACCGCGATCGGCTGCGGCCAAACCAATATTGCGAGCCTCCAGGTGCGGATCGCCGATAACGACGGCTCGCTGTACGAGTGGGCGGGCATTCAAAGCGGCGGTCACCACATGACGAGCCATGATACGAGCGCCCAGGCGCAGGCCAACCTCGCAACGCTTTACACGTGGTACGCGGGGCGCTTCGCCCACCTGCTCGATTCGCTCGCCGCGATCCCCGACGGCGATGGATTGTCCGTGCTCGACAATAGCCTTGTCATCTGGGGCACCGAGATCGGGATCGGCTGGAATCACGACATCAGCAATGTGCCGTTTGTCGTCGCGGGCGGCGCCGCCGGCCGGCACCCCGGCGGGCGCTATCTTCAAACCTCGGGCCTTCACAACCGGCTCCTCGTGAGCGCGTTTCATGCGATGGGCCTCCCCGAGGTCGAGACCTATGGGTTGATGGACGATTCGACGGGCCCGGTTAGCGGGCTTCTCAACGGGTAGGTTCTGGTTCGGCCGAGGTGATTTCGAGGATGTAGTTATCGCATCCTCCGGCGCCCCCGCCCGGTCCGCCGACGGGGTCGCTTTCTGGGCATCGATCGTCGTGGGCGTCGGTGCGAAGAAGTCGCTGTTGGGCGGGAAGAGAGTGTGGGGCTTCGGCGAGCGCCGCGAGCACCGCCTCCACCGTGCGGGGGTGTGGATAGGTGATCCGTCCGTATCGGTGGGGTCCCGCGCCGAGGAGCGCCCAGGTGGGGGATACCGCGTGGAGAAACGCCGGGGCGTTCGAACGGCGGCCGCCATGGTCGCCCACCACAAGCACATCGACATCGATCGCATCGGTGTGTTCTGCGAGCAGGACGTCTTCGACGCCGCCGGTCTCCGCATCGCCGGTGAGGAGCACGCTCACCGACCCGAGGTCGAGGCGGAGGACGAGGGAGTTCCGATTGAAGTCGTCGTAGCGTTCGGGGTCGGCGTGAAGCACGCGGAGTCGCGCCGAGGCCCCGAGTTCGACTTCGGTGCCGCTCTGAAACTGCTCCCAGCGAAACGCCTCATCGACGTGGAGGGTTCGTCCGCGGATTCGGAGCCGCCGGTCCTCCGGCGGAGCCACCGCAGTGCGGTAGCGCGTGTCCGCGCGGCTGGCGACCGATGCGACGAACCGTTCGTAAAATAGAGAGTGACTCACCACGCCCACGTCCCACACGTTTCGCACGGGGTAGCAGCGCACCGCCTCGTCGAGGAGGTTCGTGTGGTCTTGGTGTGGGTGACTGAGAATCAGATGGTCGATCGCGCGGCCTTGGCGCGTCGGGGATCCGCGAAGTGAAGATGGGACGCAGGACCCGTCCGACGAAACCCCGATCGCCGAACCGAGGTAGGCGAGGAGCCGGTTGTGGTTTTCGTTCCCGCGAATCCTTCGTCGATCGTCGGCCGAGCCGCCGTCGTAAAGGAGCACGAAGTCGGCGCCCTCGATGAGCACCGAAAGGCCCATCGCAAGATCGATGAGGTGGATGCGAAACGCTCCGGGATCCGGAATTGCCGCAGGAATATCTCGCGCGGATCGAACCACCATTCGCTCGACCCGCGCCTCGCGAGCCGGTTCCTCGGGACGGGATGCGATCGCGAGGCCGGTTTCCGACTCCTCGGCCATGGGGGGAGCGGGCTCTGCTTCAGATCGCGTCGGCGCGCTCGCACAGCCGGCGAGGCCTTTGGCACTGAAGACCGCGAGAAGCGCGAGACGAGTTCCCGGTGAGCCCCCGATGCCGGGAAACGGCGCGCGCATCGGAGTCCCCGTCGGTTCTCAGCTGTTCCGGAACTTGATGGAGCAGCCGATCGCTCGGGTCTCGGTGGTCGAGATCTCATCACCGGCGATGAGTGCGTCGAGTGCATCGCGAAGGTAACGTTCTTCGACCTCGTCGGGTTCGTGGGCGTTGTCGTCGATCGCGCCGTGATATACGAGCTCCCGGTCGGAGTTGAAAAGAAACGCCTCCGGAGTCTTTTGCGCTCCGTAAGCCCGTGCCACGTCGGAAGTTGCGTCGACCACATAGGGAAACTGCATGCCCGCCGCCTCGGCGCGCTCCTGCATCGTCTCGAAGTTGTCGACGGGGAACTGCTCCGGGTCGTTCGGATTGATGGCGATGACCCCGACGCCTCGGCCGCGATACCGGTTGCCGATCTCGGTGATGCGGCTTTCCCAGGCCACCGCCCACGGGCAGTGGTTGCACGTGAAAATGACCAGCGTGCCGTGCTCGCCCGCCACCGACGCGATGGTCACCTGCGCTTCGTCGATGTTCTTCATTGCGTGGTCGGTCATCGGGGCGGCGGCGCCGAGCGCGAGCCGGCTCCCTTGGGAGGCGCGGTTCTTCGACCGCTGGGCGCTCCGCTCCGGAGGCGGTTCAGGAGTGGTCTCGCCCGTGCCCTGGGCTTCGGCCTCCTCCGTCGATTCTGAACTTGCGGGCTGCGCGGCGGCTTCACCGGATTCGGAGCTACAGGCGGCAAAGGTCCCCGTGGCAAGGCCCGCAACCAACACAGAACACAGAACACGGAACAGAAAGGGCATCAGTCGCGGCATCGGTCTCTCCTGGTCAGCCGTCGGTTTCCCGCAGCAGCTCGCCGATCGGCCCCTCCAGGACCTCCCGGTTTACTGTCTCCTCCCACAGAAAGCGGGGATTTCGGTCGGCGTCAAAGAGCATAGTGGCCGGAAGGGTTCCGGACCACTCCGGGTGAACCGCCTCGATGAAGGGGCCATCCCGACCCGTCTTGATGTAGCTCGGCATCGGGGCGTTCTGAGCCACCAGAAAC
>JBCCZL010000329.1:0-10968 GCA_039187775.1 Myxococcota bacterium
CCGAACTGCGGGACAGCCGCGTTTCCATCGAAGCAGTGCTGTGTGAACCCTCACCTTGTTTTGGGAATTTCCGGGAATTGTCGCTCGCCCCCGTTTGAAACGTGAACCTCGGCAGGTAGGGTGTTGTCGTGCATCCTGCGGGAAGCACACCTGACGGTGGACCGGGACGTGCACGCGGGAGGCGAGGCAGAGCGGTCCAGAGGCTGAGTGAGGCGCGGACTCGTTCGGCTTCGCCAGCAACTCACGCTGGCAATCCCTCTCCCCGAGGAGAGGTGGTTCCGAGGAGTGGTGAAGGAGATGCGGGTGCGTAGAAGTCAAGCAGGAACAGGTTCGCGGGGTCGCGGGACGGCCGTTCTTTGGGCGCTCGGAGCCCTCGCGGTCGGCGCGTTCGGCCTAGGCTGTGCGTCCAGTGATCGGGGGACTGGTGGCGGCAGCGACAGCTCGGTGCAGGATGGCTCGACGAGCGGCTGCGGCATGTGCAGCACCTTTCAAGAGTGCTGCAACAACGTCTGCACTCCCATCACGAACGACCGGAACAACTGCGGTGGCTGTGGCATCACCTGCTTACCGAGTGAAGAGTGTCAGTCGACGACCTGTGTTCCGAGCTGCGACCCGGCCTGCCCCGCGGGCACCGAGTGCCGAGGCGGCACTTGCCAAGCAGTCGGCGGAGAGTGCAACCCGACCTGTCCGCCGCAGCAGAACTGCTGCGGGGGAACGTGTGTGAACCGAGCCGTACCGCCGGGCACCAACGGGGTGAGCGATCCGTCGTTCCTCAACTGTGGCGGTTGCGGATTCAACTGCGACGCGCAGCGCGCCACCGCCTGCGTGGCCGAGGCGGGCGGGCAGCCCCAGTGCAAATGTGGCGATTTCCCCCAGTGCCTCGAAGGTGAGGAGTGCACCACGGACAATGGAACGTCGCGCTGCACCAATGTTTCGACGGACAAGAACAACTGCGGGATGGTCGGCAATGTGTGCCCCGGCGAAGAGATTTGTGTCGCCGGCAACTGTTCCTGTGGGAACCTCGGCATGCCCTGCGCGATGGGCGAAAGCTGTTGTGGAGGCACCTGCATCGACACCTCGAACGACCCCGAGAACTGTGGAGCATGCGGTGAGACCTGTGGTCCGAACGGTCCGAGCTGCGTCGGGGGAACCTGTCGCTGCGGCAGTGGCGCGGCGTGCGCCGAAGCGATGCCCGGCATGTTCGGTATCGGAGGCAGCCTCGGTGAGTCATGCTGCGGCGGGAGCTGCGTGACCAACGACGAAATGAACTGCGGATGCGGAGTGGTCTGCTCGGGCGATGACATGTGTGTGCTCGCGAGCGGAGGGCTCCCGATTCCGGGCCTCCCCATGGGGGAGGGTCTCTGCTGCGGCCAGGGTGCCTTCGGCATCGCGTTCTGCTCGATGTAGCGGTGACTCCGGGACGCGGTTTGGCCGTGGTCACCGCGGTCAGGCCGCGATACCATGGCGCAGGTGGCGGACCGGTGCCGTTCTTGTGGGGCTTATCTCGTTCCAAACGCTGCGTTCTGCGCGGTCTGCAACGAGCCCACCGGTGCCGGGCAGGGTGTGGACCTCGACGATCCGCTCTTTGGCGGACCGACCGCTGGGGCCGACCTCGAGCTCGACTACGGCGCGAAGCGGTCAGCCCCCGCGGCGCCGCTCGGGATGCAGGGGCGGGGAGGGGATGACCCGTTTGATCCGCTCGCCGGCGCGGCGGGTCCCGCCCTCGAACTAGACGTCGCCGCTCGCAACACTCCGTCGAGACGGTCCCCCCGCCGATCCGATGGCGCCCCGCGCGGCAGAGCTTCCGCCCCGCGTGGCGGAGCTCCCGCACCTCGTCCCGACCCGCCTCGTCCCACCGGAGGGGGCGTCTCGGCCGAGGCCCGAGCGATGCGAGCGCGCCGGGGGGGTACCACGAACCCTCGACCCGCCCCGGAGGCCCCCGCTCCGCCACCCCCGTCGGAGCTCGAGGCTTTAGGAATCGTGGAGCCGGCCCCCCAGGAGGTCGCGAAAGCGGCAGGATACCCGGCGCCGCCATCGAGTGTTTTTTCGAGTGTTCCGTACGCCATTCAGGTGTTCCTTCGGCGGCGAGAGCTGCTGGCCGAGGTCCGCGACGCCGAACGTCTCGAGGGGGCCGCTCGGTCCGCGGGGGAGCACGCGATGGCGACCCTCGGGCGGGAGCTCCTCAAGGTGGCGGACTCGCCAAATCTAGCACCGCTCGCCGCGGAGCTCGCCGCGGCTCAAGAGGCGGGGCGTTACGCCGATTCGCGTTCGGAGGCGGCGGCGAGCGAGAACCGGGTGTTCGAAGAGCAGCAAAAGGGCCTGGAGGCCGAGCTCCAGCGGGCGGAGGCGGAAGTCGCTCCCCTTCGGGATCGGGAGACGCGACTCACTACCGTCATCGCGATGAAGCGCCAAGATCTCGAGCGCGCCCGGGCGAAGGTTCAGCGGATCGAGATCGAGCTTCGCAATCTTGGCAAGGCGGCCGTCCCCGACCAAAACAAGCTCGTCTCGCTCGAAGCCGAACGAAAGGCGCGCCACGCAGAAATGCAGGTCCTCGAAGCCCCGGTCCTTGCCGATGAGGGGGAACTTGCGGAAGTGCGGGATGCTCTTGGGGATGCGTTGGCGCGAATCAGCGACATACAGTCGGAGCTCCAGGCGCAAAAGGCGGCGCTTCGGCGTGATACCAAAAGCCAGACCGGCGAGCTGAGCAATCTTGCCAAACAACACGACTTGACGCTTCGCGCGCTCGGAGAAGCGGCGACCGCGCAGCACCTTGCGACGCTCGCGCCGATCGACGTGGCGAACGCTGCCTCCGACACGGTACGAACCTGGCGCGCGCGTAAGCGTCAACATGCGATCAAGACGCTCGCGGTGGATGGGTACGATCACCGATTGTTTCGAATCGGGGCAGGGATTCTCGGCTCGGCCGTCGGTCTGATCTTCCTCACCCTCGTCATCGCCATCGTGACCTAGCACCGCTCATGGAAGCTCGAGTCGTACCTCGCGGGCGTCGCACGCGTGGGCGGTGCCGTCGAGGGTTCGCACATCGAGTTGCAGCCGCACCCATCGTCCATCGAATACGTCACCGGTCGGATCGCCGTTGTCGAGGACGACCAAATCCGGATTCCGAACCGCTTCGGTTTCGGTGACCTGGGAGTAGAGTCCAGGTCGGAGGCGGCGCTCGGTGGGGGTGCCCACCCCGGCGCCACTGTCTCGGTCCGTCAGCTGATAGGTCGCATCGACATCTAGGCTCAGCCCCCGAGCCCAAAACCCGACGAGGACGTGCACGCCTCCCTGCGCGCCCTGTACGATGGGGAGCGAGTCACCGTCGCGGAGCGGCGAGAGTCGATTGCCTCCTTGGCCGACTTCCACCGAGCCTGGACCGGGACACGGGCCGGGTTCGCTCGGGCATCCACCGAGGACTGACGCCGCCATGAAGATCCAAACCCGCATTGGTCTCAGGGTAGCGTGCCGCTCTCGCGATGGATCCTTCGGATCCAAGACAGATTCTGTCGGGCTAAAAGACGACGAAGAACGCGGCGTTGGTGTCTTCGACACGGATCGCCCCGATGAACGTTGAGCCGATGCGCGCCCCGGTTCCATCTGGAATTCGGCGCCGGGGCGTCGTGCCGGCGGGTTCGCCCTCCGGACCGAGCACCTCGGGGACCACCAGAGCGCCGGCGGCGGTGTCCGGAAGGATGCCGGTCCACGCCTTTCGCGGGAGGGAACCGTCGCGGGCCCAGAGAAGCGGGAACTCTCGGTGGGTGACCCGAAGGTCGGTCGTTGGACCGCGGCTCGAAGTGTCAGGCAACGTGAGCCGGAGGGTGAGGGCGAGCTCCGAGCCGACGAGTGGCCCGAAATCGATCGCATCGGGCCAAAGGCCGACGAGGCGGCACGGATCGCCGTCCCGCTCCAGGACGAGTTCATCTTCGCTCGCCGATTTGAGCACGCCTTCGACGTACCAGCGCATTTCCACCTCGCCGTAGCCGGCGAGGGTCTGCCCACTCACTGGCGTGGTGCCTTCCAGCGCGAATCCGAGCGATATCAGGCCCCGGTTGAGGCGACCTTCCACGACCCGGATTCGAGGGGGCTGCGTGTGGGATGCATCGATCACGTGTGCCGGACTAACAAGCAACCTGCGTACCGTGTTCCAACCTCTGGAAAACCTGGCTGAAGGTGGGGCCGGAACGTAAAAAGTTCCGAAAACCATGGCATCCGTGTCCGGGCCTGAGGATAGAGCCCCCGAAGTTCGGTGAGCTGGCTGACACACGGACTGGGGGCTTTGCGTCGAGGGGCATCGACGGAAGTATTCGATTCGGGCTAGGGTCCGCGTCCCATCCGGGGACGCCCATGGCCCAGCCGCCCGAACCGATCGACCCGAACTTCCGTATCGAGCTCCCGGAGTTCGATGGGCCCCTCGACCTCTTGCTTCACCTCATCCAGAAGCACGAACTCGACATCCTGGACCTCCCCGTGGCGTTCGTGACGGAGCGCTACCTCGAATACCTCGGGATGATGAAGGAGCTGAATCTCGACGTGGCGGCGGAATACCTGGTGATGGCCGCGACTCTCGCGCACATCAAGAGCAAGATGCTTCTTCCGACGCCGCCGGCCGACGACGAGGCCGAGGACATCGACGAAATCGACCCCCGAGAGGAGTTGATTCGACGGTTGCTCGAGTACCAGAAGTACAAGCTGGCGGGGGAGAACCTGGGAGCGCGGGGAGTTGCCGGCCGGGATGTGTTCACTCGGGGGATTCCCGCGCCGCAGGCCGAGGGACCGGCTCCGCTGGCGTCCACCGGCCTGTTCAAGCTTCTTGACGCATTTCAATTCGTGTTGGCGCGAGTCGCCGAGGACGCGGCGATGGAGGTCACCGCGGAACGGATTTCGATTCAGGAGCGCATGACCCAGCTCTCGGAGAAGCTTCGCGAGCGTCGGAGCGCGGAGTTTCGGGAGCTGTTTGAAGGGTTGGTGACGCGATACGACATGGTGGTCACGTTTCTTGCGATCCTGGAGATGGCCAAGCTCCGGATGATCCAGGTCTACCAAGCAGACACGGCGGCGCCGATCGAGCTTCAATACCGGCTCCTGGACCCGGAGATGCCCGCCTCCGATGTCGCTCCAAGGGCGGAAGAAGACCTTGATTTGAATGACGAGGAGGTTCACACCTCCTCCCCGGTGGAGCCCCCGGAGGGCGCGGGATGAGCACGACGCAGGAAAATTCGGCGGAGGTAGCGGAAGACGGTGCACCGCACGATCCCGCGTCGGAAGGCAATGCCGGAGTGAACGCCGCGGAAGGCGGTCCACGAGAGGGCGGTGTGGCGGGCGGCGAAGCCGCGGAAGCCAACACGCCGAAAGTCGACGCGGAAGACACGGCTTCTGAAGACACGGCTTCTGAAGACACGGCTTCTGAAGACACGGCTCTGGAACACGACGACGGCGGCAACGCCGCGGAAAGCAAGGCGGGCCCTGGGCCGAGCAAAGTCGAACCGGAGCCGATCGATGACCAGCAGCTCAAGAGCGTGCTCGAGAGTCTGATCTTTGTCGCCGATCAGCCGGTCACGCCGCAGCGGCTCGCGCGGGCAGCTCGGACCAAGCTTGCGGACGCCCGGCGGATGCTCGATGAGCTCGTCGCGGAGTACGAGAGCCGGGGGATCAACTTGGTGGAAGTGGGCGGGGGATTTCAGTTTCGCTCCTCCAAGGACAACGCGAGCTTTGTGCGCAGCTTCGTGAGTCAGAAGCCGGTCCGGCTGACCCGTGCGCAGCTCGAGACGCTTTCGATCATCGCGTATCGGCAGCCGGTGACCCGGCCGGAGGTCGATGAGATTCGCGGCGTCGATTCGGGATCGGCCCTCAAGGTTCTTCTCGAACGAGGGCTCATCAAGATGCTCGGTCGCAAGGAGGAGCCAGGGCGGCCCCTGCTCTACGGAAGCACTCCGTTCTTCCTCGAGTTCTTCGGGCTTCGCGGGCTCAGCGATCTGCCCACGCTGCGCGAGTTCACCGAGCTGTCCGACGATAGTCGAGCGCTCTTCGAGCGACGAATGGGTGAGCCGGTCGACCTGAGCGCGGTCAAAGACGTCGTGGACCCTGAGGTGACGCTGACGGAAGCGGAGGCCGAGGGATTGGGCTCGGAGGCGGATTCATCGGAGGACGAGGCTCCGTCGGACGGTTGGGACGCCGTGCCGGAGCGCGAGCCTGCCGAAGAGCGCGAACACAACGACGAGCACGGTGGGGCCGGATCCGAACACGAGATCGTCGACGACGACGATAAGCTCACCGACGACGATGAGCCCGACGATGATGACGAGCTCGACAAAGAAGACGACGGTCAGCTTGACGATGACGAGCTCGACGACGAAGACGACGAAGACGACGAAGACGACGAAGACGAAGACGATCTCGACGACGATGAGTGAACGGCCCACGACATTTCAGGGATTGATCCTTGCCTTAGAGAAGTTCTGGTCGGAACACGGGTGCTTGATCGTGCAGCCCTACGAGTCCGAAGTCGGTGCGGGCACGTTTAACCCGTCGACCTTCTTGCGTGCGCTGGGGCCCGAGCCCTGGAAGGTGGGCTACGTCGAACCCTCCCGACGACCCACCGACGGTCGCTACGGTGACAACCCGAACCGGCTTCAGCGCTTTCACCAGTACCAGGTGATTTTGAAGCCTTCGCCGCTCAATATTCAGGAGCTCTACCTCGACTCGCTTCGCGCGATCGGCACCGAGCCGCTACGGCACGATATCCGCTTCGTGGAGGACGACTGGGAGTCGCCCACCCTCGGCGCCTGGGGCCTCGGGTGGCAGGTGTGGCTCGACGGCCTCGAGATCAGTCAGTTCACGTACTTCCAGCAGTGCGGGGGCATCGACTGCCGCCCGGTGAGCGGTGAACTCACCTACGGCCTCGAGCGCATTGCGATGTACCTCCAAGACGTGGACGATGTGTATGACCTCGAGTGGGGAAACGGCGTCCCCTACGCGGAGCTCGCGAAGCGAAGCGAATGGGAATGGAGCACCTACAACTTCGAGCGGGCCGACACGAAGCTCCATTTCGATCTCTTCGACCACCACGAAGCGCAGTGCAAGCGGCTCCTTGGTCTGGCCACGAAGCGCGGCAAGGGCGGCAAGCTGATCTTCGACATCGAGGACCCAAAGGCTCGACTCGTTCTTCCGGCGTACGATCAGGTCATCAAGTGCAGTCACTTCTTCAACGTTCTGGACGCGCGTGGCGCGATCAGCGTGACCGAGCGGCAGAACTACATCGGCCGGGTCCGTCTCATCGCGCGGGCGACCGCCGAAGCGTGGGTCGCGCAGCGCGCCGCCCTCGGTTACCCGCTCCTTGCCGGAGACCATAAGACCGCCCCGGAGGCGAGGCCCGATGGCCCGTGACGTTCTCCTCGAGATCGGCGTCGAGGAGCTTCCCGTGTCGTTTCTCCGGTTTGCCCTCGAAGCGATGCCCGCGTTGTTTGAGCAGCGGCTCGCCGAGCTACGGGTGGATGCCGGCGCCGTATCGGTTCTCGGCACCCCCCGACGACTCACCCTTCACTGCGAGGGCGTGGCTGAAGCGCAGAACGACCTTTCGGAACTCGTGGTCGGCCCCCCCACCCGAATCGCCCTCGACGAGGACGGGAAACTGACCAAGGCCGGCCGGGGATTTCTCAGAAAGCAGGGCCTCGCCGAAGACGGCTTCTCGGTGATCGAAAACGACAAGGGGGCGTACCTTGCGTTCCAACGAGAGGAGAAAGGACGCCCCACCGAGGAGCTCTTGCCCGCGCTTTTGGAAGGATTCATTCCTGCGATTCCCTTTCCCAAAGCGATGCGCTGGGGCGATGGCGATCTTGCGTTCGGCCGGCCGATTCAGTGGCTCGTCGCGCTCTTTGGCCAAGACCTCGTGCCCCTCACGGTGGCGGGGATCGAGAGCGGTCATCACAGCCTTGGCCACCGCTTCTTGGCGCCAGGGCCCGTCGAGATTCCCGACCCCGGCGGCTACGAAGAAGCCATGGAGGCGGCCCACGTCATCGTATCGCCTGAAGAGCGACGTCGGCGCGTGGAGATCGCGCTCGCTGAAGCCGCGAAGGCCCTCGGCGGCGAACTCGTCGAGGATGCGTTTCTCCTCGAAGAGTGCTCGTCGCTGGTGGAGGCGCCGTTTGTCGTCCCGGGTGGATTCGACGAGACGTTCCTCGATCTACCGGCCGAAGTCATCGTCTCGGTGATGCGAGATCATCAGCGTTACTTCGCGGTGCGCGATGGGAAGGGAAAACTCCTTCCGCACTATCTGAATGTGGTGAATACTGCCCGGGACCCGGAGACCATTCGCCGAGGCAACGATCGCGTGCTTCGGGCTCGGCTTCAGGATGCACGGTTCTTTGTCGACGAGGACCGAAAGGTTGGCCTGGACCCGCGGGTCGAAGAACTCGATCGCATCGTGTTCATTCGCAAGATCGGCACGGTCGGCGACAAGGTAAAGCGCCTCGCCGACCTCGCGTTTGGGGTTGTCGGCGATGAACGGGTCCGAACCGCGGCGCGCCTCGCCAAAGCGGACCTCGCCACCCTCATCGTCGGCGAGTTCCCGGAGCTTCAGGGCGCGATGGGACGGTTCTACGCGCTCGAGGAGAACGCGGATCCGGACGTCGCCGACGCGATTCGTGACCACTACCTCCCGCAAGGAAAATCCGACGTCCTCCCGGCAAAGGCGCTTTCCGCGGCCCTCGGTGTCGCCGACCGCATCGATACCCTCGTGGGCTGCTTTGGGCTCGGACTCACCCCCACGGGTTCCGCCGACCCCTATGCCCTTCGGCGGGCGGCGCTCGGCATCATTCGGATCGCCGAGGGAGGCCTTCTTCCGGAACTCGATCTTCGAGGGCTCGTCGACGAAGCTTACGATCGCTATCCCGGCGAGAGTCTTGCGTCGAAATCAAAGGTCGCGGGTGCGCTCGACGAGTTCTTCCGCGCCCGCCTCCGCGCCTACTATCAGGATCGCTATCCCGGCGATGTGGTGGTGGCGTGTCTCGGCGCCTGGCCGGGGAAGTCGATTCGAGACTTTGGCGCCCGCCTCGAAGCGATCGATGCCTTTCGCAAGCTTCCTGCATTCGACGCACTCGCGATCGCGTTCAAGCGTGCCCACAACATCGCCAAAGAGGCGGAGCGGGGCGAGCTCGATCGAAGCCTGCTCGAGGCGGGGCCCGAGGTCGACCTCGTCGAGCGGTTCGAAAAGGTTGCCCCGCTCCTCGACGAGGCGCCGTCCAGCGGAGCCTACCGAGAAGCGTTCTTCGCCGTGGCCGAGGAGCTTCGCGCTCCCATCGATCTCTATTTCGACAAGGTCTTGGTGATGCACGAGGACCCGGCGATCCGGGAGAATCGACTCCGTCTCATGGCGCGAATTGCCGATTCGATCAGCCAGCTTGCCCATGTTCACGAGCTGGCGTCATAGCCGACGAGCCGACTGCCCCTAGGAGCCCACTGACCTTAGAGAGGGAACGATGAGCGAGCGAACCATCTACGCGTTCTCCGACGATCTTGGTGGCAAGGACCCGCGCGAGCTCCTCGGAGGGAAAGGGGCGGGCCTTGCGGAGATGACGCGGCTTGGAATTCCGGTCCCCCCGGGCTTTACCATCGCCACGCCGGCGAGTCGCCTTTACCACGCGGCGGGAGCGATCCCCGACGGACTTTGGGAAGAGTGCATTGCGGCGCTCGGCAACCTCGAGCGGGCGATGGACCGGCGCCTCGGCGACCCGCAAAAGCCGCTCCTCGTATCGGTGCGCTCGGGCGCCGCGGTTTCGATGCCGGGAATGATGGATACGGTCCTCAACCTCGGCCTGAACGAAGAAACCGTGATGGGTCTCGCCGCCCAGAGCGGGGACGAACGCTTTGCCCTCGACGCGTATCGGCGGTTCATCGAGATGTTCGCCGACGTGGTCCTCGGGGTTGGCCGCGAGGCGTTCGACCGAGCCTTTCGCGAACAGAAGCAGGCCGCGAACGCGACCGATCAGACCCTCCCACCCGCCGAGCTCCGAATGGTGATCGGCCGCTTCTTCGACATCGTGCGGGAGGCTGGCCAAGAGTTTCCTCTCGACGCCAAGGCGCAGCTTCGCGAGGCGATCGGCGCGGTCTTTCGCTCATGGAACAATCCGCGCGCGATCCGGTACCGACGCATGCAGGGCATCTCGGATGACTTTGGAACTGCGGTGAACATCCAGGCGATGGTGTTTGGGAATCTTGGCGAAGACTCGGGCTCGGGAGTCGCGTTTACACGAAACCCTTCGACCGGGGACAAGAGCCTCTACGGCGAGTTCCTCACCAACGCGCAGGGCGAAGATGTCGTTGCGGGTATTCGAAACCCGCGCCCTCTGACCGCCCGCGGCGCCGCTCCCGGAAAAGAAGCCGAGAGCATGGAGCGGGTGATGCCCGAGGCGTTTGCTGACATTCAGCGGATCGGTGCCCAGCTCGAGGGCCACTTTCGCGACCTTCAGGACATCGAGTTCACGATCGAGCGAAACAAGGTCTACATCCTCCAGACCCGGAGCGGAAAACGCACCGGCAAGGCGGCGCTCAAGATCGCCGTCGACATGGTCGACGAAGGAGTGGTGAACCAGCAGGACGCCGTCCTCATGGTGGATCCAACTTCGCTCGAGCAGCTCCTCCACGCCCAGCTTCCCGCGCCGGAGGTGCTTGAAGAGCGCGGCGTTCGGCCCGTGGCGGCCGGTCTTCCGGCGAGCCCCGGGGCAGCGGTCGGGCGCATCGTCCTCGACGCCGATGAAGCAGTGGACCGGGCCAACGCGGGGGAGGTCGTGGTGCTCGTGCGGCGGGAAACGAGCCCCGAAGACATTCACGGGATGCGGGCCGCCGCCGGGGTGATCACCGCAACCGGCGGCATGACCTCGCACGCGGCGGTGGTGGCTCGAGGCCTTGGAAAATGCTGTGTGGCGGGCTGCAGGCCATGCGCGAGGCCAGCGAGCCGACGTGAAGCTCCAG
>JBCCZL010000330.1:0-10891 GCA_039187775.1 Myxococcota bacterium
ACTTTGGGGATCCCGCGGCCTGCGGTGGGGCGAACTACGATGCCTACTATCCCGGCGCGCTCCTTGGGGTGGGCGGTTCTGCGCTCGCGATCGAACAGACTCGGATCACCGACGTGAATGGCGATGGGTTTGCCGATCTAGTGCGCGCGGGCAACGACGTCCGGCTCCGCCTCGGACGCGTGGCGGGCGATTTCGACCCCACGATCACGGCGCCGAGCTTTGGGGCAGGCGACGACAACGCGATTCGCATCGCAGACATCGATGGAAACCTTGCGGTGGACATCGTCCGCGGAGAAAACGACTGGCTCTATGTGACTCCCGGCGGCGACGAGCGGGCCGGGCTCCTCTATCGAGTCGATAACGGCCTCGGCAAGGTCACGACGATCGAATATGGCTCGGCGATCGACGAGTACATCCGCGATCGGCAAACCGGGACGTTCGCCTGGGACGAGGCGCCGCTTCAGTGTCTCGAGACCGGGGCGTGTCCCGACGGCCTCGGGAGTGCGGCGCTCAACACGCTGGTCGTCAAAGCCATCGAAACCACCGATCGCTTCGGCGAGCTCCGGCTCAATGAGCTTGGTGAGCCCGACGATCAGGTGAGCCGTACCGAGTTCGAATATCACGATGGCGCGTTCGGTGGAGAAGAGCGGAGCTTCTGGGGCTTTGGGGTCACCGATGTGTGCAAGCTCGGGGACGCGAGCCAGCCGACGAGCTGCACCCGAAGCCACTACCACCAAGCCCGTCGGCCGGTCGCCCTTGTCGGGGCGAGGAATGTACCGAATCCGTTCCTCGGCCTTCAGGGGAAGGCCTATCTCGTCGAGACCTGGGTTCCTGGACCGGGGGTGGTGGCCCAGTACGGATCCAGCGTGCACACGAGCTACGGGCTTCGGACGTGGTTTGGCCTTGATGACCACCCGATTCAACAGGTCGCGCCGACGCAGATCGACACCTTTTCGTACCCGGGGCACGACTATGCCGATGGTTCCGAGGTGTACACCCTTCCGGGCGTGGTCGCGGAGGGGCCCAACGCGGCGCGAAACGGAACCGGCACCGACGCGCCCAACCGCCCGCACTACGACAGTGTGACGAGCCACTCGGTGTCGATTCGTGCGGCGAGCTTCGCCCACACCCGGGAGCGGATCGTCCGCCGCAGCAACTTCGGAAAGGTCATGGAGCGAGTCCGGGACGGCCGGCTGCGGGACGAAGGCGACGTAGCGGAACAGAACTATGGAGAAAGCATCTTCGAGCGGATGACGCCGGTTCTTCTGAACGACGGTGGGCAGTGGGTTCTCGTCGAGGCGCGTTCGAGCACGTCCGACGGAACTTCGGCCGGACGGGAAACGGAGTACCGTCACGATTCGCTGGGGTTCGTCGTCGGGCGATCGCAACGCGCGGCGCATAGCGGGATCCCGTTCGACTTCGGGAGCTTGGGAACGACTCCCGCGATGCTTGATCTGGTCGAGACCTATCGTCGAAACGCTTGGGGGGCACAGATCGAGACCTGCGTTGGCGAAGTGCTCGGGAGCGCGGCGTGCCTTCGAAACTCGATGCTGGAGTTCGACTCGGCGTTCGCTCGATTTCCGGTCGTTCATACCGCGGAAACCGGCGACGGATCGCTGACCTCGACCGCGACTTTCGATGGCGGCCTTGGCCTCGTGACGTCGCTGACCGAACAGAACGGAGTGGTCCGGACGGCGGCGTACGACGGGTTTGGGCGACTGACCGCCACATTTGTCGATCCGGCTGGCTGCGCGGCACCCCGAGAGACCTTCCATTTCGACATGGCGCCGGCGGGGGCTCCGGTCAGCGTGGTGACGAGCCGCCAATACTCGGACTGCAGCGGGACGCACTCCGAAAGCCGGACCTATGTCGACGGCCTACAGCGCGCGCGGGCAACCCTCGCCCAGGACGTTGCGGCGAATCGGTGGACTCGAAGCGGTCTTGGTCTTCTGAACTCACACGGAGCGTCGCGGCGGAGCTATCTGGTGTCGACCCTCGACGCGGCCACTCCCAATCTCGCCGAGGCGCTCGAGCTACCGTCGGCACCATTTTCGTCGACTACCCGCGATGGGTTTGGCCGGGTCATCGGCACGACCGATGAGCTGGGTCATGCGAGCGAGCTTCGCCACGGTGCCCTCTCGGAAGAGCGCTGGGAGCCTGACGATCTGGAGGCCGGCGGGCCGCACGAAGGCACACCGAGCATTCGCCGACTCGATGGGCACGGGCGGGAACGAGAGCAGATCCTGGTCCGACGAATTCCGGGAGTCTCGGGCGATATCTACGTACGGCTCGTGTCGCAGTATGCCGCGACCGGAGACGTCCTTCGGCTTACCCGCCTCGCTTCGTCGGACGGCGCGCCGATCCCTGCCGGCGCGTCCGCGCCCGCGAGCTTGATTCCCGATCAGCGGGTGGACCGAGTGTTTCATCGGGACACTGCCGGGCGCCTCTTGGCGGTCGAGGATCCGAGCCTCGATGCATCGGGCGGACCGGCGGGAGAGCGTCATTGGCGCTATCTCCACAATACGGCAGGAGACCTCGTCGCGGTGCGGGACCCACGGGGCTGCGGCGAAAACTACTACTTCGATCGGCTCGGCCGCCGGATCGGTGAGGAGCTAGTCGACTGTGATGAAGCAGTGCCGTCGCCCCTCGCCGGAGCGGAGCTCCCCCCGTTTGCGGTCGGAATGGGGAGCGGACCGTCGCTGGTGCACACGCGCTACTTCTTTGACGATGCGCCGTCGTGGACGAGTGAAGGGTTTGCCCCGATCGTCGGGAGCACCGCGGGGCGCCTCGTCGCGGTCGAAGGCCCAACGCAGCGTGTCCTTCTCGAGCACGATGCCCGGGCCCGGGTGGTCGAGCGTCAGGTCCAGCTTGCGGGGACGGAGTTTGCGGCTCCGCTCGGAAGCGTGTCGTCACTTGCCGACGTGCCCGCGCCGACGGAGCTTGGCGATGTGGTGTACGACGCCGCTCGCACTTTTTCGATGACCCTCCACTACGATCACGCCGACCGACTGATCCGTCGCGACCTTCCCTCGGACCCGGACTGGGCGGCCGTTGGCGGGATTGGGCCGGCGCCGACGATCGCCGCCCACGCGGAGCTCGATCCGCGCCGGGGACTCCTCGCCCGCAGCTGGGTGAGCATCGACGGTGGGACCTACAATGTGATGCGGAGCGCCACCTATCACCCGGGCGGTGGTCTCTCGACCGCGCATATTGGCGCCGTCGGTGGTGGCCTTCACCTTAGCTATGGCTATGATGACCGGCTTCGTCCGATCTCGATGAGCGCCACCCGCACCCCCACCGCGATGGCCGACCCGTTGACCCGTCCCCTCGCCGCGGTGGGTACGATCGGAGCCCTCGAATACGAGTTCGACAGTGCGGGTCGCCTCACCGGGGTCCGAGACCTCCGCGATCCGCTGGAATGGCCCGAGGGCTTTCAGCCCCGGGAGCAGATCATCGAGCACGACAGCCTCGGCCGGGTGGTCGGGATCGACTTTCGCTACGCGGAGCAGTTTCCAGGCACCTTTGCGTTCGGTGCGGAACCGGCGACGGACTGGCGGACGGCTTTTTCCGAGCAAGCGGCGATCGATCCGATGCGCCCGTCGCCGGCTCCGCGGGCGACCGATCTTCCCACCGACCGTGTGTCGAGTCTGACCTACGATTACAACTGGCTGGCCACCCGCACCGAGTGGACCGACGACCAGCACGCGTTCTTCGATCGGTCGCTCGGAACCGCGGTGACTGGTCTCGAGGTGGGCGGTCGTCCGACCGCGGTCTATCTGTGGTCCAATCTCGATGCGACCACCCCGAGCGATCTCGGAGGGTTTGCCGTCTTCGACTACGGTGACAGTGGCAATGTGGTGGGCATGACCGTGCGTGCCCAGTGCACCGCGGTGGCACCGAGCTCATGTACCGATCCGGGGGGGACAAATCTCGCAGCTCGGGTCGGCGCGCTCGAGAGCGGTTGTCGTTGCGCGACGGAGCAGCACTACCGCTATGACTACGGCGCCCGCAACGAGTTGATGCTCGCGCGCCGCTACGATCGCAACGGATCGGGAGACTGGGAGATCGCCGCTCGACAGCGCGATCTCCACGACGAGTCGAAGACCCGGCGGATCCAAGTGGTGGAGCACTACGAGTCAGGGGGGGTCACCACACGGGCGCTTCAATCGGTGTTTCCCGGCACCGTGGAACGTCGCGGGACCCGCTGGGATGTCCTCGAAGGCTGGGAGGGGACGGCCGCGCTCGGAACCGAGATGCAGTACGTCACGGCGGGCGCTCGGCTGGTATGGGGACCGGGCGCGACACCACTCGGCGACCCCTCCCCGTCGCACCGACTCACCTATCGCGTGACCGACGCGCTCGGCACCACCGGGGCGGTCGTGGACCTCGTGAGCAACGAGGTCGCCTCGGTCGCGACGTTTCTTCCCACCGGCGCTCGTGAAACCTTGCTCGTCGACGATGCGGTCTTTCCCGTGGAGCCCCAGGGGTATACCGGAAAGGAAGAAGACGTGGCCGTCGGGCTGATCTACTTCGGGCAGCGCTATCTTCTTTCCGGGGCGAACCAGTGGGCATCCCCGGACCCCGCCGATATTCATCTTGTCGCGGGGGGCGAAGCCCTCAATCCGTACGAATATGTCGGTGGGGGCGTGCTCTCGGCCCGCGATCCGGACGGCCTCGCACCTCCCGAACCTACCGCCGAGGGCTACGCGGGGCTCGACAAAATGCTCGCGAAGTTCGAACTCACCGACGATACGATTCGAAAAGAAGACCGTGAGAGGGGCTTTCGGCTCCGCGTGGTTCGCGAGTCGTCGGGGCTCACCGTTCGAGACGTCCGACAGCTGATCGAGTCGGGCGAGGTCGAGACGATGAACATCATATACGTCCACAATCACGGGCCGGCGACGCTCCTGACTTCACCGGGAAAGGGGGCGTTCCCGCGGCAACAGATCGGGGTGCGTCTCCACGATCTCGACGCGATCGATCGGAGCGAGGGAGGGTGGTTCGGCATGGTTGGCGCGGGAGAACTTCGCTATCGCTCGGCGGCCGAATACAACACCTTCATGATGGACCGGATGGTGAATCGCGGCTTTAGCTTCGGGCAGGCCCAAGCCGAGTTCGAGGCCGACTGGCAGGGGCTCCTCGATCTCACGAGCGAAGCCGCGGGCAGCCTGCTCGGCGCGGCCACCTTCCGAGGCCCGTTGAACAAGGGCACCTCCCGAAGTTCGACTACCGGGGTGCTGGAGAACAGTCGGTCCCTTCTCGACAAGGGAAAGAAGGAACTGCCCTGGTGGCAGATCATTCGTCGCATCAACGCGGGGAACGCGGAACGGCTTGCTCGGGCGCGAGAGATCGACGCCATCCCCGTGGGCTCCCTCCGAAGACGGTTTCGGCAAGAGGTCGCGCGGCCGCGCGAGGAGTAGGGTTCGGCCGCGTTTTGACCGGGGTGAGCAGCCCGGCGTTCTCGTTGGGCTGCCGTGGCCTTATCGCCACTGACGCGGCCCCTCAAGCTCGGAGCCTTTTCGTTTTCCGATCGGACCGGTACTTTTCCGGCGATGTTGCTCACCAAAGGTACGTACACCGCGCTTGTGACACCGTTTCGCGACGATGCGGTGGATGAAAAGGCACTCCGAGAGCTCGTCGATCGGCAGATCGAAAGCGGGGTCGAGGGACTGGTTCCCTGCGGGACGACCGGAGAGTCGGTCACGCTTCGAGGCAACGAACACGCGACGGTTGTGCGCACGGTCGTCGAGCAGGCGAAGGGCCGAGTTCCGGTGGTCGCCGGGGCGGGCACCGTGTCGACCCATCACTCGATCGAACTCGCGAAGATCGCCGAAGAGGCGCGGGCCGACGGCCTTCTCCTCGTCTGTCCCTACTACAACAAGCCGACACAGGCAGGACTCGAAGCGAACTTTCGGGCGATCGCCGCGGCGGTTTCGCTTCCCATCATGCTCTACAACATTCCCGGTCGAACGGGGATCGACCTCGCGGTAGACACCCTCGAACGGCTCGCGGATGTGAAGTCCATCGTCGCCATCAAAGAGGCGACGGGCAACGTGGCGCGAAGCCAGGAAATCCTCGCGCGCTTCGGAGACCGCTTTGATGTATTTGCGGGCGACGACTCGCTGAGTGTTCCAGTGGCGGCCGTGGGCGGCTCGGGCGTGGTCAGCGTCGCGGCGAACTTCATTCCGAAGGAAGTCTCTTCGGTCTATCGCGCTTTCGCGGCGGGGGATCTCGCGGCCGCGCGTCGCGAGCACCTCCGGTTGCTCCCGGTGTATTCGGCGATGTTTGTCGAGGCGAACCCGGGCCCGGTGAAGTACTGCATGCATCGAGGGGGGCGGCTCGCCCCCGAACTCCGCCTGCCTTTGGTGTGGCCGAGCGAGGCGAGCCAACAGTTCCTCCACGGTGTCCTCGACCGTGCCGGCCTCGCTGGCGAAGTTCGGTGACCGTGCTTCGCGTCGCGGTGATCGGGGCCCGAGGCCGGATGGGCCAGGAAGTCCGGTCGGTTCTCGCCGAACATCCCGCGGCGACCCTCGGGCCGTGCTTTGATCGAGACGCGCTTCCGACGGAGAACATCGCGAGTGTTCAAAGCCTCCCTGAGCGCTCGGTGGAATTTGACGTCGCCATCGACTTCACGACGGCGGCCGCCGCCGCGGAAGTGTTTGCCCTGTCGCGGAATGCGCAACGGCCCCTCGTCACCGGTACGACGGGACTCGGAGACGACGAGTGGAGCGCCCTCCGCGCGCTCGCGGAAGAGCAGCCGGTGGTGCACGCCCCCAACATGAGCGTTGGGGTCAATCTTCTGTTCCATCTGGCGAAGATCGCCACGGCGCTTGCGGGCCCCGATTTCGATGCCGAGCTCGTGGAGATGCATCACCGACACAAGCGGGATGCGCCGAGTGGGACCGCGGTCCGCCTCGCCGAAATCGTCCGAGAGGCCAAGGGCTTTTCCGCGTCGGCGCTGAGCCACGGCCGAAGCGGAGACGTCGGGCCCCGACCGCGCGAAGAGATCGGCGTCATGACCCTCCGCGGGGGGAGTGTGATCGGAGACCACACGCTCATCCTCGCGGGCGAAGATGAGGTGGTGGAGCTCTCGCATCGGGCGGGTCGACGGCGGATTTTTGCACGCGGCGCGGTTCGCGCGGCGAACTGGATCTCCGGAAAGGCGCCCGGGATCTACGGGATGGACGCCGTTCTCGGGCTGACCGGTGATTCGCGAGAGATTTGATGCGGCCATTGGCTGCGGTGGGGATCCACCTGTACTGTACGCGTGATGGGCGAGGCGACACAGCCGTGTCCTCACTGCGGTGCCCTTGTATCGGGGGATGCGAAGTTTTGCGGGTCCTGCGGAGGAGACTTGAGCCAGAGAAAGCCGGCGCTTCCGTCGCCGACCGTCTCCGGCGCCGCGGGCAAGCAAACCACATACGGTCTTCCGGAAGAGACCGCGAAGAAGATCCAGGAAATCGTGGCCCAGCGCGGCGACCCGGAAGGTGCGGCCGCCCGCGCGAAACCATCCACTCAAGCGACGCCCGCTGAATCGTCGACGGGGTCCCTGCCGCAGAGAGGCGTCCCGTCGAAGACGATCCGAGACGCATCACCTCCGGCGGCCGAGCCCGCGACAACGGGAGTGCCGTCGAAGACGATCCGAGACGCGTCACCTCCGGTGACCGAGTCCGCGACCACGGGAGTGCCGTCGAAAACGACCCGGGACGCGTCGCCGCCGGTCGAGCCCGCGAGGGAGGGAGTACCGTCAAAGACGATCCGGGACGCGTCGCCTCCCGTCGACGCGCCAACCGCACCGTCCGCTCCGGTGAAGAAGAACCGTCAGCTCGCGGGCACGATGCTCGGCATGCCTACCGCTGTGCCGAGCGCGGACGTGGCTCCACCCACCGCCCAAGACCCGGCGCCCGCAAACGATCCCGCGTCGTCAAACGACCCCGCGCCCGAACGAGCTCGACTGCAGGTGGAGCCAACCAAACGCACCATGCTCGGAGTCGCGGTCGTCACGCCGGACATGAACGTGCAGGCACCGACCTCTCCGGCCGACGGCGGGGCAAAGAAACCTCTGCCGGCGGCGTCGAATCGCACGATGTTGGGCATGCCCGCGAAGGCGCCCGACCCGGCGGCGCCTGTGGGTACGGGCACGGTGCAGGGCATGCCCCAGGTGGCGCCCCGCCAGCGAGCGGCGGTGGTGTACAAAGAGGCCGAAGCCCCCGCGGTTCTCCCCACCCGGCGCTACGGGTTGTGGATCGGGATCCTGCTGGTGCTGGGCGTCGTGGCCGGGGGCCTGGCGATCGCCGCGTCTGCCTACCTTCGCGCTGAGACGGTCACGATTCGGGCTTCGGTGGTGGCCACCGACACCGGGGATGCCCTGCGCATTCAGATCCCCGGCGCGGCCGCGGGGAGCAAAGTTCGCTTTTCCGGCCAGGAACGCGGCCTCGAAAATGGCGCGGCGAACTTTCCTCTCGAGGCCAATGCGCTGTCGATCGGTGACAACGAACTCAGCGTCGATGTGATCGACGAAGGCGGCAACGTCGAGCAAGGGACGGTGACGCTAACCGTCGCTTACCGCGTGCGTGCGGATCTTTCTTCTCTGTCCGAGGATCCCCCGCAGGTCACGGTGGTGGTCGACGCGGAGCCGGGAAGTCAGGTCACCCTCGACGGCGAATCGCTCCCCCTCGAAAACGGTCACGGTGAGCGGTCCTATCCGGTCGCGAGCGAAAGCGACGAGGAGGTGGTCACCCACGAAGTCCGTTACCAGCTGACGATCGACGGAGATCCGGTCGAAGGCGTGGTCCGCACCCGCATCCCGGTCACTTCGGTTCGCATCGACCGACCCGGTTCGGAGCTGGTTACCGACCGTGACGTAGTCGAGATCGCGGGCGCGGTCGATCCGGAGGCCACGGTAAAGATCGACGGCGCCGACGTGTCGGTGAACGAAGGGCGGTTTCTCCACCGCTATCCACTTCCCGAAAATCGCACCTACCAACCACGGATTTTGGTGCGGCAGGCTGACCGAGTGCCGAGCCTTCGGACGGTGACGGTGCGTCGGGTAGCAGATCTGCGAGCGGAGGCGGCATCGTTCGAGCCGGACCCCGAGCTTCGCTACGAACGAATCGAGCCCAACCCGGTGATCTACCGCGGTCAGCGAGTTGCGTTCGAGGGGCGGGCCTATAACGTCGACGTCAATCATGGGCGGTCGGTGATTCAGCTCCTCGTTCGTGACTGTCCTGAAGGGCAGCGTTGCCCGCTTTGGGTTACCTACCCCGCGGCCACCGACGTCACCGTCAACAGCTGGGTGCGCGTGCTCGGCACGGTCGCCGGCGAGCAGCAGTTTCGCTCGGAAACCAACCGCGTCATTTCCGTTCCGCGGGTTGATGCCCTTTACATTCTGCCGCTGGAACGATGAGCGAAGACGCGCTCGGCGCCACATCGCCTCAGAGCCCCCAGATCTGCCCGTCGTGTGGGGCCTCCAACAACAAGACGTCGAAGTTTTGCCATAACTGTGGCCACGCCCTTCGTGCGCCGGAGCGTCCGCCGGTCGAGGAAGCCGAGGAAGGCACGGTCGCCGATCCGCTCGTCGGTCGGGTGATCGCCGATCGCTACGAGATCCAGGGCCTCCTCGGTCGTGGCGGTATGGGGGTGGTGTACAAAGTCGAGCACGTGCACATCGGCAAGCTGATGGCGATGAAGCTCCTTCACGGCGAGCTCGCGCGGGACCGGGACACGATCAAACGTTTTCGTCGGGAGGCGGAGGCCGCGTCTCGGCTCAATCATCCCAACACGGTGCAGATCTTCGACTTCGGGCGCGACGAAGGGCTCATGTACCTCACGATGGAATATGTCGAGGGCCATGACTTTGGCTGGGTGATCCAGCACGAAGGCCCCCTCGACCTCGCCCGGGTTGCTCGGATCTGCGCGCAGGTATCGGCATCGGTGGGGCAGGCCCATGCCGAAGGCATCGTTCATCGCGACATCAAACCCGAGAACGTCATGGTCGTGGCCGGTCGCGACGACCGCGAAGTGGTCAAGGTCCTCGATTTCGGTCTGGCCAAGCTTCGTCATCAGGATGCGGGTCTGTCGCTTACCCAGGCCGGCTCGATCATCGGGACGCCGTACTACATGGCCCCGGAGCACATCCGTGGCGACGATGTCGATCCGCGAGCCGACATCTATTCCGTCGGCGCAATGATGTACAAGGCGCTCGTCGGGGTTCCCCCGTTCTGGGCTTCGTCGCCGATGGGAGTGCTCACCAAGCACCTGACCGACGAAGTGATCCCGCCGTCGACCCGCGTGAATCGCCCCGTGCCTCCCGCCGCGGATGCGATCGTGCTCAAGGCGATGGAGAAGGACGCGGACCGTCGTTATCAGACGATGGAAGAACTCCGGGCGGACCTGCTCGGGTACCTCGCGTCGATCGGCGAGGAACTTCACGACTCGCACTTGAGCATCCCGTCCGGCGCACCCGTGCTGACCGCCTCGGGCCGGCAGCGGGTGATGCAGGTCGCGACCAAAGACGACGTCGACGGCTACGAGCGGCGGATCAAGCGCAAAGGCTGGGTGGGCGCGGTGGTGGCGCTGCTCGCAGTGGTGGGACTCGCGGTGGGAGGCTACTGGTTCTTCACCCACCGGCCGACGGCGCGGGTCGATCCGGTGGAAATCGAGCCGAACGAAACCACCGTAGAAGCCACCGTCCTGCCTCGATCGATCACCTACGAGGGATTCCTGGGCCAACGTCAGGGCCCGCGGCTCGGCGACGCGGACGTATATCGCATCGAAAACCCGGCCGGCCGACGACGGGCGATCGCAGTGGAGGTCACCGGGATTCCCAACATCGACCTCGCGTTCGACGTGGTCCGGGCGGGCAACGAACAGCCGGTGCTGGTGGCGGACA
>JBCCZL010000331.1:0-10884 GCA_039187775.1 Myxococcota bacterium
GACAGCCGGAGGTGGCGGTGGCGGCTCCATTGGGATGGCGGCCTCGATGGATCTCGAGGTTCGGATGTTTCAACCCGGTTCCGGAGGTGGAGGAGCCGGCTCCCTGTTCCCTGCCAGCACCGGAGGCTCGGGCGGCGGCGGCGGCGGCGGGGCGCTCCGAATCACCAGCCACACTCGGATCGAAGTCACGGGTCAACTCTTGGCCAACGGGGGGAACGGCGGCGACATTCCGGCGACCGAGCAGCGCGGCTCACTCTTCGCGGGAGGAGGCGGCGGCTCGGGAGGCGTGATCTATTTGGCTGCGCCTGAGGTCCGGGCTCGCCGCGCCGTCGTGCAGGTCGAGGGTGGACTTGGCATGGTTCCGCCCTCGGCCAACTCCGTCCGCTTCGGGGGCAACGGCGGGATCGGCCGAATACGAATCTCTACCGACCCTCGAATGTGCACGCTCGACGCGGACTTTGGCAGTCTGACCTCGCCCTCGGGGTGCACTCCAAGCGCGGCACCCGGCGCAGTCTCGGTTGGGCTCTACTCCGAGAACAACTGATCCCCGTTCCCAAATCGGCGAGCGTCAGCGAACGAGGCGAAACGCTCGCTCGCGGCGGTGTTCGTCGGAGAGGTGGATCGTCACGTCAATGAGCTCCGCGTCGGCACGCCGGACCTCCACATGGTGGGTTCCCTGAGGAAGCGAAAGCTCGAGGGGCGCATGACCGTGAAGCTCGCCGTTGATCCATACCGCACCGTGATGAAGCTCGGGGCCACCAACGCGAAGCCACCGCGGCCCCTCGGGAGTGGCAGTTGTCTCGGGTGAGGTTTCAGGCTTGGGAGAACGCCATGGTGCCGCGGTCCCGACGATGACGGCAGAGAGAAGGAGCGCCGCCATCCATGCGATCACGAGCGGCCACCGAGAGTCCGAGGTCGTGGAGCGGAACACTTCGCTCTCTTCTTGAACGGAAACCGATTCGCCTCGAGCGTCGGAGTTTGCGGCGGGTACCAAACGCTTGGCCGACTCGTTCGGTGTCAGGTCCTCGGGCTCGTCTTTGGACGCGTCGACCGCGGCAGGGGTCACCGGCGGATCGCGGGGGCCCGGGGGATCCGAGGGCAAGGTTTCATCCAGTCCCAGCGTCGATGGTCCTTTTTGTGGCTCTACGTCGATGGCTCCAAAGAGATCACCCAGCGGCGCAGGCTTCTTTTCGGCCATCAGAACGATCCCCCCAACCGCCGCACCGCCTGGCGTCAGCTGCAATCGAACGACTCGAGCGGCCGCGTCGATCTCCTCCTCGGAGGGCGCACCGGTCAGGAGCACGATTCCCACGGAAAGGGCAGCGATGCCCACACCCGCCGCGATGCCGCTTCCGATCGCGGCAGCCTGCCAATTATTGGCATCTGCCTCGATGCTCGCGGCTCGACGATCAAACATGATCAGTCCTCCGTCGGAATCACGACAGGCCGGATTGCCGATCGGAGCTCGACACACCATCTGGAGTCTCCTTGCTTCGTCGAGATCTCCATCGAGCTCCACCAAGCGCACCAGCGAGGCGACAAAGAGCGGCGTGAACGCGGCCAATACGCCACCCGCCACCACCGCGATGAGGCCCGCGGTCCGCTGCGTGCTCGCGGCAGCCACCCGCTCCGCCCGGGCGTCCGGCGCCCACATGAGCCGCGCGGCGAGCATCGCTTCTCCCCCCGCCGGCACGTCGACGTCGGAGGCAAAGGGCAAACGCTCCGCCATCTCGATCTCCACCCGATGATGTCCTCCGGGCAGTCGGCTCCGAACCGCGCGCTCCTCCCCGTCGACGCGGAGAATGTGCTCTCCCGGCGGAAGCCGGACCCACAGCGAACCGAGCACCGCTTCGTCGGACTCGGGGTCCTCGCGCAGGCGCAGGGTGACCTGCTGCGTCGTGCCTACCGCAATCTCGAGGCTCTCGGCCGCAGGAAGATACCCATCGCGGTGGCCTTCGATGCGAGCCGGGCCGGCCGGCACCGACACTGTCCGGTCGAGCGGGGTCCGACCGATCGCTTCTCCGTTGACCGAGACCCCGACCCCCCGAAGGTTCGATCGAATCTGAAGCACCCCCTCTTCCGCCCCCTGGCGGTCGAGCGACAGCGCAATGTCGGTGAGGTTCCGACCGGCGATTTCCACTTCGCGTGCGGGTGACTCGTACCCGGGGAGCCGGGCCGACACCACATACCGACCCGCGGTGAGACGCAGCGGCGCACGAAATGGCGTGAGGAGAGGTTCGCCATCCCGCATCGCGACGACCCCGTCCACCACCACTTGCGCACCGAGTGGATTGGTTCGGACATTCAGCGTTCCCACCCGCCCGCGCTGTTCATCGAGACGCGCATTGACCTCTTCCACCCGTTCCGGAGGCACCTGGGCGCCTCCCTCGGTCAGATAGCGCTCGAAGAAGTCCACCGCGTTCACCGCGTCGCCCGACATCTCGTGCACCCGCGCGAGGTTGTAGAGCACTCGGAAGTTTGGCGCGACCACGTAGGCCTGGCGAAACTCTGCCAGCGCCGCCGCGTACTCGCCCTCTTCGAAGAATCGAAGGCCCCGCGTCACCCGCTCTCTCGCTTCGGCGACCGCCTCTCCGCTCGCGTCTTGCGCAAGGGCAGTATCCGGAAGCATCGTGAGCACCGGAAGCATCGTGAGCAGCGGAAGCATCGTAAGCACCGGAAGCATCGTGAGCACTGAACACGCCGTTGCCACCCGCGTGAGGTTCATGGGTCCTCCGCGTAAGGATCGACATAAAGCATGCCCGGCTCGCCGCGAGGGGGTTGTTCCCGTCGCATCATCGATGCCCGCTCCGGCGGCCCAAGATCTCTCGGCTCCGCGGGATGCGTCGAGACACTCGCGGCGTCCTGTTCAAGGGTCGGCTCGGTAGGCTCATCGAGCTCATCCTGAATCGTGCGGACGAGCACGCGAAACTCGACGGTGGTGTCGGACAGCACCGCTTCCGAGAGCTCGGGCGTTTCCCGGAGGAGTCCTTCCGCCTCTTCGGCTCGCCCCGCCCCAAGAAGGCACGCCGCTCGAAGGGTCGCCGACGGGGTGGCGTCGTCCGAGCCAAGGGCCTCGAGGCACCCAAGATTGTCCGCTTCGATGTACGCAATTCGGGCGGCGCCAAATCCTCGGTCCGGGGCAGGGTTTTCCGACTCTGCGGGAGGCACCCAGGCAACCCACGCCATCGTGGCCATCGCAACCACCGCCACGAGCGCGATCGGCGGAACAAACCGACGCCATGAAACCAGTTCCGGTGGAGCGACCGTCGCGTCCGACTCCAGAGCAAACGGCGCGAGGGCATCGGCCAATGCGGCAGCCGACGAGAAGCGGGCGTCTGGGTCTTGGTGCATCGCCTTTTCGACGATCGCCGCTACGTCGGAAGGCACCGTCGGAACGAGCTCGCCGATGGCTCGGCACTCACCCTGATGGACTTTGATCGCGAGCTCCGCGAGATGCTGCGCCTCGAAGGGTCTCCGCCCACTCAGCCCCTCGTAGAGGATCACGCCAAGGGCGTAGATGTCCGCAGGAACGTGCGCCTGTTTCGTCGAGGCCGCCTGCTCCGGTGCCATGTAGTAAGGCGTGCCCATCACCGCGCCGTCCCGAGTGAGCGTTCCGGCCTGGTCCCACGTCATCGCGAACTTCGAGATTCCAAAGTCGAGGACTTTGACGAATTCTCGCTCGGGCGACTCGTCTCGCACGACAAACAGGTTGTCCGGCTTGAGGTCCCGATGGACGATGCCTGCCTCGTGGGCCGCGTGGACTCCGATCGCGGCTTCGCGCACGAGTCGGCAGATTTCCGAAACGGAGAGCGTTCGTTCCCGCGATAGTCGTTCGCCGAGGGTCTCACCGGCGAGCATCTCCATCAGCACGTACGGCGTCCCGTCGTCCAGTTCCCCGGCGTCAAGGGTCTCCACGATATGCCGATTCTTGACCGCACCTCCGACCGACGCCTGCCGAAGGAAGCGCGCCACCTGCTCATCCTCGCGAAGCGCTGCCGGCAAGAGCTTGAGGGCACGCCGATGCCGAGTGTGGACATGCTCGACCTCGTACACCGATCCCATGCCTCCTTCGCCCAGCAACCGAATCACGCGCAGCCGGCCCAGGAGCGTTTGTCCGATCCGCTCGTCGTGCTCATCTGCCATTGTGAGCCCCTCGAAGGCGTAGGATTACAGCGGGGCTGTGTTGACGCAAGACGCGCTCGGTCTCCTGACGCTGCTATAGTATCGACCCGTGCGCACCCTTCAAACTCATGAATCTGACGACGGCGCGCAGCTCATCCGGTGCCTCCGCATCGAGGTGGTCGAAGGTCCCGACGCCGGAGTGTCGTTGGACGCGGACGACCGTTGTGTGGTCGGCACGGGAGAGGGCTGCACCCTTCGGCTGAGCGACGCGAAGGTGAGCCGCTTCCATCTCGAGCTCTCCCACGATGACGGCATCGTTCGGATGGAGGATCTCGACAGCCGAAACGGTACCTGGGTGGGCGACCTCCGGTTGGAACGCGCCCAGGTTGCTCCGGGCACGCGGTTTCGAATCGGGGACAGCACCCTCCGGGTGGACGACGGGGACGTCCAGAATGTTGCCGGAGCCAATGAAGCAATCCCAGGATTCGTCGCCGAGGATCCTCGAAGCCGTCAGCTTGCGCGAGAAATCCGGAAAGTCGCCGCGTCTGAAGTCTCGGTGCTCGTTCGAGGGGAGACGGGGACCGGCAAAGAGTGTGTCGCCCGGGCCCTTCATGACCTGAGCCCCCGGGCGGACCAGCCGTTTGTCGTGGTCGACTGCGGATCGATCGCGCCCACCCTGATCGCGTCCGAGCTATTGGGGCACGAGCGCGGTGCGTTTACCGGCGCAGACCGGCGGCGGATCGGAGCCTTCGAGCGCGCCAACGGAGGCACGGTGTTCCTCGACGAGATCGGCGAACTTCCCCTCTCGGTGCAGCCGGCCCTCCTCGGGGCGCTCGAGCGGCGCCGGTTTCGGCGGGTGGGTGGCGATCAGGAGATCCGCGTCGACGTACGGGTGCTGTCGGCGACCCACCGCGACCTCCGAAGGTCGGTCAATGACGGGTCGTTTCGCGCCGACCTCTATTATCGGCTCGCGGTCGCGAGGCTTCGGGTGCCCCCGCTCCGCAAGCGGCCCCTCGACATTCCGCCGTTGGTCGAGCTGTTCGTGCGAGAGCACAGCGGAGGCCACGCCGACGAGCTCTTTGGGCCAAGTGCGCTTCGCGCCCTCCAGCAGCACCGCTTCAGCGGCAATGTGCGCGAACTACGAAACGTGGTCGAGAGCGCCCTCGCGGTCGGAGAGTTCCGGCTCGACTCGACCTGCCAGAGTCTCCCCGACAACCCGCCGGGTGCTTCCCCGACCGCGAGCGAGCTCGACCAAGGGCTTGCCCCGTATCGGGACGCCCGCGCGACGGCGCTCGATGCCTTCGAAAAGGCCTACCTCGAGCGCCTCGTGGCCGAATGCGGAAAAAATGCTTCCGCTGCCGCGCGACTCGCGCAGATGGATCGAAACTACCTGGTGAGCCTTCTCCGGAAGCACGGGCTTCGCTAGCTCGGGCGTGGTTGGTGCGGGCGTCGTTGGTGCGGGGCGTCGTTGGTGCGGGGCGTCGTTGGTGCGGGGCGTCGTTGGTGCGGGCGTTGGTGCGCATCGAACTCACCGCCTAAGCTCGATCTTTCCATTCGCATCGCCTAGGAGGAGCTGTGACCTCTGACCTCTCCGAACTTCGCGAGCGCATTGATGCCGATCCGGTCCTCTGCGATCTCCAGGCCTTTGTCACCGAACGGCTCGACGACGACCCCGGCCACGACCTTCACCATGCACACCGGGTGGCCCTGACTACGATCCACCTCCTCGAGGGTCCGCCGGAACTCGAACGGCTGGCGATCGTCGCGGCGCTCTTTCACGACCTCGTGAATCTCCCGAAAAACTCTCCGGAGCGCGCCGAAGCGAGCGTCCGATCCGCCGCGGTGGCGCGCGATGCCATGGCCGGACGCGGATTTCCGGAGCAAGACATCACCATGGTGAGCGACGCGGTGCGCGATCACAGCTTCAGTCGGGGCCGGATCCCCGAAACGCGACTCGGCAAGGCACTTCAGGATGCAGACCGGCTGGAGGCCCTCGGTGCGCTCGGCCTTCTGCGAACCATCAGTACGGGGACCCGCATGGGAGCGCAGTACTTTCACGCCGCCGATCCCTTTGCGCGTCGGGGTCGAGAGCTCGACGACCAGCGCTACTCGGTCGACCATTTCTTCCAAAAGCTCTTCGATCTGCCCGCGACCATGCAAACGGACGGCGGCCGTCGCGAAGCCAGGCGGCGGGCACAGTTTCTCCATGGGTTTCTGAGCCAGCTCGGATCCGAACTCGGCGAAACCTACCGATAAGCGTCCGCGCTCGCGGCGAATGCGCTCGGATTCATAGGATTCGCGGCGAGACTCGTCCGGCCGACGTATACTCGGGCAGCGATGAGGCGTGACCGCGCAGAAGAGCTTGGCGAGCTGGCCCCAGGCTCCCCGAAGGAGCTCTTCCCGACGCCCCCTCCAGTCACCCCCCGAGTAGAACCCGGCCTCACGCCGTCACTGTCCTCCGACGTGACCCGCGCCGCATTTTTGATCGCGCTCGTCGGCCTCCTCACCTTCGCGGGGACCTCCTCGGACGCCGCCAAGCTGATCCACGGCGATAACGAGTCCGCACCCACCGTCGCGCTATCGCAACCTCACGAACCGAAGACGACCCTCGTGATCACCGGAACAACTCAGCCGAGGGAAGTGTGGGTGGATGGAGAGCGCATTTGGGTCACGCTTCCCGCCCAGCTCGAACTTCATCCGGGCCCTCATCAAGTCACGTTTCACGGCGCGGAGAGCAAGGTCGCCCATATCGTGCATCTTGTTCGCAACGAATCGACCCATCTTCGATTTGACGAAGCACCGGCGCCACCGGATACCGACGACCGAGTGGGCCGACTCACGATCCTCTCTCGTCCAACCGCACTCGTTTACTTAAACGAGGAAAAGCTCGGTCGAACCCCTATACCGCCACTCGATCTCGCTCCTGGGACGTACCAGCTCATGTTCTACAAGCCTGGCCATGCGCGAGCATACGCGGATGTGACAGTTCGGGCCGGAGAAGAAGTCCACGTCGAAGAGGCGTTGGGGCGGCTCCGCTCCCCAACGGACTTTGGTTCCGGCGCATACGGGGCTAACCCTTCTCTTCGCTGAGAAACCCTCGGCGGGTTCGCGCCTTTGCGGCGATGCCGGCTGCGGTGGAGATCTCATGGGCGAAGATCGCGCCGCGTCGCTCGGTCTTGACGTGCACCCGTTCCGGAGCCCTCACGCCGTTCTGAAAGGTCACTTCCTCGGCAAGTGCGCGAAGGCGCACCGGGTCGTGGCCCCGTTGGAAGAGTTCGCGGCTCAGCGCCTCATCGCAGAACGCGACGTACTGCGGATGGTTCACGTGCGCGAGCGGGTCCATCCAGGTATGCCAACAGCCGAGCTCGGTATCGAAGTGATCGCGGACCGGGACCTCGGCCTCCACCGGGTCCTCGGGAAACACGACCGACGGCCGACCTTGATGAATCGGAAACGCGTTTGCCATCTCGGGACCCGCCCGGAGGGGGCGCAGCCGTTGACTGCCCTCGGGCTTGCCGGCTGAGGGCGCCGTCGTCACATGAACCCAGTCCTGCGTCGCGTCGGCTACGGGGCCCGCATCATCGAATAGGCGCAGTTCACGAATCGAAAACACCCGGCCCCGGAAACTCGACACCCAGCTCTCTGCGCGAAGCACCTCGCCGTAGCGCACCTCGCGATGATGCACGACCCGCATCGCGCGCACGACGAAAGACGTCCCCACCTCTCGATAGCGCTCGGGGGGCCAGCCCGCCGCGCGGGACGCCTCCACCGCGACATCCTGAAACGCGCGCCATACCTCGAGGGGCCGGGCCACTTCGCGGGGGCTGAACGCGTGGCGCGGAAGAGTCACATTCATTTCGAAAACGGGATGGGTCATCGGCGGACCGGAACCCTACTCCTTGTGCTACGGTCCGTCTCCGCCATGGGACGGTTTTGGATCGGAAGCGTCCTCGTACTCGCCCTCGGCTGCGGGACGCCGTCGACCCTAGTGCGCGACCCCGAACCCGCTGAAACTCCACCAGAACGGGTGCAGATCACGATCGTCGGTACCAACGATCACCACGGCCACATTCAGTGGCTTCCGCTGCTTGGAGGCCACCTTCGAAATCTGCGGGCGGATGTAGAGTCGCAGGGCGGCGGCGTCCTCCTTATCGATGGCGGCGATCTCTTTCAGGGAACCCTTCAGTCCAATATGGTCGAAGGTGCCTCGGTGATCCGCGGGTACAACCTGCTTGGGTATCACGCGGCCACCGTGGGAAACCACGAGTTCGACTTTGGACCGGTGGGCGATGCGGTCGTCCCCGAAGCCGACGATGACGATCCGCGCGGCGCGCTGTTTGCCCGCGCCGCCGAAGCGGAGTTCCCGTTCCTCGCCGCCAACCTTCTCGACCGGGAGAGCGGCGAACCCGTGCGGTGGGATCCGATCAGACCGACCGCACGCGTCGAAGTCGCGGGTGGCGTCCCCGTTGGGATCATTGGGGTCACCGCCGAAAACACGCTCGTGACCACGATCGCGGGCAACGTCGCGGATCTCGCGATGGCACCGGTCGCCGAAGCGATTCGGACCCACGCCGGTGCGCTCCGGGATGCCGGGGCAAAGATCGTCGTCGTCGCCGCTCATGCCGGCGGAAAGTGCCACGACTTCGAAAACCCGCGCGACCTCACCTCCTGCGAGCCCGAAGAGATCTTTGAAGTCGCGGAGGCCCTGCCAGAAGGTACGGTCGACGCGATCGTTGCCGGCCACACCCACCAGGGCGTCGCCCATTTCGTGAACGGCATTCCGATCATCGAGTCCTTTGCTTACGGCGTCGCCTTCGGGCGAATCGACCTCACCTACGACCGAACCCTTGCACGGGTCGTTGAAACGGAGATTCATCCGCCCTACTTCATGTGTGGGGATGGGGAGACCGAGCTCGCGGACTGCACTCCGCGGGAGTATGCCGGCGCCACCGTGATCGCAGACCCCCGAGTGGGCAGCGTGGTCGGCGAAGATCTCGCTCGCGCTGACGCGCTCCAGTCGCGGGAGCTCGGGGTGACGCTGACCGAGAGCTTTGTCGCAGCGCGAGCCGAAGCCTCCGCCCTCGGCAATCTCGTCGCCGACATGGTCCGGGAGGCCCGCGACGGCGACGTCGGGCTCATGAACGGCGGAGGACTCCGGGCATCGCTGCCCTCGGGGCCGCTCACCTACGGCGCCTTCTACACGATGTTCCCGTTCGACAATCGCTTCGCCATCGCGGAGGTTCGAGGCATCGAACTCAAGGCGCTCGTCGAGGAGAACCTCCGAAACGGAGATGGGATCTATTCCTTCAGCGGAATCACCATCCAGGCGAGCTGTGGTCCGGCGGGCGGCTATCTCGTCGAACTTCGCCGCGACAACGGCCGACCCATCGCCGACGACGAAACCCTCCGCCTCGTGCTCAGCGACTATCTCGCAACCGGCGCGAGCCCCATCCTCACCGCGATTCGTTCAGACGGCCGGACCGAAGTCGAGAGTGGCGAGCCGATTCGAGAGACCCTCGTGCGAATGCTCGAGGCACGCGGCGGTGAGCTCCGACCAAGCGACTACCACGACGCCGAGGCGCCCCGGTTTCGCTTCCCCAGCCGACCCCTAAGCTGCCGGTGAACTCGGAAGAACCGTTCCCCCTCGGTGGTGACTTTCCACTTCCTCAGCGGGGTGGGGCGCACTCGCCGGTGTCGAGGCATTCCCAGTTTACGGGACACTGCCCGCCGGGATTCACCCGTGGGTTGCAGGCGATCGGTCGTCGGCAGAGCGACTGATCGATGCACGGTCCCAAACACGTGCCGTCCACGGCGGGGACCTCCCCAGCGACACAGGTCGGGGGAAGGCGGCGGCACTGGACGAGCTTCGGGTCGCATTCCTCCTGATCCAACGGGCCATCGGGCCGCGCGTCGGGTCGCGGATTGATGGTGGCGTCGAGGGCACCGTCGTTGGCCGCGTCCGGAGATGCATCATCGGCCGTGCCATCCGGACGAGCGTCGGCCATCGCGTCTCCGCTCACCGTCGCGTCATCGCTGGTCATGGCATCGTCGGTGGGATTCGCATCGGGCGACGTCCCCGGGTCGTCATCTCCGCACGCGGGAAGGATAAGCAAGGCAACAAAGATCGTTCGCAGCATCATGCCCCTATCCTAACCCGACGATGTCGTGGGGTCATCGCCCCGTCAGATCTGACAAGACCGCGGACCCCGCGGCGCCAAGTTCTCCTGTGGTCTCGGCATCGCGGGGCGAAATCAATGGGTGCGCAGGTTCCACACTCGGGTCACCCGACCGGTCCGATCGAACCCGACGATGAGAATTGGGAGCGCGCCGGTCCGACCTTCGCCCATCTGTCCCACCGTGTAGAACCAGTCGTCGGACTCGAATTCCTGCTCCGCACAGCGAGGATGGCGCGAGCAGGGATCCCCCCGGCCGATCGCTTCTTCGACCTCGAGGCGCGTCATTTCCATCAACACCTCCGCCTCGAGACTCGCTTCAACAACCCGACTGTTTTCTCCGCTCTCTTCCGGCGACGAGACCGGTCGCTCGATCGCCTGGCGAAGTTCTTGAAGCTGCACCCCCCGATCCACCTGCGGTCCGCCGCAGGCAAAAAGGCAGACAATCAACGGAAGAAGACTGGCCGTATCCCGCATTCTCCCCATGTTAGGGGGAACGCTTTCGAGCACCAGGAGTTTCGAGGGCCCGGGACGCAGAGGAGAACGCGGCGATGAAAATGCTAGTCGACGGTGAGTGGGTGGCCCGGGA
>JBCCZL010000332.1:0-10881 GCA_039187775.1 Myxococcota bacterium
ACCCCAGGAGGCGGCGTGGGGACCGGAACCCTCACCGAAGCCGTTCTTTCCGCGGGGTTCGAGCTCCAAGACCGGCTTGAAGCCGCGGCGGAGCAGGTTCGCCTCCACGAGATCCGACATTCGATGCAGATCGGATTCTTCACTCAGCGGATGCTCGAAGCGCTGGGAGCCGAGGGCATCGATGGCGAGCTCGACGGGCTCCAGCGGCGCCTCGAAGCCGACGGCGTGGATGGCGAGCTCATCGAAGCGGTGCGTCGCGAGGCGGCACGGCTTCGTCCACGGGTGCGCGCGTTCGTGAACGACGCCCTCGAGCGCGCGGATCCCCGGCGCCGGGAGCGCTTTCGGCACGAGCGGCTCGTCGCCACCCCATTTGTTCGCCTCGATCGCCAGGAGATGGCCGAGGTGGAGGAGGTGGTGCGTCGGCTCGGCGAGCGGCTCCGAGGTCGGCTCGCGATCCGGCGAAAGCGTGCCCGCCGTGGGGGCATCGATGCCCGGGCAACCCTTCGCGCGTCGTACGCTACGTTGGGGGTGCCGGTCCGGATCCTCCGACGGCGTCGAACGATCGAGCGTCCTCGCCTCGTTTTGCTTGTGGACGTGAGCGAGTCGGTTCGAGCGGTCAGTCGGTTCTTTCTTCAGCTGGTCTACGCGCTCCAGGAGGCTTTCTCCGGAACGCGGACCTTCGTCTTCGTGGGGGATGTCGGAGAGGCCACCGCGCTCTTTCGCAAGCATCGCGTGGACGACGCGATCGGCCGGGTTCTGGACGGGGAAGCGGTGTTGCTGGCTAGCCACAGCGACTACGGAACGGTGTTCGAGCGGTTTTTTCGTCACCATCTCTCGGCGCTCACCGCGCGGAGCGAGCTTCTTGTTCTGGGCGACGCGCGAAGCAACCGGCTCGACCCGCGGCTCGATGCCTTTCGCGGACTCACCGAACGGGCAGCGCGCACGCTTTGGTTCAACCCCGAGCCGCGTTCGTCTTGGGGGTTCGGCGACAGCGAGATGGCCCGCTTCCGGCCGTTTGTCGACGAGGCGTTCTCGGTGGCGGACGTGGCGGCCCTCGAAAAGGCGGTCGACGCGCTCGTCCGAAGCAGGGCGCGGTCCCGCTGAGTGTGCTAGTAAGCGCCGGTGCCCCGCCGCTACCTAGTTCAGACCTTCGGCTGCCAGATGAACGTGCACGACAGTCGACGCATCGAGGAAGTCCTCGAAGCGGACGGGTATGTTCCCGCCGAGGAGCCGGCGCTCGCGGACGTGATCGTCGTCAATACGTGCAGCGTTCGGGAAAAGGCCGAGCACAAGCTGATGAGCCTACTGGGGCGCTACCGTCCGCTGAAGGAAGAGCGGCCGAAACTGCTTCTCGCGGTGGCCGGCTGTGTCGCCCAGCAGGAGGGCGAGCGACTCCTCGAGCGCGCCAATCATGTGGATGTGGTGATCGGCCCGGACAATATTCCCGAACTCTCGGCGCTCCTCCGGGACGCGGACGGTGGTGCGCCGCCGGTGGCGCGCACAGTGTTCGACGACGACGCGCCAGAGTTCTTGGTCGCGACGCCCCGGCGGCCCGTGGAGGGCGTCGCCCGGCCCGAAGTCACTGCGTTCGTCACGACGATGAAAGGCTGCGACGAGCGCTGCACCTACTGCATCGTCCCGTACACGCGAGGAAGCGAGCGTTACCGGCCGGCCGCTGAGATGGTCGCCGAAGTGAAGAGCCTCGTGGCGGGAGGTGTTCGCGAGATCACCCTCCTGGGGCAGACGGTGAACTCGTGGTCGGATCCATCCGAAGCCAAGGACCGCCGAGCCGACAGTCGGTTCGCCGAGCTTCTCTACCGCATCGCCGACGACGTGCCGGACCTCGCGCGGCTTCGCTACACCTCGCCGCATCCTCGCCACGTGACGAGCGCCCTCGTTCTAGCGCATCGAGAGCTCGATGTTCTTCCCGCGCACGTGCATCTGCCGGTGCAGTCGGGGTCCGACCGGCTGCTCAAGCGGATGCTGCGGCGCTACAGCCGCGAAGAGTACATCGAACGCGCGCGGCTGCTCCTGGGAGCCCGTCCGGGGTTCACCCTCTCGACGGATATCATCGTGGGCTTTCCCGGAGAGACCGACGAAGACTTCGAGCTCACGCTCTCCCTGGTTCGCGAGGTCGGCTTTGTGGCGGCCTTTGGCTTCAAGTACTCGCCGCGACCGTACACGCCGGCGCTCAGGCTCGGCGACGATGTCCCGGAAGCGGTCAAGAGCGAGCGCCTCCAGCGGCTCTTTGAAGTGGTTGAGGCGCAGCAGGGCCGGCACCTTGCCGGTCTCGTGGGGACGCGGACCCGGGTGCTCGTCGAGGGGCCGAGCCGGAGCGGGAAGGGCCGGTTTTCAGGCCGAAGCGCGCGTCATGAGATCGTCCACTTCGATGCCGACGGGTTTGACCCCACGGGCGCGATCCTCGAGGTCGAGATCGTCGAAGCCCACCGGCACAGCCTGCTCGGAGTGCTCGTTCCCGGAAGCGCGGACCGACCTCTCGAGCCGAGGAAGGTGCGGCCGACGTCCCCTCCGGCGTCGCCGGTCCGACTGCCGATCGCGCGATGAGCCGAGCGCGCCGTTCTCTGGTCAGCTGGCTACCGGCGGTGGCCTACATGGCCCTCATCTGGTTCGTTTCGTCGATCGACCTCGGGCGCGTCTCGGTCGACTTCCTGCCGCTTCGCGATAAAGCGGTTCATTTTGTCGAGTACGCGGTGCTCGGCTTCTTTGTCGCCTATGCGGTCCGAATGCAGTGGCCGGACCGGCCCGGAGTTCGGCGCTCCGCGCTCGCTTTCGCGATCACCTTGGCCTGGGGAATCCTCGACGAGTTTCATCAGGCGTTCGTCCCCGGCCGAAGTGGAGAAGTGCTCGATATCGTGGCCGACGGAACGGGCGCGGTCGCAGGAATCGTGGCGTTTCTTATCGTCGCCCGCCTTCGCGAACGTCGGCGCGGCCCGCGCAAGCGGCCTCGGCCGCAGGGAGCATCGTCCTCATGAATCCCGTCGATCGAGAGCGCCTCGGCGCACGTCCTCTCAACTACTCCCCGTACCGGGGCCGCTGGCCATCGGTGGCCGACGGTGCCTATGTCGCCCCGAGTGCGTCCCTCGTGGGGGACGTCACGATTGGAACCGAGAGCAGCATCTGGTTTGGTGCGGTGCTCCGTGGCGATGTCCAGCCGATCCGGGTCGGGGAACGGACGTCGATTCAGGACAATGCGATCGTTCACGCGACCGAGGGGTGGGCTCCCACGGTGGTCGGGAACGACGTCACGGTAGGCCACGGCGTGATCCTTCACGGCTGCCAGATCGGAGACCTCGTGCTCATCGGCATGGGCACGATCATCCTCGATGAAGCGTCGGTGGGGGCTCGCTCGATGATCGGTGCGGGCAGTTTGGTCACCGCGCGCAGCAAGATTCCCGAGGGCGTGCTGGCGTTTGGCCGCCCGGCGAAGCCCGTTCGCGATCTTCGCCCCGACGAACTCAAGCGGCTCGAGGAGTCGTCGCAGATCTACGTTCGGCACGCGGGCGAGTACCTCGCCGAGTCGGTCACTCGCTAAGGTCGTAGAACAGGCTCTGGTGCTGGCCGGGGCGAAGCCTCACCGAGCGGCGATGCGTGTTGCCCTGAGCATCGACGAGTCGGAGTCGGACCGACCCGCTCGGGACCCTCGCGCGCGCGATCGGCGTGGTCCCAAGCAGTCGGCCGCCGTGAAACACGCGGGACCAGGGTCGAGTGTTGATCGCGACCGACGCGGGAGGGGTCGCCGCCGCACGAGGCTCCGAGGCCGGCGTCTCAGTAGCTAAAGGCTCGAAAGTATGATTAAAATCTCGGCTTTCGCCGGCGGACAGGGTCACCGTCTCGTCCCGCGGTTCGTGGCCCTCGAGTTCGAGGCGGAGATTCACTTCCCCTGCCTCGAGTTCCCGAAGGTGGAGCGGCGAGACCCCTCGCAACGTTCCGCCGACCGTCACGCTCGCCCCTTCCGGGCGGGTGGTGATATCGAGTTCGGCGGTGGTCGGCACTGCTTCGGCGGGAGCCGCCGTGGACGGAGGTTCCCCACTCGGGGGAGCGGTCGGCTGGGCTTCTTCCGGCTCTTCCGACGCGACCCGCCACGCCATCGCGATGCCTGCCCCAGCAACAAACAGAAGGCCGACAAGAACCAGCGGAACTGAGCGACGCCGCGGCTTCGGTCGAAGGTCTTCCGGCATCACGACTTTGGGCCGCTCTCCCGAGCGCTGCTGCGCCGCTGCGAGCGACGCTTTGGTCGCGAGATGGTCGAGGAGCGGTGTGTCCGTCAGGAGCTCTGGGCCGTTGGTCGTCTCCTCGTCCCACACGTCTTTGAGCGCTTCCGCGATGCGATGGCTCGGGACGACCTCACCGGTGTCGGCGAGGAACCGCTCGAGGGCTTCGTGAAACTCTCCCGCGGTGGCGAAACGATCGTCCGGCTCCTTTTCCATCGCGCGCTCAACGATCGCGGCAAGCGCATCCGGAACGTACCGGTCCGCGGTCTGTACCGGGGGGACCTCGCCATCGATGATCGCCTTCATCGTTTGAAACTCGGTTTCCCGGTCGAAGAGGGGCTCGCCGGTGAGGAGCTCGTAGAGCACGGTGCCCAACGAAAACACGTAGCTCCGCCCGTCCAGCGGAAGACCGAGGCACTGCTGGGGCGACATATAGGCGAATTTCCCGCGGACCACGCCCGCTTGGGTCGTGGTGATCCGGCTTTCCGCCTTGGCGACGCCGAAGTCCAAGAGCTTCACGACCCCGTCGTAGCTCAACATGACGTTGTGCGGGCTCACGTCGCGATGAACGACTTCCATGGTTCGACCGCGTTCGTCTTTCGCGTGGTGCGCATAATCGAGTGCCTCGGCAACTCTCGAGACGACCTTGACGGCGATCGGCAGCGGTAGCCGGCGCCCTTCTTCGCGAAGGCGCCGCACCGTGGACGAGAGGTTCTTGCCGTTGACCCACTCCATCGCGAGGAAGTAGCGGCTTGCTTCCTTCCCGTACTCGTACACGTGGGCGATGTTCGGATGGGTGAGACGGAGGCCGAGGCGCCCTTCGTCCTGAAACAATTCGAGGAAGTTCGGTTCGGCGCTATCGGCCTTGATCACTTTCACCGCGACGTATCGGGCGACGCCACCGGCCGAGGACTGCTCGCGGGCGAGATAGATCTCCGCCATCCCTCCGGCCGCGAGTTGTCCAAGGAGCTCGTATCGCCCGAAGCGGAAACCTCGGCGAGGCACCCACGACGGAAGATCTTCCGTCGGTGCGGGGGAGCCGCTCAGGAGAACCCTGCCGGAAACCTCTCGCGGAACACTCGGCGCAGGAGCGCTGAAGCCGATCGCGGAAGCCGCCGATTCGGTGGGCTGGTCGGATCGGCGCGTTTGCTCTTCGCCCGCGGCTCCTTCTTCGGAGGCTGCTGGCTTGGCGGTACCGCTCCCCATAGATCGAGTATAGCAAGTTGCGGGGAAACGATCGCTTCCCGATCGCGGAGCGGCGGGTTTCGGCACCGTGCCGCATCCGACCCCAATCCGCGGGCGTGTAAGCCGCGGAACACGGTTCGTATCCGCATGGGGGCTACGTCCTCCCGGCTCAAGAATCCCTCGACGCACGGCGAGGCCGAAACGCCAAACCGTATTCCGCGGGACGCGGACCGAAGACGCCAAGGAACGCGAGCGGTCGACTGGCCGGTCTCGCGGTATAATCGGTGCGTGTCGGCTGGTTCGCGCGGGATGCCGTACTTCGCTCTTGTAGCGTGGCTCACCATTGGCCCGTCCAGCGTGGCGACCGGTCAGCCCGTGGCGGACGCCGATGCGGCGCTTGTGGAACTCGGAGAGCTCATCCTCCACGCTCGCTTCGAGGAAGCGCGGGTCCCTGCCGACGCGCTCCGACGCCGTTCAGACCTCGATGCCGAAACGCGCGTTCGTGCGCTCGAGCTGATCGCCACGCTCCATATTGCGGAGCGGGATGTGGCCCAAGCCGATCAAGTGCTCGACGAGCTGTATCGGTGCGATCCGGGCCACCGCTTGAGCGATCCGGCAGCGAGTCCACTCGTCCGCGAAGCCTTCGATCGTGCCGCACTCCGCGAACATCCGCCGCTCGACGTCCAGCTTCGCCACCGAGTGGACGCGACCGGGCCAGCCGTCGAAGTGACCCTAGTCTCTGGGAGCGCCATGGTCGCCGAGGTTCGCGTATCCCATCGTTCTCCCGGCCGTGAATTTCTGGCGACCACCGTGCCCGCGTCGGAAGCGTCACTTCGCGTCCCCCTCAGCGTGGACGACGGGGCGAACACCGAGTTCTTCATCGAAGCCCTCGCGCCATCGGGCACCGTGCTCGCACAGGATGGCACCGAGGCTCGACCGCATCTCCTCGCGTCGGATTCGGTTTCGGACCGCGCGTCGGTCGCGACCCCTGGAGGACCGCCGTCGACCGAGTCGTCGACGAGCGTGTTTGAGCGCTGGTGGTTCTGGACGATCGTGGGTGTGGTGGTGGTCGGGACGGGAATCGGCCTTGGCTTCGCGCTCTCCGAGAGCGATGCGCCGGAGGGATCCCTGGGGGGCGGGGGGCTTCGCTGATGCTTCGTCAAGTGTCTGTGATTGCTCTCTTTTTGGCGGGCGCGTGCAGCGAAGACACCGCGATTGTGCTCGACCTGGAGTCTCCGCTGAGCGTGCCCGGCGAAGCGACCATGGTTCGAATCGTGGCGGTGGGCGAATCGAGCGGCGCGATGCTCGACGAGACGCTGGAGCTGACTTCGCCGTTTCCCCACAGCTATGTGATCGCGCCGCGAAGCGATGCGATGGATGAAGCGGTTTCTGTCGAAGTCAGCGCGAAGCTCGACGGCGTGGAGGTCGCGGCGAATCGTGGTGACGGTCGATTCGTCGAGGGCTCGGTTCAGCGTCTTCGGGTGGTTCTCGATCCGGCGTGCGCCGGTCAGCGGTGCGTTCCGGGCGAGCAGTGCGTGAACGGGGCGTGCGTGGCGGAAGCGGGAGATGGCGGGGTGGACGCGGCGGCCGATGCCGTTCCCGATGCCGTTCCCGATGCCGTTCCCGATGCCGTCGAAGACGTCGTGGTAGACATCGGGAGCTGCACTCCGGCCACCCAGGTGGGCCCGCGGGGCGGCCGGTTTGAGGTGGCGCTCGGGCCCGATCGGGAGGCCGGGACCTGTGGAGGGGCGGGGGGCGCCGAAGCGTACTTCGAGCTCACGATCTCCGAGCCGCGGTCCGTCTTCGTGAGCACCCACGGTTCGGGAGTCGACACCGTGATCTACGCTCGGAGTGGGAGCTGCGACGGCGTCGAGGCCGTGTGCAATGACGACGCCGACGGGCTCGTGACCTCGGTCCTCAGCCGGCCGTCGGTGATGCCGGGGACGTACTTCCTCATCGTCGATTCGAAGACGCCGATGAGCCAGGAGGTGACGGTTGAAATCGACGTCGCGCCCGTTCGGCGGAGCCGTGGCGACACCTGCGGATACCCGCTCCCGCTCGAACCCGACGGGGATGATCTCGTGACCGGCGACACCTGCGGTTTGACGAGCGACCTGAACGGAGGATGCATGGGCATGCCTCAGGCGTTCAACGGCCCCGACGTGATCTACTACTTCGTGGTCGAGGGCGCGCGACGCCGAGTGACCTTCGACAGCTGCGCGGGTTGCACGCGGTACGACTCCACCCTCGAGATTCGACGCCACTGCAGAGAGGCGGCGGTGATGTCCACCCGGGTCGCCTGCAACGCCGACACCTGCCGAGCCACGGGAGACAACTGTCCTCTCGCCGCAGACAAGGCTCGGGTGAGCGCGATGCTCGACCCGGGCCTCTATTTCTTGGTGGTCGACGGCGCAAACGACTGCGGTACCTACGAGATCGGCGTCACCGGTCTCTAGCAGTCGATCGTACGGCCCAACACTCGTCCGAGGGCCGACGCGAGAAGACTCGTCGCGTTGTCGGACGCGCTGTCGTAGCGCCAGGCGACGTGGGCGTCGGGCCGGATGAGGAGCACGCCGCTTTCCTTGATCTCGCGGAGCCGCGCCCAGTCGCCGTAGACGTCCTGGTAGTCGCGCCCCGGGCCCACCACGAAGGCGCCGATCTCGAGCCCCGCCGCGGCGCCGACCGCTTCCGCGGCGCCGACCCATCCTTCGCCGCCGATCCCCGTGAGAATCGAAAAGCGGCCTTTGCCCACCAGGTCGACCGTCGACACGACGTGTTTGCCGTAGCGGCCGCTCCGTAACCAGGCGTGGGGCACCCGGGCTCCCGGCCAGCTCGTTTGTTCGAAGTCGAGTTCGGGGTCGCCCTTGAACTCCGGTTCGGGGATCCCATCGTTCGCGATGGCCACCGAGTCGCGGTAGCGCTGGTTCATCTCCACCCCGTGGGCGTTGTAGACGTAGTTGGTTCCCGCGATCGCGTGGTCGAGCGCGGCGCGCTTTTCGGCGCCTGTCGGCGACGCCTCTTCGAGCGAGTCGATCGCCGCATCGACGACCTTGGGGTCCTCCGTCGACTGAAGACCGAGCGCGCCAAAGATCGGATAGAAGTCAGTGATCGACTTGTTCGCGCGCTCCACCGTCTGCTTGGCGATCGGGACCCGTTCCTCGCTGTAGGACTCAAGCATGCTCGGCTCGGCCTTGCCCTGAAGCACCAGCGCAAGCTTCCACGCGAGGTTGTAGGAGTCCTGAATCGACACATTGGACCCGAGCCCGTTCGTCGGTGGATGCCGATGCATCGCGTCGCCCCCGCAGAACACCCGTCGGTCGTGCATCCGCTTTCCGTATTGGTTATTGACGGTCCAGAACGAGGTGGAGTCGATGTGGATGTCCACCGAGTCGTCGCCGATGATCTTGTAGATCGTCTCGCGGCAGGTTTCCTCGTTGAGGTCCGGCGCGCCCTGCGACTGGTCGTAGCCCCACACGATGAGCCAGCGCCACCACGGCCGAACCATCCGGAGGACGCCCATGCCGATGCCTCCGACCGACGAGCCCGACTGAATCATCCAGTAGAGGCAGCTTGGCCGATGGGCCACGTACTCCGAGAGATCAGCCTCGAACACGATATTCATCGATCCCGCGAGGCCCATTTCTCCTTCCATGGGAAGGTCGCAGTGCTTCGCAATGAGCGAGTTTCCGCCGTCGGCGCCGTAGAGATATTTGCAGCGGACTTCGAAGTCCTGATCGGTCAGCCGATCTTTGAGCTGCACCGTGACTCCGTCGTCGTCCTGCGTGTGGGATAGGTACTCGGCGTTGTAGCGAACGCGCGATCCGCGAAGGTCGGCGTTTCGGACGAGGAGCGGTTCCATCTGATCCTGCGGAAGGTCGCAGTACACCGTCGGACTCGACAGCCGATGGCGCGCGAGGAGCTCGGGGTGATTGCCCCAGGAGTGAATGCGGCCGATCTCGCGGCCCGCGAGGTTTTCGCAGAACACATTCTCGCGGATCAGGTGCTGCGGGGTGCCGAGCTTCTGAACCTGATCCTCCACGCCGACATCGCGGAGGGCCTCGAGGGTCCGCTGATTGGTGAGGTGCGCCCGCGGCGTTCGAACCAGCCGGTGATAGCGGGTCACGATCAGATTCGACACGCCGTAGGTCGAAAGAAAAAGGCCCATCGATGCGCCGGCAGGGCCGCTCCCCACGATCAGAACGTCTGTCTCCATTGTCGCCACGAGCCACCTCCAGGAAAAGAAACTCGAGGGATGCACTGGCAGGTCTCATGCCAGGAGGTGGGGCAAGGATTCCACGATGCGGCCCTCCGCTGGCTGCACCAATACGTCGGGGTTCGAAGGTTGCCGTGACGATATCGTTGAGCGTTTCTTTGCCTTGGCTTTCGTCACCTATCGAATCCGTCGGGGCTTTCGCATCGAGATTAAGCGGAGCGTTAAGCAGGAACGGGGCACCGTCTTCGCATGACGAGACAAGCATCTTTCTTCTGGGTTTGCGCAGTCACGCTCTTGGGACTGGCATGCGGCGACGACGACCGGACGACCCGCGACGCGAGCCGCATCGACGCGGCGATCGATGCCCGCGGCGACGCGATGGGGGATGGCGAGTCCCCTGACGCCGACCCCATGGATGGCGGAGGTGACGCCGCGCCCGATGCTTCGGAGGACGGCGGAGGGGTGACATGCGGCGCGGCCACCTGCGGGCCGAATGAAGTCTGCTGTGCGGCGACCGGGCCGGCTGGCGAGCAGTGTGGGCTCCGGGAGACCTGCCAGGGAGTGCTCTGTACGGGAGCCGCCGACTGCCCCGGGCGGGACGAGCTCTGCTGCACCGACGGCATCAATTCGATCTGCGCAACGATGGAGTCCTGCTTCCAGCGGTCTTGCCAAACCGACACCGACTGCGAAGCGAACGAATCGTGCTGCCCGTTTGGGGCCGATCAGATGGCATGCTTCGAAAACGAGTGCGCGTCCTGATAGCCCCAGCGCCTGAGCTCAGCTAGCCCGCATCGTTCACCAGACACGCCGACGGGTGACCGATGCGGGCGAGAACAGGCTGGCTAGATCAGGTTGGCGCGGAGGAACGCGATCAGTCGTTCGTGGGCTTGCTCCGCCGCGGTCGGCGAGTAACCCGGGTGATGCGGGTTGTAAAACGCGTGCCCCGCGCCGTCGTAGACCGAGACCTCTTGGCCCGGTCGCTCTCCGAGCTCGCGCTGAATGAGTTCGGCGACCTCTTTCGGAAGATAGCCACATTCCGTGCCGATGTGCACCGAGCAAGGGACCGCGAGCGCTCGCATATCGTCCGGCTCCAGGACCATGTGGACGATATGCGAGCGCTCGCGGTCCCTTGCTCGGTGCACATCGGCACGGAAGATAGCCACATTCCGAAAGAGGTCGCCGAACTCATTCCGCGCGAGCTCGGAGAGCGACCGGGCCAAGAGGTCTCGGTCTACGACGGCGCGGGGCACG
>JBCCZL010000333.1:0-10869 GCA_039187775.1 Myxococcota bacterium
CTCTACCGCGCCTCGATGTGAGCGGTAGAGCGACAGCATGTCCTCCTCTGTGCACGTGCGCGGATTGAGTTGATGGCAAGCATCCGCAAACGCCAGGGGCGCAAGCTTTTCGGGTGCGTCCTCGTCGACTCCCGCCGCGCCGAGGCCCTCCGGAAGACCGACTTTGCGGCGAAGGGCGCGGACCGCTCCCGCGCACTCGAAGCAGAGGGTTTCGTTGTCCTCGCCCCGCACTCCGAGCTCTTTGGCAATGTGCGCGATCCGCTCGGGGACCGCGCTCCGATTAAAGTCCAGGACCGCCGGCAGGCACAGGGCGTTGGCGAGGCCGTGGTGAAGATCGTGCTCGGCGGAAAGCGGGTGCGCGAGCGAGTGACACGCGCCGAGGCCTTTTTGAAAGGCGACCGCCCCCATCATCGCCGCTTTCATCATTTCGCCGCGAGACCGAATGTCCTTGCCGTCCCGAATCACCCGTTCGAGGTGCCTGACCACAAGCCGAATCCCCGAGATCGCGATCGCGTCGGCCATCGGATGATCCCCCTGCGCACAGTATGCCTCGATGCAGTGCGTGAGCGCGTCAAACCCCGTGGCCGCGGTGATCTTCGAGGGCATCGTCGCCGTGAGTGCCGGGTCGAGTAGGGCTACCTCGGGCATCAGCCGAGGCGAAAAGATCACGGTCTTCTTATTGCTCTCTTCGATGGTGACGACCCCCGCCCGGCCGACTTCGCTACCGGTTCCCGCGGTGGTTGGAATGGCGATCATCGGCGGCATGGGCTCGGTGATCTTCGCGTCTCCGCCGATCGCGTCATCGTACTGGGCGATCGGGAGCGGGTGGGTCGTCGCGACTCGAATGAGCTTGGCCACGTCGAGTGGACTCCCGCCGCCAACCGCAACGATGATGTCACTCTTCGCCTGGTGATAGGTATTCGCTGCCGCGAGGAGCTCCTTTTCGAGCGGGTTGCTCGAGATCTCGGTGAACGTGGCAAAATCGATCGCCGCCTCTTTGAGCAATTCCTCGATCGGTTCGAGGAGACCCGCGTCGTGGACGCCCTTGTCGCTGACCAGGAAGACTCGGGATCCCCCCAGTCGCTTCACCTCTTCGCTCAGCCCGGTCACCGCTCCCTCGCCAAACACAACGCGGGTGGGAAAGCTCCAAACAACCGTCATGGGGAATGCTCCTCTTGCCTCATTCGGATTTCTGGCGTCGGGTCATCAGGGCCCGGACCGCTTCTTCGGCGGTGGACTTGTGGGCGAGTACATCGGCGAGAATGCTACAGATCGGCGCTTCCATCGCTTGCCGATCGACATAGCTTCGCACGCGGCGGGCAAGATCGGTTCCTTCGATGAACGCTCCGGCCTTGGCCGCAGCTTCTTCGAGCGGGAGCCCGGTGCTCAGCGCTCGGCCGAGTCGAACCTCGGGCCGCTCGTCACCGGCGAGGGCGGCGGAAATGTCCCCAAAGCCAGCGAGACCATAGAAGGTGCTTTCCTGTGCCCCGATCGCGCGCCCGACCCGTGCCGCTTCGGCGATGCCTCGCGTCGCCATGACCGCGAGGGCGGCCGGTCCGAGTTTGGACGCTCTGGCAAAGCCGGCGGCAAGGGCCAGGAGGCCCACCATCGCAGAAGCGGCCTGCACTCCCACGACGTCTTCGGTGGTGTAGATGCGAAGTGCGGTGCTTGCGATCGCCTCTTGTACCGCGGTGGCCACTTCGGGAAACCGCGTTCCGATCACCGCCCCGCTCGGAGTGCCTTCCTGGAGGGCCTCGGCAACGAGGGGGCCTCCGAGGGCGCCGAGGCGACGGGCGGGCGTCTGCGCCCGGAGGATCGACGTGATTGGCTGGAGGTCGGCACCCACGAGTCCTCGACTCACATGCACGAGGTAGTGGCTCCCGTTGAGATGAGGCGCGAGACCGATCGCCGTCTGTTCGACGAACTGGGAAGGAACGGCAATGAAAATGGTTGGAGCCTCGGCCACCGTTTCGAACGAGTTGGTGGTCGTCACGCCTTCTCCGACATTCCGATCGGGGTTTCGGGTCTGCACCACGACCTCGTGGCCGTTCCGGTGTGCCGCGAGGGCAAGACCGCGACCAAATCCTCCGCCCCCGACCACGCCAATGGTCGGACTCATCGGACGGTTCCTATCCGAGCGATCTCGCGAGCGGCCCGCAGATGAACGTCGTCGGCGAGCGTTTCGGCATATGGCACAAGGCGGTTCTGATAGAACAGCAGCAGCGTGGGGTCTTCCACCGAGACTTCCGCGCCGATGTCGTGCGCCGCCACCCGCGAATGGTAGCCCTTGAATGCCTCGAGGGCCTGCTCGAGGACGTAGTCTGGATTCTCTTTGCGGAGCATTTCGCTCATTCGAACCTGGCCTTGGTTTTCGAGCCGGGCGAGGGCGTCACGGGCGTCGCCGAGCTCGCGGACGAGCTCTTCGCGCGGAATGGTGACGTCGCCCCGATGGCGCGTCCGAACGAACTCTTCGAGGCCGGGCGTGGCGTGCACGAGGCGCCGATACAGCACATGGGCCACCAGCTGGGTGGTCATGATGATCGATTCGGAGCAGTAGCGGCCGCTAAGGACGTTGCCGAGGTCCTCGGTGTAGGCTCGGTCGCGGGCCGGATCGATCGACGCTTTGCCATCGCGAGATACGTAGCTTGCCGAGTCAACGACCGCGCCCCGAGGACTGACCGACTTACCGTTGTCGTCGACATCGTTGCCAAACGGATCGAGGGGCGCCCCAAAGCGGATCACGCAGGGGCTCTCCATCGACGTGAGTTTCCGGAAGAAGGAGACCCAGCGGTCGATCCGTGAGAACTCGTCGTCGTCGATGATGTAGCGCGCTTTGCCCTGTTCCTTGAGGTAGTCCTCGATGAGGGTCTCCGCCTCGAGCACCAGTACGTAGTTGATGGTGGTGGGCACAAACCACACCTTGCGGCGCACCCCTTTGACCTGGTTTCGGCTGTACGCCTCGACTCCCGTCCCGGCGAGGCCGAGCTTGAGTTTGCGCTCGATCAGTCCGGAACGGCTTCGGGTTCCGCCGGGAAAGAAGAGCGAGTGGTAGCCCCGCTCGATCATCACCGTCGAATAGGTCTTGAGCACCGCCTTGTAGAGGCGGCTCTTTACCCGACGGTCGACGCGGTAGGCGCCGAGATTGTGCATGAAGAAGCTGATGATCGGATTGGTGAAGAGGTTCTTGCCGGCGCCGTAGATCACTGGCGGCAGGCCGTTCATCTGCAGCGCGTAGCCGAGGACGATGGAGTCGAGGTTCGACGAGTGGGTGGGGGTGAAGATGAGCGTTCCCTTTTGGCTCAGCTTCTGGAGTTTTTCGACGTCACCCTCGACGCGGAGGAGCTCATCGATGCGCGAGTGGGGTCGCACGAGCTCCTGGGGGAGCGACATTGGGTTCATGACTGCCGTCAGCAGTCTCGGCACCACCGTCTCGGACATCCGGTAGACTCGCGGGTCGAAGTTTCCCGCGACGTCCTTCGCCATTCTTCGAACGATCTTGGAAAGGGTGCGTCGCTTTTCTTCCTCGCTCATGCGAGCCACGCGTTTCAGCACGCCTTTCCAGAACCCGAGGCTGTCCTTTGCTTCCTGGTCCTTCTGACGGGCGAGGCGCTGGGCTTCGTAGAACGCCACTTCGTTGAGGGCGTATTCGAGGGCGGCGTTGTCCGCGCTGTTGGCGGCCACAACCCGGGTGGTGACCTCTTTGACGATGTCGTCTCGCTCGCCGTTAAACCAGAAGATGGCGGGGTCGTCCGCTCGCGGCACGTAGGGTCGGAGCCGGGGAAGGCGCATTGGCCGCGTGGGAAAGAGCTTCATCGCCTACACCGCCTCAAAGTACCGACGAAGCTCCCAATCGGTCACCGACTTTTGGTACTGGCGCGCCTCCCACTCCCGGGTGCGCGCGTAGTGGTCGACGAAGCTCTCCCCGAGGACCTCTCGGGCCGCGTCGCTCTCCCGAAGCGCTCCGACCGCCGCCGAGAGCGTCCGGGGAAGAGGCCGACCGGGCGCGTCCTCGGAGGTGGCGTCGCCTTCGATCGGTGCAGGGGCGTCGATGCCTTGTTCGATACCCCAAAGTCCCGAGCCGAGGGCTGCCGCCATCGCGATGTAGGGATTGATGTCGGCGGCACCCTGTCGATGCTCGATCCGAACTGCGCTTCGGCCAGGCCCGGTGATCGCCCGGAGCGCGCAGGTTCGGTTTTCGACGCCCCAGCTCGCGGTGAGGGGAGCCCAGAGCCCCGGAACGTAGCGCTTGTAGCTGTTCACGAACGGCGCCATCACCGCAGTGAGCTCGGGCATCAATGCAACCTGACCCCCGAGGAAGTGCTTCGCGAGATCGGAGAGGCCGGTGCCTTCGGCAAAGAGATTCTCTTCCCGTTTCGAATCCCAGAGGCTTTGGTGGATGTGGCCGCTCGAGCCGGGGAGCTTTTCGTTCCACTTGGCCATGAAGGTCACCGCCAGCCCGTGGCGAGTGGCGATCTGCTTCAGCGTGGTCTTGAACAGCGCTGCCTTGTCCGCGGCGGCGAGCGCGTCGTCGTAGCGGAGCGCCGCTTCGTACACCCCGGGGCCGGTTTCGGTGTGGATGCCCTCGATGTCCACATCGTAGTCGCGGAGAGTGTCGAGGACGTCGTGCAGGAACTCGGCGTTCTGTCCGGAGCGCACCCACGAATAGCCGAACATGCCGGGAGTCACCGGAGTGAGATCCTGGAACCCCTTCGCCTGCAGCGAGTCCGGGTTTTCCTGGAACACCCAGAACTCGAACTCCGCCGACATCACCGGTCGGTAGCCGGACGTTTCGGCGCGCGCGACCACCTGCTTCAAGAGATTGCGAGGGCAGGCGGGATGCGGTTTTCGTGCATCGTCGTAGAAGTCGCAGAGGACGTGGGCGGTGTCCGGCTCGTGCCGATAAAAACGAATCGTGCCGAGATCGATCTTGGCGTGGGCATCCGGAAAACCCTGGGCCCAGCCGGTGACCTGGCCGTTGTCGTACAGCTCGTCGACAATATCCCAGCCAAAGATCACGTCGCAGAAGCCGAAGCCTTTGTCGGCGGCGGACCAGAATTTGTCGAGGGAGATGTACTTTCCGCGAAGAAGCCCGTCGACGTCGAAGCCGCCCACCTTGACCTTGCGAATCCCCCGCTTCTCAAACGTTTCCCGAATCGTCTGCTGGTCCACCGTGTCCTCGCCGTCGGCGAGAATAGCAGGTTGGACAAGCCGGGCGCTTCTCGATTGTCCTCCCGACGAGCCTTTGGCACGCTCCCCACTTTCGGAAGGCGCGACCGTGGCGGATGAGGACCGAGAGAAGTGGGACGAGCGCTATAAGAGCGGTAGTCATGCCCGGGGGCAGGCACCCGGATGGCTTCGGGACTTGGAAGAGGATCTGCCGGTCGAGGGCCGGGCCCTCGATGTGGCGGCGGGGACCGGTCGAGTCGCGGTCTGGCTTGGACGCCGAGGCCTCGAAGTGGTTGCCGTGGATATTTCTCCGGTGGGCCTCGCCCTCGCTCGAGAGGCTGCCGCGGATGAAGCCGTACGAATCAAGACGCACGTGGCGGACCTCGAAAAGGACCCGCTCCCGGAAGGTCCCTTCGACGTGATCGCGTGTTTTCATTACCGGCAGCGAAATCTTTTTTCGCCCATTCGGGATGCCCTCGCTCCGGGCGGCGTTGTCGTGGTCGAGCTGCCGACGGTGCGCAATCTCGAACGGAACCTCTCGCCGTCTCGGCGCTGGCTCGCCGAAAGCAACGAGCTGCTGCGAGATCTTTCAGGCCTCTCCGTGCTCTATTACCGGGAGCGCTGGGTCGGCGGGCGGCACCTTGCGCGGATGGTGGCCCGCCGCGACCGGCAGGCCGACCCTAGCCCCTGAGGTCACCCGCGACGGACAAGGCGTTCCCGCCCACCCCTGCTACACTGGCCTCGATGGAAGTGGGGCAGCACATTGCAGGCTACGAGGTCGTAGCGGAGGTCAAGTCCGGGGGAATGGCGACGCTGTAACTCGGTCGTCGTGGTGGTGCGGCCGGGTTCGCCAAACATGTGGCGATCAAGGTGATCCATCCGCACCTCGCGAAGGACGAGACCTTCGTTCGGATGTTCCTCGATGAGGCGCGGCTCTCTGCGCGGATCGAGCACCCGAACTGCGTGAGCGTCTACGACCTCGGAGAAGAGAACCGCGCGTACTTCATGGTGATGGAGTATGTGCAGGGCTGCTCGTTGAGCCAGCTCAAGACCGCCCTCAAGCGGCGCGAGCGAAAGCTCAGCACCGAACTGGCGGTGCATCTCGCGATCAAAGTGTCCGCAGGTCTCCACGCAGCACATTGCGTTACCGATGACCAGGGGCAGCCTCTCGGGGTGGTCCACCGGGACGTCAGCCCGCAGAATGTGCTGCTCGCCTACAAGGGTTACGTCAAGCTCATCGACTTTGGCATCGCCAAAGCGGCGGGTCGATCTCAGCACACCGCCACCGGAATGCTCAAAGGGAAGTTCCGCTACATGGCACCCGAGCAGGCGGCGGGACGGTCGGTCGATCAGCGAACCGACGTGTACGCGCTCGGGATCGTCCTCTGGGAACTTCTGACGGGGCGCCCGCTTTTTCATGCGGACAACGACCTCGCGCTCCTCGACCTCGTGCGCAATCCGCAGGTCCCGCGTCCGAAGACGCTCGCGTCGGAGGTTCCCGATGCACTCGATGCGGTGGTGATGCGTGCACTCGAGCCGGATCCGACGGCGCGGTATTCGACCGCCCACGAGTTCCGTCAGTCTTTGATGCAGGCGGTCCCGGCAGCGGTGACCCTCGACACCCAGCAGCTCTCGCAGCTCCTGCTCGCGGTGATGCGGGGGCAGATCGAAGAGGGCAAGCAGGCGCTGCCGGCGAGCGTCGCGAGTGTCTTGCTCCCCTCGAATGTCGAGGTGGGAAGCGAGGTCATCGTGGACCAGCTGACCGCCCTTAGCGAGGGAGCTCTGCCGGTGCCCCAGGTGGAGGTCGGCGCGTTTCAAGGCGCGGCTCCTTCCCCGGCGGCGCAAGCGGCTCCTTCCCCGGCGGCGCAAGCGGCTCCTTCCCCGGCGGCGCAAGCGGCTCCTTCCCCGGCGGCGCAAGCGGCTCCTTCCCCGGCGGCGCAAGTGCCAGCGGCTCCTGCCGCACCACAGGCATCTCCGGCCGCGCCGAACCCGAGTGCCGTTCCGGGGTCGCGTTCCCCGTACCCCCAGACGATGGTCCTGGCGGAAGGCGCAGCGGCCGCTCAGATCGAGCCGGTGCCGGAGTCGGGCGTGGCGAAAGCTCCCGGGGTGTCTTCGGGAGTGCACCGCTCGGACGGGGTCAATATCGCGGCGACCCAGATCCTCACCCCCGCGGATCCCAACGGGCAGCTGATCGGTGCTTTACCCCAATCCGGTCCGCCGAACCCGTCCGGTTCAGCCGAGACTGCCAACCGTATCGGCATGCCGGCGATGCCCCACGATGCCTCGATGGAGACAACGGCTCCGCTGCCTGCCTACTCGCCGGCGTCGGGGTCGCTGGCGCTGCCGGGGCAGCCGGTGGTTCCTCCGAGACCATCGTCTTCGAAGGGCCTCTACGTCGCGATCCTGCTCGGCGGAGCGACGATCTTTTTTCTTGCTGCGGTGCTGATCGGAGTGATCGTCCTCGACAACTCGGAGGAGGGGCCGGCGACGTCGACGCCGCCGGTCACGCTCCCCGCCGCGACCGACCGAACCGGCTTCGCGCCGGCAACCAACCCATCGACCGATCCAGAGACGGCCCCGCCGACGGATGACTCGGCCGAACCGCCGGCAGATCTGAGCGCCGCGGAGCGCGAAGCCGCGCCGGACGAGGCCCCGGACAATGCGACTAACGCGGTGGCAGACGGCACTCCGACCGAAGAGCCGGTCGACGAACCCACGGAGAACGCTACCGAGACCGCTGCCGCGAATACCACCGAGGAAGTTTCACCCTCCGCAGCAGACTCACCCTCCGCAGCAGACTCACCCTCCGAGGCAGACCGGGCCCGCGCACGGGAACGCGCGCGGGAGCGCCGAGAACGAGAACGCCAGGAACGAGAACGGCGGGAACGGGAGCGCCGAGCTCAAAACGCGGCCATGTATCAGACTCCTCGCATGACCGCGATGAACGTCGGGGGTGTGCCTATCGTGGAAACCGTGATGTTCTAGTGGTCCTCACGGAGTAAGCATGGCGTTTCGTGACGACCGGGAGGCTCTCCGTCATCGCATCCGTGGGCTCGACGATGAGCTTGAATCCAAGCGCTCCGAGCTCGCCTCCGTCACCGCTGCCCTCGCGTCTGAAGAACGAGACGTTCAATCGCAGGCGCGGCTTGCGAGCGGCAAGGGGATCGGAGTGATCATTGGGGTCGGAGCACTCCTTCCGATGTTCGTGTTCGTGTTCCTGATGACGTCTTCGCGTCCATCCGACGACACGCGGCTGTTTTACGGCGACGTCGTTCTGGCTACCGGAGATGCCCCGGTCCCCGGAGGAACCCGCTGCACCATGTTCCTCTCCCCCCACGACGGAAGCTACAGTCATCGAATTCAGCTCCTTTGTGGAGACCGGCTGCTCTACGGGTCCGGGAGCCTGGGCTACATCGATTGCGTGTCCGGTCGGTTTGTGGAGCGCTGCCTCGACGACGAGTTCGAAGACGACCCGGCGGTCGAGTTTGTCCGAAGTGAAAAGCGGATCGCGATCCGGGACACCTCGCCGGATTGGTCGCTCGAAATCGTTCTCACCACGCCGCCCGGAGGAGCGCGGTGACGATGGAGCCGGCATTCGATGTGGATGCGGAGCAGGACCGGGAGGTGCTCCGAGCGGAGGCCGAGCGCCGGGAGGTCCAGTCTCGAGCCTTCGACGACGAACTCCGGGCGCGGAAGACTGAACTCGCGGCCAGTCAGCAAAACCATGCCGAACGCGTCCGCACCGAAGCTCGCCGTCTCCGACGTCGGCGACTCTTTTGGGTGTTGGGCACCATCTCTGCGGTCGGGGTCGTGGTGGCCGGCCTCTTCGCGTTCGGGGTGTTCGAGCCGGTTGAGGCGGGCACGTTGACCGGAGAGGTCCGAGCGGTCGAGGGGCCCGCACCCACACTCGCCGGCGATCGTTGCCGCATCGTGGTGGAACCGGTCCAGCTGGCGTTCGATGCGCAGCTCTTCATCGACTGTGGGGGGCGCCGGATCTATGGCTTCGAAGACTTCGGCTACGTCGACTGTACGAGCGAAAAGGGCGAGCCACTGAAGTGTTACGACCGCAACACGATCGCGCGCGACGGAGATCCGGAGCTCGCACTCGACGAAGCGACCGGAGAACTCCTCGTTCAAGACGATGGCTGGTCGTTCGAAGTCGAGCTCGGGGCGACTCCCTAGCCCGCAGTCTCCTAGTCCTTCACCCGCGTGAGCTTGGTCGGTCGATGATCGGGGTGGAGGCGCCGCCGGCCGTCGTGCCGAGCCGACGAGGAATACCCGAGGTACTTCGAGAAGGCAGCGAAGCGGTCGGTGCGACGGACGGTGGTGGATCCGTCGCGAGGGCGATCCATGTCATGCGGGTGAAGGACTAGTCCGATGCCGCTTCCGGCTTCGGACTGAGGAACGGAATGCCGATGCTCTGGGTGGCGGTGTTGATGAGCATCGCCTGGTCGACATACCCCTGGTATTCGTAGTCGACAGTGACGGGGTAGCCCGCGACGCTCGCCTCGCCGGAGACGGTGTACGGAACTTGGCCCCCGAGCACCGCGTTCACCACGAGCGAGGGCATCGCGGTGAAGGGCACCACGAATTGCGCCTGCATCGGCGTGTCCCGCTGGGCGACAAGAGTCCACTCCTGATCGAGGCGGACGGTGCCGAGGTCTTCGCCGTTCAGGATCAGGTGCGCTGTCAGCTCATCGACCCCGACATCGAACTCGTTCGGGTTGTACACGGTGAGATTCACGAGCATCTGGAGGCCGCCGTTGGCCACTCCGGTGATGTTCGCGTTTTCAGCTCGGACCTGTGGGGCGTAGATCGACGGGCACCCTCCCAAAAGAAACGCGACGCCGAGCGCGAGGCCCCATCCGATTCTGAGACGATTCATAGTTCCCTCTGACCAAAGCAGCGTGGCCCATCGGCAAGCGCCACGCAGGTGGTAAGAAATCCTGCCCAGAGGCCCTGATCGATCGCCGGTCCAACATCCGCGAGCATCGGCGTAGGGAGCGTCATTCCGCCGTCCACGCGAAGGCTCTGGCCCATCCCGTTGAGGCCCCAACAGTGAATTTCTCCGGTCCCGCCCACGATGCACGTGTGTTGAGCGCCAAGAACGACCCTCGAGCGGCGGTCCACCGGCACATTGACCGGCTGGGCGGCAAACTGATCCTGCATCGAATTGATGCCGACCTGGCCGCGCCCGTTGCCTCCCCAACAGAGGACATCCGTATCTCGAGACACGCAGCCGTGGGCCCCTCCGAGATCCAGGGAGTTGGCCCCGCCCACCGCGCCGCCACCCGCGGTGAGGACGACCAAGGGATTCTGCACATCGTTTTGACTCGGCTGTCCGGACTGACCGCGGGCGTTTTCTCCCCAGCAGAACACCCGGTTGCCTGCGGTCCCAACCACGCAGCTAAACGTGTTTCCGGTGGCGACGGCGGCAAACTCGGTGACGCCAGGAAAGGAAATCTCCTGCGGTCCGGGATTGTTGTTGTCGGGCCCCGAACGGAAGTTGTCGGAGGCGCCCCAGCAGATCACGTCTTGGCCATTGGCCGGACCTCGGATCGCACAGGTATGGTCAAGCCCCGCGTCGATGGCCGAAACCTGGGCCAGCGGTGCGCCTTCGAACTCGACTTGCACCGGGATGTTGCTGCCCATTCCGGTGCCGTTGCCAAGCTGGCCCTCGTTGTTCGCTCCCCAGCAGAGGAC
>JBCCZL010000334.1:0-10833 GCA_039187775.1 Myxococcota bacterium
CGCCCATGCCCGGCCCGCCGTCGTCGGGCGGCGCGTTCGCGTCCTGGTCGGGATCCGGGATTTCACTGCGCCCGAGGAGCTGCACAAGCGATGAGAGTTCGGGGATCTCTTCGTAGCGGTTGCGGAGCCCTTCGAAGTCGGGTTCCGGCGGTTGATCATCGAGGTTCACGCAGCCGGGAAGCCGTTCGCACTCTTCCCAGTCCACGCGTTCGCTGACCTGGTCGGCAAACTCGTCAACATGTTCGGCCCGAAGATAGAGGAGCCGCCGGTCGAGAAAGAAGCTCGGGTCACGACTGTCGATCGCCCAGAGGACCTCGTCCCACTCCTCCACTCGACGGAGAAGCTCCCGGGTGACGGTGCGATTGACCACCGGGTCGGAAGAGGTCACCGCGAGATACAGGGGACTCGCGTTCGCGTACCGCTCCCGCGCCTCGTTCACCGCCAGCTGGGACGGAGTATCCGCGGGGAGCATCATCTCGAGCCGAGGATCGATCCGAATGCTGGGGACGAACGCTGCCCCGACCGCGACTACCACGAGCCCGACCGCCGCCACGAGCACCCCACGACGGGATGCGAATTCCACATACGCATCAACGAAGCGATCCCAGCGCGTGGTCTTCTTGCCCTGCTCCTGGGGGCTCTGGTCCTGAGGGTCGCTCATCCGAGGTTCAAAGGGTGGCGCGAATCCTACCCCGCCGGCCCAGTATCACGCGGAGAAAGAGGCCTCAAGCGAGAGCACGGAGACGCGGCCAAAAGTTTCTTCAAGTCTCTAATTCCTAGAGTTGTCGGCGGGATCACACGGTTCCGGGGCCTCCGGGACGAGGGCCGCGAGCTCGTCGAAAAACTCGGCGTCGTCCCGATATTCCGGGCAGTCGCAGATCAGCGCTCGGCATAACCACTGGCCGTAGAATGCGATCGCGCCGCGCTCGGGGGCCGCCGAGGACACGGTGCGAAGAGCCTGGCCAAGGGTCGAGAGTCGCGTCCGAAGAAGCGCCGGCTCATAGCTCCCCACCCGAAGCGGGAACTCGGCCGCCACCACGGGGAAGCTTCGAAGCCACTCGGCGCATCGGCCCTCCGCATCGGGGTCGGTGGCGTCTTCGGGGGTGAGGTCGTCGCACTCCGGGCACCGTCCGCCGCAGGGCAGCGTCGAGTCGGCCGGTCGCTCACTGTCGGTGAGCGCACGCACCACCCGGATCCGATAGCGGCCCGGCGCCTCGAGCACCTCGCAGCTCGGGTTGAGCGCCTGCACATCGTGAAATCGCCCCGCCGGCGCCAGCTCGACCATCGTACCGAGACCACCGAAATGCGGAGGTCGCTCAGTACCGAGGCTGCACGCGGGAGCATCCGCACCCTCCACCCGGACCTCGACGTTGTACCGGAGGTGAAAAAGGAGCCCCCGGTAGTCGCCGCCCACATCGAATCGGAGGGGCTCTTCGGAACGATTGTCGATGTCGAGTTCGTAAAGGATCGGCTCGAACGCACTCGGCCGTCCTTCGTCGACTCCGGCGCTCGCCTCGATCGGACCGAGCGTCCGCACTTCCGCCTCGATGCGGCCGAGCCGGCCGGGCGAGGCTTCGGGGAGAGGTTCGACGACCGCCGGAGGGCGAGGCAACTCGGCGCGATGCTCGAGCGGCGCGGAGGATTGGCAACCTGCGGCAAGGATCCACGGCGTAAACCAACGCGCGATGCACCGCGCAACCGAATCCATCGAACCGCTTCGCCAGTTGTTCCTGCGAACCCCGAAGTCCATGGGCTCGGTCCGCCGTCGGCGCTTTCGAACGTCGCTCATGGCGTTCGGGGACGTCGCGGCTTATCCCGCCTCGTGGGGGCCAATGTCCGGGGCAATGCCGAGACCGCGGGGGCCTCCGAGAAAGTCCGTGGGCGGGAGCTCGCGGCGGCCTCCCGCATCGATGCAAGGCGACGACGCGGGCAATCGATAGTCGCCTCCCGACAGGCTTTGCGGCTCACAGTTCTCGACAAGGTTGTCCCGATGGCCTCCGACATCGTTGATCTCGCTCGCGTCATCGAGATCAAACCGCGCTTCGTCGAGGTAGGCCGCGCCTCCACCGGGATCGACGTAGAGCGCGTTGTTCTCGAAGACCTCGGGATCGATTCCGATATCGTTCTCTGCCACGGCGAAGCGCTCGGTCCCCGAGCCGGATCGGAAGTTGTTGTTGTAGACCCGCCCTGCGATGAGCACTGCTCCGCCGTTGAAGTTGAACGCGAGGCCGCTCGAACGAGCGCCTCCGGCGCCCCCCACCAGCAGGTTCGAGTGGATGAGGATGGACGGGCGACGTTGCGGGGGCTGCAAATAGCGAAGCTCGATGCCCGCAGAAACGCCGGCGGCGTCCGCGACCGTGCCGATCCTCACCACGCCGTTGTAAAGCGTGGTGTCCGTTTCTCCTGAGACCACGATCCCCACCACCGAACGGCGGACGCCGTCGAGCGTCACGATCGCCGCGTGGCTCTCGACGTCGCCGCCCTGAATAAGAAAGCCGGCCACATCTTCCCCTCCATCGGCGGTCACCCGCACGTCGTCGAGGGTGGTGTTCACTGCGTCGACGAGCGAGACGCCAAATCGCTCGTTGCCCTCGGAAAGCTGGATCTCCACGTTGGCGGCGGCGAGCGTTCCCCCGTTCACGTCGATTCCCACGCAACGTTCGGGCGCACGGCAACGCACCTCGACGCTGGACAGCGTGAGGGACCCATCGGTCGCGATGCGAACGCCGGTGCGATGCGTCGGCCCTGAAGCCACCGTCGACACCCGAAAGTCCCGAACCGTCGCTTCGACTCCCCCCGCCACCGCCAGCGTCGCTACATCGTCCGCGCCCGGATCGGCGGGCGGCGAAAGAACGCTCGCTTCCCCTCGGGAAGAGAAGTCGGGGGTGAGGCCACCGCGAAGCTCCACCCCGTTTGGAAGGTCGACCTTCTCTGCATAGGTTCCTTCGGCCACCACCACGACGACCGTGGCCATCCCGATTTGTGCCGCATTTCGGAGGCCCTGCTGAATCGTGGCCACAGGAGACGTCTTCGTGCCGGGGTTGGCATCGTCTCCGACCGGAGGAGGCGCGACGAAGGTGCCCCGGTCCATGCAACCAGGGTCCACCGCGGTGCCACACCCGTTCGCGACTCCATCGCCACAGATCTCGGGGGCATCCGGATAGCGCAGCGGATCGGTGTCGTCGCAGTCTCCTTCGCAGTCGCTCACCCCGTCGCGGTCGGCATCTCGGCACGCGGCATCGACGCGTGCGTCCGCGGGTTGAACGTCGCCATCGAGCGAACGATCGTCGCGAACATCGACCGTCGCGTCGAAGGACGCATCGAGTCGAGGCCCGCGACCGTCGTCTCCGCAGGCGGCGAGCAGCAGCACGAGGGTGGGGAGGGTTCGGAGCACGATCTCAGCGAGGCGCGGCGGCGGAAACGGAACCCGACGAACTTCGAAACGCACCACGCGAAGGTATACCGTCGCCCCATCCTTGGGGAACCATCGCGGTTCCGGGCAGCCGTCTGGCAACGACCGCCCAGCAAAGAACGAGCGAAAACCGACCCGAAGGCCCGAAACGCGCGTTCCCGGTCGCGAAGTGCGCCTTTTCGGATTAGACCGTGGTTCGTGCAGTCGTCCGCCTTTTTCGGCCGAGAACAAGAACTCGAAGCGCTGACCCAGCAGCTCGACGAGGGCGTCGCGCTGATTACGGTGGTGGGCGCTCCCGGCGCAGGAAAGACGCGGCTCGCCCTCGAGTTTCAACGCCGCGCGGAGGATACGAGCTCGCATCTCGTCGATCTCACGATGGCGCGATCGGTCGAGGAAGCGTACCTCCTCCTGACGGGGATCGTGGGAGACGACTTTCACCCGCAGGACTGCACCGACGTCGCCTTTGAAGAGCTCGGGGTCGCGCTTCGGCGACGGGAAACGGATTTCATCGTCGTCGACAATCTCGAACATCTGCTGCCAGACATCGCACCCCCGCTCCGGGCGCTCCGCCGCGGGCTCGATGGGATTCCGATGATCACCACGAGCCGAGAGCGTCTGCGCGAGCCCGACGAGCGACTCATCGCGGTCGGCCCCCTACCCAGCCGCGGCTCCGAACGCCCTCCCGCCATCGCGCTCTTTTACCATCGGGCGACCGCCGCCTCCGGCGAACCCCTGATCGCGGAGAGTGACGCCGTCCGCGAGATCACCGAGCGGCTCGACGGAAATGCGCTCGCGATCGAACTCTGCGCGAGTCGGGCCGGGTTTCTCGGTCTGTCCGGACTGAAGGAGGAGCTCGAGCGGGGACTGGAGATCATGACGGCGCGGACGGCCCCTGGGTCGGCGCGCTTCCGGTCGTTGAGCGCGGCCATCGACTGGTCCTACCAGCGACTCCCGGAAGACGAACGCCATGCGCTCGCCCTCGTTTCTCAGCTTCTGGGCTCATTCACGGTGGCCCAGGCCGCCGCGCTCTTTCCGGAAGCGGATCTCGGGACCGTGGCCGAGCGGCTCCAGGCCCTGTGGGAGCGGTCACTGCTCGGTCGGTCGCGCACCGATCCGCCTCGCTACCGGATCTCGGAGCCGGTCCGCCAGTATCTCGAGGAACGGCTGCCCGCCGAGGAGCAGCGCGAAGCCGAAGCCCGGATCGAGGCCTATTACCTCGGCGAGACGATCGACGACGTGTGGTTGATCGACGGGCGCCGCACCCGCAACGAGCGACGAAGGCTGGAAGAGGACGCGCCGAACCTCCGCGCGATCTACGAGCGAGCTCGACGGCGCCGCGACCCGGCATCCGCGCTCAAGGCGTTGCTTCGGCTGAGCCCGGTCTATCTCGGTCGAGGACCCTACGCCGAGCTGTGCGCGATGGTGAACGCCGAGCTTTCCGCCCTCCCGGACGAACGGGCAGACCTTCGGCCCCTGGGCCTGGTGATCCTCGGCGAGGCCAATGTGAAGCGAGGGCGCTTTCGACAGGCGTTCGCGATTTTCGAAGAGGTCGAAGCGCTCGGCCGTCAACACGGCTCGTTTCGGTTAGAGGCGTTCGCACTCATCTACAAAGCGGGGCTCCTGCCGCCGCTGTATCGGGAAACCGAAGTCACCGGCTGCGTCGAACAGGCCCAGGCGGTCCTCGCAAACCATCACGCTCCTGGGCTCTCCGCGTTCCTTCTGGAAACCGTCGCGACGATCCTCATCCTTTACGAAACCGCCGCCGCCGAACGACGCCTCGAAGAGGCCCGCCTTCTCTTTCGAAGTATCGGCGACCGGCGCGGCGAAGCCTACACCCTCGGTTACCTCGGGGTCTGTCGGCTCGCCGATGGCGCCAACCCGTCGGCCGAGGAAGCGTTTCGAGCCGCGAAAACGATGGCCGAGCAGATCGCCGACCTTCGATGGGCGGCATTCTGCGACTCGGCCCTCGGGTTCGTGTACCTCGACCGCGGCGAGCTCGACGCCGCATCGGATTCGTTCGAGCAATCGCTGCCCGTACTCGAGGCGAGCGAGAACCACTGGCTGTTGGGGATCGCCCGCCTTGGTCAGGGCCACGTTGCCCTAGAACGCGAGCGGTACTCCGATGCACGCCGTTACCTGCTCGACGCGCTGGGACGCCTTCGGCCCCTCGCCGAATGGACCACCACTGCGCTCACCCTCGGCGGTCTCGGAATGGTCGCCGCGCGCACCGGCGACCTGGACGAAGCTCAGCACTATCTGGAGAGCGCACAGCGCGTCGCCGCGGGGGTTCGCGTTCCGCTTCTTCACGCGTCGGTCAGCCTTCACGCACTGGAACTCCCTCTCGCGCGCGCCTTTTCCGGCGATCACGAAGGAGGCGCCGAGACCCTTCGACGGATCGAAGCGGAGGTCCGCGAAGCGCTCGAGGAGAACAGCAACTTTGCCCTCCGAGTCCCGGCACGCGCGCTTCTGCAGCGGATCGAACGGGCCCGCGGGCCAACGCCACGGCGAACACTCACCGTCGGACCCGAGTGCCGCTGGCTGCAAGTTGCGGATGGGCCGGACGTCGACCTCCGCCGGCGGTGGCGGATTCAGCGCGTCCTTCGTCGTCTCCTCGAGGCCCATCAGGCGAGCCCGGGGGCTTGGCTCGACGTCGCGGCGATCTTCGCCGCCGGCTGGCCCGGGGAATCGGCGCGCCCGGCGTCGGTCACCAATCGCGTCTACGTGACCGTAAGCCGGCTCCGCAAACTCGGCCTCGGCGATCTCCTCGAAAGCGACAGCCGTGGGTTCCGCATTCGGCCGGACGCCGAAGTCATGGAATCGAAAGAACGCCCGCCCGCCACGAAGCCCGCATAGCCCGGGGCACCATCCTCCCCTTCGCACGATCCTTCCCTTCGCGGGCACCTTCGTCACAATAGCCCGCCATGAGTATCAAATGGGACCGGCGGTTTCTCGATTTGGCCGACCACATCGCGCGCTGGAGCAAAGACCCCTCGACCAAGGTTGGCTGCGTCGTCGTCGGCCCGGACCGAGAAATCCGGAGCACAGGATTTAATGGATTCCCCCGGGGGATCGACGACGACACCACGCGCCTCACCACCCGTGAACTCAAGTACCCGCTGATCTGCCACGCCGAGGAAAACGCGATCATGCACGCCGCGCGAATCGGCGTCGCCCTCAAGGGATGCCATGCCTACGTGACCTGGCCACCCTGCACCCGCTGCGCCCGCTCCCTGATCCAGGCGGGCGTCTCGGAAGTGATCTTCCCCGCCGACCTTCAGATCCCTGAACGCTGGAAAGAAGACTTCTCGACGAGCATCGAGATGTTTGCCGAGGCAAAGGTTAGAGTGCGCGAAGTCGCCGGCGCCGACTGACGACCACGCCGGCAAAGAGCAGAACGGCCAGCGTTCCGAGATCATCGGTCGAGGCCGGTCCAACCTCACAGGCGCCGAAGGCTGGCTCGACGAACACCTCGACCTCCACCGTGCTGATGTCGAGCCCATCATCGGCTCGAACTTCGAACAGATAGATTCCGGGGACGTCGGCTCGCACGCGGACTCCGGACGCCGCGGCCTCGATCGCCACCTCCCCAGGCCCGCCGATCTGCACTACTTCGATCGAAAGCGGACCGTCCCCGAAACCATCGTCGGTGACCCGATGCGACAGCAAGAACGGCTCGCCCACTCCTGCGCTTCCCACTGGCTGGACGACGATGTCGGGCCGCGTGTTGTCGACGACCTCGATGTTCACTTCGTCGCTCACGTCGAACTCTCCGTCGTCGGCTCGAAGCAAAAAACGATAGTGCCCCGCGACCTCCAGTTCGACTCGGCTCGCGGGCAAAGGCGGAGGAACCTCCACCGCGACCGGCCCCTCCGCTTCCCACCCTACGCGAAGCGCGTCGTCCGGGCCATCATCGCCGTAGAGTGCGTGGAGAGAAAACGCAACGCCGCTCGGCCAAACGGCCGGAGCATTCGCTTGAACCGTCGGCGGTGCATTCGGTAGCGAGGCGAGGCCAAACCCATCGAGGTCGGGAAGGGAACGGAACCCCTCGTGCCGCCCGAAGCGAACCCGGCTTTCAACGTTGCCTTCGATCGTGTAGAGCACATCGCCCTCCACGGACCGAACGATCGCGCTATGGCCGCCCCGGGGCGTGTGAAAGCGAACAAAGTCTCCCGGCTGCGGCTCGAACTCCGCGAAATCCGCGTCGTCCCGATCCACCCACAGGTCGTGGCGCTGAAACCAGTGTTTGAGCGCGAAGTTTCCGGTGATGTGCCAGCCGCCGGCGCCCCCTCCGCTCAGCGGCACTCCCGCTGCTCGGTACACCCACACCACGAAGTCGGTACACCACCAGTCGCCGGCGCGGAGGTAGTCCATCATCGGCCCGAGGTCCTCCGGGTGGCTCCGCCCCACTCCGTAGGGACCGCGCCCTTCCTGTGCGACCGCGATCTCAACCACGCGATCCCCGAGGCTGGGAACCCGACGACCCGCGACCGGGTCCGGAGCCGGTGCCCCCGCTACACAGCGATCGCCGGCCGCGACAAAGCCGTCTTCGCACTGGCAAAACGGAACGCCTCGCTCCGCAAAACAGCGTCCCCAGCCACTACAACTCACGTGGTCGCACGCACGACGCGCCTCCTCCTCGAGCCGCGCCGTCGCGCGGAGGTAACCCTCCCGGTCGAGCTGGGCGGAGGTCGGAGCGGGAACGTTCGCGGCCCACATTCCGACGACCATGAGCGCGAGAGCGCACGTTCGAAAGGGCTCGGCCATTGAGTTCCCGTTCGTAGACTCTACCTCAGTCGCCACCCCGCCGCAGGACGCCCCTAGTCCAGCGCCTCCGACGGCTCCAAACGAAGCGGTCCAAAACCATCGACCCGACTGTTCCGATAGTTTCGGTGGCGCCGCGTCCGAACCCGGTTGCCTACATTTCCTTCGATGGTGAGAAGGTCTTCCCCGTCGACGCGGTGGACGATGCCGCTGTGGCCTCCGCGAAGGGTCCGGATCCGGACGTAGTCTCCCGGCTGCGGCGCATACGTCGAAAATGCGGGGGACCGACGATCGATCCATCGGCCGTGGCGGCGGAACCAATGACGGATCGCAAAGTTACCACCGATCAACCAGCCTCCTTCCGATCCACCGGTAAACGGCACTCCGGCTGCGCGGTAGACCCAGGCAACAAAGTCGGAGCACCAGAGCTGGCCCCGCGGCACGTACTCGCGGAGTGCGAGCGGATAGGTCGTCCGTTCCCGGCCGACGCTCCCCGGTCCCTTGTTCACTTCGCCCATCGCGATCGCCACCACCCGCTCGCCAACGCCCTGGCTCCGGCGGCCTCGGAGCGACATCCAGCTCGACTGCGTCGACGACTCGCAGGCGAGGCCATTCGCGGCGAAACCCTCCCGACAGAGGCAGAACGGACGACCTCGCTCGGTAAAACATCGACCCCGATCGGAGCAGCGGATGTCGCGGCAAGCTGGTTCGTGCACCGGCGCAGCCTCCGTTTCGATCTTCTCCTCTTCAGTCGCGAGCCGAGGACCGTTCGCACCGGCCCGCGCCGCCAACGCCGTCGCCGCGCCGATCAGAAAAACCGCCCACGCCAGTTGCCGTACCCGCCGGGCGCGCGGCCGTGTGTACCCTTCGCCTGCCACGTCGAAAGAGACGGACGAGGCGGGCAAGAGTTCTCCCCCAGCCCGATCAGCGGGGTTTCCGAGGGCGATAGCGGTATTTTGCGAGGTCCACGCGGCCCTGCGCATCAAACTGCACACCTTCCGCCTCCAGCCGCTGGCGCTGCTCCGATCCGGAAAGACTGATCTCGCCCTTGGCGTTGATCACTCGGTGCCAGGGCACCCGCGCGTCCTCGAGGGCGGACAGGGCATAACCGACCTGCCGGGCCCGCGGGCCAATTCCCGCGAGCTCGGCGATCTGCCCGTAGGTGGCCACCCTCCCTTTCGGAATTCGCTTCACGGCTTTGTAGATCGCGGCGTACGACACTTTCATCCGACCCGACTCCATTCGTCTCGAAGCGCGGCGAAGCACGCGGTGTCGCGAGTACCTTCGCCCACTTCTTTCGGTTGGCCTCGAAGCGTCCCTTCGCGCCGCATGTTCGCCCGCTCCGCAGTGCGGACCGAAGGGCGGTTGTCGATGTCGCAACGCCACGCGAGCCGAATCCACGGCCATTCGCGAAACCCCCAGTCGAGGAGCGCAACCAGCGCACGGGTACCGAGGCCTTTTCCCGCCTCGCTTGCGCGGATGAACATCCCGATCTCTGCCGAGAGCGAGGACACGGGTCCTTCGCGAAGGTGAAAACCGGTGCCGCCGAGGAGCTCGGTACCGTCAACGCTGAAGATTCCGAGCGTGAAATCCTGGCCGAGGAGAAATCGTCCACGAGAGCTTCTCGCAAACCACTCGGACTGTTCGACGGTGCCATGATGGTCGATCCAGGGCATCCAAGGGGCGAGGTGCGGCCGCGATGCGTTCACCGCATCGAAGATGCGGCCGCCGTCGCCCGGAAAGTACGAGCGGATGACGAACCCGTCGGTCTCGAGGCGCTCCGGTGGGACGAAGTAGTCCATCCGGCGATGGTCGCGCCTCTTCTCTGAACCGCCAGGACGAAGTGGAGCGCCAGGACGAAGTGGAGCGCCAGGACGAAGTGGGTCGCGCTCGGGCGACATCTCAGGTTCATCTTTGAAATTATTCGGCTTTTTCGAATTTGACCCGACTGTGGGGTCCTGCGGCACCTACCCTTGGACGCGGAAGGAGAATCCGGGTGAGCAAATTCGGCATGTTAGCCATTACTTCCCTCTTGCTCGGGGGATGCGTGGGGGCGGTGAGCCCCAACGGTGACCCCGGGGACAACCCCGGCCCGGGCCCCGGAGACGGTCCCGACATCACTCCGATCCGTCCCGAGCCAGAAGCCGACTTTGTCCCCATCGACCCGCTTGTCCGAAGGCTCACCCGCGACGAGTTCCGCTACACGGTCGCCGACGTACTCGGCGTGTCGCTGAGCGACGAGGAGATCGCGCCGCTGCCCGTCGACCGGCCGCTCGAAGGCTTTGTAAATACGTCGTCGGGTCAAACCCTCGGGCCGGAACACGTCCGGGCGTTTAGTCAGATCGCGGAGATCGTGGCGAACAAGTCCGAGACCGCCACGTTCATCCGCGAGAACGTGAACTGCACCGACAAGACCCAAGAGTGCGGCCGCACCGTGGTCGCCAGCCTCGGTGCGATTCTGTTTCGTCGCCCGCTCACCGACCGAGAAATCGACGCGTTCACGATGCTGTTTGCCGAGGTCGGGGACGAAGACGTGAACTTCGATCGCGTCGCGCAAGTGGTGGTGCAGACGATGCTGCAGGCTCCGCAGTTCCTCTACCGGCTCGAGGTTGAGCGAATCGCAGACTTCAACGGTCCCCGCGTCGTCACCGGTTACGAGA
>JBCCZL010000335.1:0-10815 GCA_039187775.1 Myxococcota bacterium
CGGACACGTTCGGGGTGCATTTACCGGGGCCGACCGCGACCGCCCGGGGCTCTTTGAAGCGGCGGAGCACGGCACCCTGTTCTTAGACGAAGTCGGAGAGCTTTCCCCCGCCATCCAGGTCAAGCTCCTTCGGGTGCTCGAACAAAGCATGGTCACCCGGGTGGGCGACGTACAACCAAGACCAGTGCGCTGTCGGATTGTGGCCGCCACGAACCGCGACCTCGCCGACGGAGGCTTTCGGCGCGATCTCTATTTCCGATTGAACGGAGTGAGCATCGAAGTGCCCGCGCTTCGGGAACGGCCCTCCGAGATCCGACCGCTCGGAGAGCATTTCATCCGGGACTCGGTGCGACGGCACGGAGCGCGACCGCCCGCAAGCGTCGAGCCCGAGTTTTGGACGGCGCTCGAGGCCCATTCCTGGCCGGGCAACGTCCGCGAACTTCGAAACGTCGTCGAGCGCGCGGTCGTGCTCGCCGACGGTGGGTCCTTGGACCGAAGCAAGCTCCCAGCGGACCAGGCACCGAATCGACCCACCGAGGCAACCCTTCCCCCGCTCAAGTCGGAGGTCGAGGAACTCGAGCGCCGGCGGATCATGGACGCGCTCGCTCAATGCAGCGGCAATCAAACCCGGGCCGCTACACTTCTGGGAATTAGCCGACGGACCCTCATCAACCGCCTCGACACCTACAAGGTTCCCCGCCCCCGCAAGCGCTAACGCACCTACACCAAGAGATGGTCTTCGACGAGTGCCTCGTCGTCCTTCGGAAGCTCGGCGTCCGCCTCGGCTGCGCTTAGCGACCGAAGGTGGCGCGCCTGACGTTTGGCCCGGGCCCGCTGTCGAGCAAACCCACGGGGGTCAAAGAACTCGTCGATGCGTTCCTCGCCGAGCAGGCCTTCGATATCCAGCCCCGGCTGGCTTGAGGATTTGGCGTCCCCGTCCTTTGACGCGTGGTAGCTGCTGCTCACTCCCGGGGACTTCTTGCCGATCTGCACGAGCTGCTCGTCGGTGAGGATGCGGCTCGCGTCGAACTTGAAGTCGACCTCCTTCTGTCCGCGGTAGCCGATCCGCCCCAGGTCATAGAATCGCCGCTCGAGGTTCGATTTGAACGCCGCCTTGAGACAGCCGAGCATGTACTTCCGCTTGTACTTGTCGCGAAGCCAGGGATAGCTAAACAGCGCCCGCCGCGAATAGAAGCGGCCGTAGTTCTTCATGACCGCGCGCAACACTTCGCTCCGGGTCATCGCCTCCGGCTTCATGATCGGCGTGACGAAGTTGTACCGCGCGTAGTCCCGGACCTCGACCTTGTCCGCAAGATCCTCGAAGAGATCGCTGAACGGCCAAGGCGTGTACATGATCCAATTGGCCATGTCGCACTCCCAGTCCATCGCCCAACGAAACGTGTCTTCGATAGTCGCTTCCGTCTCGTTTTCGAGACCGACGATGAACTGCGCTTCCGCCACCATTCCGGCTTCGCGGAGCAGACGGATGGCCTTCTTGTTGTCGGCGACGGTGGTCTCCTTGCGGAAGAGCTCGAGATTGAGCTGCGCCGAGGCCTCGGTGCCGAGCGATACATGCACGAGTCCCGCTCGGCGGTAGAGGGGAAGCATGTCCTCATCTCGCAGGATGTCGGTCACCCGGGTATTGATGCCCCAATGCACACCGAGATCGCGGTCGATGAGCTCCTCGCACATCGCGACGAACTTCTGCCGGTTGATGGTGGGCTCCTCGTCGGCGAGGATAAAAAAGCCCACGCCGTGGTCCTTCACCAGCGTCTCGATCTCATCGACGAAGTGTTTCGGGGACCGGGTCCGATAGCTGCGCCAGAACTTCCACTGCGAGCAGAACGAGCAGGTGAAGGGGCAGCCGCGGGCAAAGTTGGGGATCGCGACGCGCTGTCCGGTTGGCACATAGATGTACTTGTCCCAGTCGAGAATGCTCCAGTCCGGGGTTAGCGCATCGAGCTCCTTGATCGGTTCGTGAGCGGCGGTGGCCACCACCTCGTCGCCTTCGCGAAACGCGATACCGCGGATCTGGGCGCGCTCCGCATGGAATCGACCGTCGGCCACCGCTTCGGCGATCCGAATCATGATCTCCTCGCCCTCGCCGCGAACGATCGCGTCGATGTGCGGCGCTTCACCGAGGACCTGCTTGTACATGAAGGTCGCGTGCACGCCCCCGAGAAGAGTGACCGCGGAGGGATGCACGTCCCGGGCAATCTTCAGGCTATCCTGCGCCTTGTAGATGCTGGGGGTGATCGAAGTGCACCCGACGATGTAGGGAGAATCGATGCGACGCAGGGCCTCACGCAGCTGGTCGTCATCGAGATCGTGCGTCATCGCGTCGATGAAGTGAATGTCGTGGAACCCCGCGTTTCGAAGCGCTCCCGTGAGGTACGCGACCCACGCGGGCGGCCAGTTCCCCGCGATCTCAGCGCCGCCGGAGTGATAGTTGGGGTGAATGAACACAGTGCGCATGACGTTCTCCGGATACTCGTTCAGGCCTCGATCTCGATCGTGAAACGGCAGCGGTCCGCGCCCCGGCTCTCACAGCTCGCTTCCCGAACTCGTACCCGACGATCGGCAAGGTGAAGCAAGCGCTCAAAGGCGGCGCGGTAGTAGGCGCCGTGGTCATGGATGGATGCGCCGCGGCAGGTGGGTGCCCCCCGAAGGACGATCGTTCCCGGGAAGGAACCCTCGACCCCGTATTCGCCACGCCCCGCAAAGGTCCAGGCGTTGCGGTCAAACGCGTGCAGCAGGAGTGGGATCGCAAGGCGCGCGGGAAGCCCCCGGAGCAGCAGGCGCACCGGGGTCGGGATCCGGTGCGTCGTCACGTAGTCGGCGGTCCGGACCCCCGCTTCGGCTAAGGCCGCCTCGGCACGTTCGGCGGGCAGCGTTCGGCGCAGCACCTCGATGAGACGCACGAACCAAGCTTCGGGGATCAGCCCACCCGGAAGTTCGGACGGAAGCTTGCTCGCTTCCCGCAACGCATCCGCCATTGCACGCCCTTCCAGGTGCTCGACCGCACGAAGGGTCTGAATGACGGAGTTGGGCCCAATACAGACGTCGCCGGAAGCAACCACGGAAACACCGTGAAGCAAGATTGACGCCGGAAGGTGTCAAACAAACCTGCGCCAGAAGATTCAAGAGGAATCTGTCCAACATCCTCGCTGTAGGCGCACCGAGTGCGCGATCATCGACAGATCTCGCGCAGCTTATGCGCAGGCTGGAAACGCCCGGTGAGAACTGCACGGTCGGCACTGTATGGTCAGTACTGCACGGTCGGCACTGCGCGGTCGGCACTGTGCGGTCGGCACTGTGCGGTCAGCACTGCACGGTCAGAAGAGGAGACTTCCGCAGCGTCCCGTGTTGACATCGCAAACCTGGGGCTCGCAGCAGTCTGCGTCGGTTCGACACCCGACGCAGGAGCCTTCCACACACGTGGTGCCGCCGCTGCAGTCCCCGCAGGCGAGGCAGACCTCCGGGGGAACGATGTCGCAGTCGTCGCCGGCGGACAAGATCGCTCGGTCGTAACGAATCGACGCGCGTCCCGTCGCGCTGAACTCCTTGGCGAAGACCGAACCGAAGATGTCCGTCGAGCCCACCGCGGCAACGGGAGCTTCCGGCGCATAAAGATTCGCGACGAACGCGTTGCCCCCGGTGAGCTGAATCTCGTTGGTTCCCCCCACATACACTCGCGTTGCCGCGGGGTGCTCCTCGGAGCCGAGGCTCGCGCTTCCCACCACGCTGAGATTGCCGGCGACGAACAGGTCGAGCTCCCCGTCGGGGCCCAGCACCACATCGAGTCCCCCCACCGATTCCACGTCCCCGGCAACAAACAACGCGGTGCGGCCATTGACGGTGAGGGTGAGCTGACCGAGGCCACCGATCGAATCGATGTAAAACCGACCGCAGGGAAGCTCGCGTTCCACTGTCCCCACGAGGTCAGAAAACTCGGCCGGATCGAGCCCTGCCTCGAGATTGTGGTTTTGCTCCGCTGCGTCGGCCACGATCGCGTCGATATCGAGGATGTCGTCGGCGCCGCAGGCGCAAGGCGCCTCGACCGCCACCGGGTTGGGATCGACCGCTCCGGCAACCGACACGAACGGTCCGGCGGACGCGCCAAAAAGGTCTCCACCGATCGTCAGTCGCCCGACTCCGCTCAGGCCCCCCACATACGCGTTCCGGGTCACCGACGACCCCCCAGTAAATCCGTACGCCCCGGCCGTCCGAAGATCGCCCTGCACCACGATGCCGCTGCCAATGGTCCGCAGCCCGTCGGCGCCAGCCACGGTGAGCGAGCCGCCGATGTCGAGGCCTCCCGCCTGCTCGAACTGCGTGTTGACCCCGACGGCCGCTCCGGCCGTGCTGGTTTGTCCTCCCTGCGAGTTGAAGCCGCGGGTCTCGAAGCCCGAGGCCACGGTGGTCGCTCCTTCACACGTGCAAAGGGCGTAGCGAAAGATCCGCTCGGCGAGGGCACCCGTGCAGGTGGCGTTGGTTCGACTGCCGGGAATCACGATCGGTGCGCCCGTTCCCGCGCAGTATTCACTCTGCGAGCCGATCCGTTCCACGACCTCCGGAGGCACATCGGTGGGCGTCGCCGGCTGGACGGGGGTGACCGCATCTCCAGGAGTGGTCGCTCCTCCGGGGGTGGCCGGGGGCCCTGGTGGCGTCTCCGAAGCGCATCCCACCACCAGCATCGCTACACTCACGCAAATCCAACCCGCTCGCATTGACCAACCTCCGGTCCTCCCCTCCCTTCCCTTTCGCACGAACCGATCCAGCGACATTCCCCCACAGTTCCGGCCCACTCCGCGCCGGTAGTGCAAAGCGTGCACAAGCGCACGACCGGCCCACTGCACAACTAGTGCATCCCGCGGTGGGTCTGATAAGGAACCGCATGCGGGCGCGGGACCTTCGGATGGGCGACCTCCTCCAGCTCGAGCCCTCGGGCGGGATCATTCGCTTTGGCGGCAATCGGGCCCTTCTGTTCGATGCGGTGGCCCTGGGGTTGCTGCGAAGCCAGCTCGTCGAAGTGTTTGGACTGACCGCGGCGCGCGGTCTCCTTACCCGCCTCGGCTACTCCCACGGATGGCGCACCGCCGAGAGCCTCCGCGATACGATCCCGTGGGACGATGAGCGGGAGTGGCGAGTGGCGGGCGGGCGGCTCCACCGGCTTCAGGGCCTCGTCAGCTTCGAGCCAGTAAAGGTCCCGCGGCCCGACGCCCTCGCCGAGGCGATCTGGCCAGATTCGTACGAGGCGGAGCAGCACGTGCTGCATCTTGGCCAGGCGACCGAGCCCGTGTGTTGGTCTCTTACGGGCTTCGCGAGCGGCTACCTCAGCCATGTCACCGGAGAGGATGTCTACGCGATCGAAGTGACCTGCTGCGGTCAGGGCGACGCAGTGTGCCGGATGCTTGCCAAAACCAGGGCAAACTGGGGCGACGAGATCGAGCCCCACCTACCGTTCTACGAAAAAGACTGTCTCGACGCCTCGCTCGAAGCGCTCCGAAAGTCGGTCCGGGAGCTCGATCGCACCTTGCGGTCCCGCCGCCGCGCACTCGGGGAAGACGCTTCCGCGCTCGAGATCGAGGGGATCGTTGCGCGAAGCCAGGCGATGCGTCGGGTGCTCGACCTCTCAAAGCGGGTCGCGAGTGTCGATAGCACCGTGCTGCTGAGCGGAGAGAGTGGGGTGGGAAAGGAACGGGTAGCGCGGTTCATCCACGATCATTCCCTTCGGGCGAGCGGTCCGTTCGTCGCGATCAACTGCGCGGCGATCCCGGAGCCGCTCCTCGAAAGCGAACTCTTCGGCCACGTCAAAGGCGCGTTCACGGGCGCGAACAGCGACCGCGCCGGAATCTTCGAGGCGGCCCACGGCGGAACCCTCCTTCTCGATGAGATCGGAGATGTGCCCCCAGCGCTCCAGGTTCGGCTCCTTCGCGTACTTCAGGAGCGAGAGGTCCGACGGGTGGGCGAAAACCAAGACCGACCGGTGGACATTCGGGTGCTCGCGGCCACCCACCGAAACCTCCGGGCCGAGGTCGATGCCGGGCGCTTTCGGGAAGACCTTCTGTTTCGGCTCAATGTCGTCGAGATTTCGATCCCGCCGTTGCGCGACCGCCCGGACGACATTCTCCCCTTGGCGCGACTCAAGCTTTTGGAAACCGCCACTCGCTTCAAACCCCCGGTTAAAGACTTTAGTTCGGCGGTGGCAAAGCAACTGATCGCACACCCCTGGCGGGGCAATGTGCGCGAACTCCACAATGTGATCGAGCGGGCCGTCGTGTTTGCCGAGGGCTCGCAGGTCGACGTCGCGGACCTGCAGCTCGAACCTGCCACGCGACCGGAGCCGCGACCCCATGGAGACGGGCGCACCCTCGACGACGTCGAGCGGGCACACATCTTGGCCACCCTCGAAGCGGCCGATGGCAATCGGTCGGAAGCCGCTCGACGGTTGGGGATCGGGGCCGCCACGCTCTTTCGCAAGCTCAAGCGCTATGGCGTGGTCGGCCCTCGGCAAGGACGAAACTAACGGCTCGTTCTGCCCGACGAATCGTCCTCGCAGCCGATTGGCGCTCCCCGTCGGGAAGCTGCTGATTTAGCGTGCGAGCTCGGCCCGACCTTCCCGAATGACCAAGCGCCGACCCCGCCGGCGAAGATAGCGGCGAAGCTCACCGCTTCGGAGGGAGAGGGCCCAGCCGTCGACCGGGAGCGCCGATCGGCCGGCGAAGCGGAGCGCCGAACGGAAAGCGCCGTTGACGCGATCAAAAAACGCCTGCTCGACCTTGGGGATCTTCAGCTTGGCCCCTTCCCAGTCGGCCACGGCGATCGGCAGCGGAGGCACGGCGACGCCGAGTTCGAAAAGGGCACGCGGGATCGCCTGGACGCCTTCCGGTCGATCGAAGCCACCCGACCGGAGCAGATCGTCGCGCTCGCTCCGGGCAAGCCGCTGAAGTAAAAGCGCGAGCATGAGCTGCCGCCATAGATAGAGAAGCTCGATCGTCGCACAGGCACGCCCGTAACCGAGCACCCGCGCCTCCGACTCCTCGGTAAAAAACGTGGCCGGAACCCCCGGCGGCGCCGTGCCGGAGATGAGCAACTCCAAGAGCTCCCGCACCATCTTCTTGGGCCCTCCGCAGACCCTAGAAGACGTCGCAATGAACAGCCCGGCGGTCTCGATGTGGGCGAGAAGCTCGTCGGCGGACCAGACCCGTTCGATGTTTCGGTCCCGACGAAGAAGATCCTCGACCGCCATGTGCACGCCCGCCGCCACTTTGTACGAGGCCGCCAGTCGCGGCGGCAGCCGTCCATCGGCGAGCGGCTGATGCCGCCGACGCGCGAGGAGCGATGGATAAGACGTCACCGTCCGCGCGAGGACAAGAAGCTGCACCGGTCGAAGAGGCGTTGTCCAACCTTCGGCCTCCAGCATGGCCTTCCGTAGCGTCCAGAGATCGTAAAGCACCCCCGGCCATGCGCCGGTCACCTGCCGAAGCGCGGCGACACTAAAGAGTCGTCCGTGGCGCGAATCACGATACGGGCACTCGCGCCACTCGTCGGCGTGGAACTTCGGCCGAAGAGAAAGAGGAACGGTGTTGGCCTCTCCGAGGGCCCGCCCGTCGAGATCCCGAAGCGCAGAGATTCCAAACCAGCTTCCGTGCGTGAGTTCCATCCATGGGTCATCCCAGGGACGCGGATACAACCGAGTGGCCACCGCGCTCGTGGCGTCGTGGGGCATCGCGCGAAGAACCAGACAGGCCGCACGAAGCGCCTGCGAACGGCGACGGCGGAATCGGGCCTGAACATGACGGGGCATCGGAGGAGGAGCTTGGGTCGATCTCCCCGGCGGAGTCGACAGCTCTACATCCGATCCACCAAGGCGCGTTCTTCCTCGACGGTGATCGTGAGCTCACCCTCAGTCTCCTACCTTTCGTGCGATCGTATTACAAAAATATTGCAAAATGCTTTTATTGGTGGAACATTCCAGTATTCTGGATTATGTTGAGACTGTGCCCAAACCGACAGCTTCATCGTCCGCCAGCCGCCTTATTTCCCTTTTCTTTCTGAGCCTTAGCGGCTGCGAGCAGGACCCCGCGCCTCCTCCTCTCGGCACGGATTCCATGCCGATCAGCCCCGATGGCGGTCAGCCCGAAGCCAGCCGGCCCGATGCCACGATCACGGTGGTGAGCTGTGGCGACAGCCTCCTTGGCGCGGGCGAAGACTGCGACGATGGCAACACCAACAACGACGACGGCTGCTCCTCGAGCTGCGAGGTGGAAGCCAACTTCGCCTGCGTCGAGGCGGGGACCCCGTGCATTCAGATCGTCACCTGTGGCAATGCCCGGATCGAAGGCGACGAAACCTGCGACGACCGAAACACCACGAGCGGCGATGGTTGCAGCGCGAGCTGCGAGCTGGAGGCAGGATGGGAGTGTCCCACGGTGGGCGCGGCCTGCCGAGCCACGCGATGCGGCGATGGACTGGTCGCCGGATTCGAGCTCTGCGATGACGGAGGCGTCTGCAACGGCGGCAACGGCACCGCATGCACGAGCGACGCGGACTGCGCGACCGCCGCAGATGGTGACACGTGCGAGCCGCAAGCCGGCGACGGGTGCAGCGCGTCGTGTCAACTCGAAGATGGCTTTGTATGTCCGAACGAAGGTGCAGCGTGCGTCGCGACCGTGTGCGGAGACGGGGTAGCCGAAGGCACCGAAGACTGCGACGATGGCAATGCGACGATCGGCGATGGGTGCACGCCGTTTTGCACGCGTGAGCCGCAGTGCACGAACGGCACCTGCGCCGCGGTGTGCGGCGACGAGGTCGTGTTTGCCCCGGAAACCTGCGACGACGGCAATGTCATTGCAGGAGACGGATGCAGCCCGACGTGCCAAGTCGAACCCGGCTACGCCTGCGAGGAGATTCCGCTCCCCGATCCGCCGTCCATCGATTTGCCGGTGGTGATTCGCGACTTCATTCCCGCCTGCCAAGATGGAAACTCCTCGCTCGTCACGCGCCCCGAGGTCGGCGAGCCGGGCGCGACCGCTCCCTACGGGCACCCCGACTTTCAGTGCTACAACGGCGCGGAACAGGACATGGTCGCCACGTCGCTCGTGGGCGGGGTGCCAAGCCGTTCCCCGGGCGCCTCACGGATCACGAGCGACGCGAGCTTCGCGCTTTGGTACACGTCCGACAACGACTTCAACCGCACGGTGTTCCAGGCGATGACCCTCGACGACATCGGCGGCGGGGCCTATCGCTTCGACTCGGCGAGCTTCTTTCCGTTGTCCACTCCTCTCGATGGGTCGGCGCCGGCGGGCTTTGTGACCGAGGGCCTCGAAGTGACCAACAACGACAGCGGTGGCTCGGGGCAGCAGAACTTCTTCTTCACCAGCGAAGTGCGCTTCTGGTTCGAGTACGAAGGCACCGAGACGCTCGCGTTCTCCGGCGATGACGACGTTTGGGTGTTCATCAACGGGCAGCTCGCCGTCGACATCGGGGGGGTTCATGGACGGTTGAACGACTCGATCACCCTCAGCGACTGTGCGAACGCCGACCCGGCGATGAATGACGGGGATTGCCTTGCGCCCCTCGACCTCGTGGTCGGCGGGATCTACGAGGCAGTGGTGTTTCAAGCCGAGCGCCACACCTCGCGCTCCCAGTACCGGCTCACCCTGAGCAACTTCAACCGTGCGCCCTCCACCTGCGAGTCGACCTGTGGCGATGGAGTGGTCGCAAGCAACGAAGCGTGCGACGACGGCAACGAAAATGGCGCGGCATACAATGGGTGCTCCGCAACCTGCACCCTGACTCCATTCTGTGGCGACGGGATCGTCCAGGAAGCGTTCGGTGAGATCTGCGACGATGGGATCAACCTCGGCGGCGGTCCCAGCGCCTGCGCACCCGGCTGCCAGGAGCTTGGCGCCGTATGCGGGGATGGGGTCGTACAGGTCGACATCGGCGAGCTCTGCGACGACGGAAATACCGTCGCGGGCGACGGCTGCAGCCCCGAATGCCGTTTCGAGCTCATCTAACACGCATCCAATACAATCTTCGGATGGGCTTCGCCGTCTTCATCGAGCCGGACCCACCGTTTACGAAGCTGGATTCGCTGGTACGGCTTGCGCGATCGGTGGGTCCTCTCGTGGAGGTGCATGTGGCCACCCACCGGCGCGATATCCTGCGAAGACTGGTGGATGCCGCGGCGGGTCACGCAAATCTCAACCTGGACCTGCCCCTCCGCGCAACAAGACGCCTTTCCCAATACGCGGACCTCCGTGGCGCGGGGTATCTCGACGCGAGGCACGACGGCGGAGCCCTCCGCCTCTGGCCACACCAGGTATGGCTGGATTCCTTCCTCGGGCCGACTCCGACGCTCGGGGAAGTGACGTCGCAGCCCGAGCACAACGGAGCGCCACGCTTCGGCGTCATCGGAACCGATCACCACGCGTGCATCCAGGCCTGGCTCGACGCGGCGACGGGCGAGCGCGTCCGCGTAGCGATCCTCCGTACACCCTCCGCGCACCTGGACGTGCTGATCGAAGCCGCGGAGGAGCACTCGATCGAGATCACCGCGGAGGTGGCGATCGACGATGCGGTGTGGGCCGTAGTCGGGTCGGGGGCGGGCGCGGTGGTTTTAGGCTTCCGGTGGCCGGTGCTGTCGCTTTCGCGCCAGCGCCTCAGTCCGGCTTGCCATGACTCCGTGTCCCGCCCCCGCCACTTCAAACCGGACGTGCGGATTTCCCGCATCCGGCTTACCGCGAGGGTGTCCTCACATCGGGGTTATGGGTCTGTTTCCGACGGACGCTGCTTTCGCTCTCGACC
>JBCCZL010000336.1:0-10803 GCA_039187775.1 Myxococcota bacterium
CCGAATACGTGGACGTTCGCCTCGCCGGTCAAATCTATTTCATCGATCCGGACGTCGCGTCGGAGGACGATGAAAATCTCTTCGGGTGGAACGCTCGAGGCACGACCCAGGTCAAACTCATCAACAACATGCTCCGAATCTTCGGCACGGTGTCCTATCGACGAAACGAGCAGGTGAACATCATGGACGTGAGCATGCTCCGCGATTTCGATTTTCGTCAGCTCGCATTTGGTGCGGGGACCGACTTCACCCTCGGCCCCTGGAGCATCGGCGGAATGATCTACGGGATCTTCTCCGAGGTGTCCGAGATGAGCACCGCCGACACGTTCTATCTCAACCTCGGCACCACCTACTACCTGGTCCCGAAGCACGTTGCCGCAGGATTCCGCTGGGGTCGCTCGTGGACGAGCGTCGAGCCGATGGACCCGCGCCTCGTTCGAAGCGACAGCTTTCTCCTGAACCTCCGTCTCCTCATCTAACCCGCATCGGTCACCCGTCGGCGTGTCTCGCGCCCGAAAGCACTGCCTTTCCCGGTTCTTCTCCCGGGCCTTCTCCACGGCCTTCTCCCTCCAGCCGTCCTCGCGGTACGTCGAGTACAGCTGCGTCTTCCAGTCCGAGGTCCGCGGGAATCCAGCACTTTCGAACGCGATCCATCACCTCTGGTGACCGATGCGGGCTAACTCTCGACCAGCGCGGGCAGTTCGCGCTTGAGGACTTTGCCCGCGCCAGACTTGGGGAGGCTCTCGAGGACAAGCCAGCGCTTCGGTACCTTGTAGCGGGCGAGCCGTTCGCGAAGGAACGCACTAAGATCATTCGGGCCGATCGCGTCGGTTCGTAACACCACCGCGGCGAGACCGACTTCGCCCCAGCGTTCGTCAGGGATCCCCACCACCGCGCATTCGATCACGTCGGGATGGTCGTCGATGGCTCGCTCCACCTCGGCGGGGTACACATTCTCACCGCCCGAGATGAACATCTCCTTGCTTCGACCGACGATGAAGTAGCGCCCCTCGTCATCGCGGTAGGCGAGGTCTCCGGTGCGGAGCCAGCGCGTGCCCTCCCGCTCTTCGAACGCTTCGGCATTGGCCGAAGGCTGCTCCCAGTAACCGAGCATCACCATCGGACCCGCGAGCCACAGCTCGCCAACCTCCCCCAGTTTCGCGTCCGCGCCACCGACATCGATTCGGACTTCAAGATGGTGAACCGGTCGGCCCACCGATTGAGGAAAGCGCGCGGCCTCCTCGGGCTCGATCGAAAAGCAGTTCACTCCTGCCTCGGTGAGGCCATATCCCTGCTTGAAGGCGACACTCAGCTCGGAGAACCGTTCCCGGATCGGGTCGGGGCAGGGCGCACCGCCGGAGAGCGCCCAGCGCACCGAGCGAAAGTCGGTACGCGAAAACTCGGGATGTTCCGCCAGCGCGGTATACATCGTCGGCACCATGAAGAGCAGCGTCGGCCGATGCTCCCCCACCCAGCGAAGATACTCACCAGGGTCGAACCGCTCTTGAATGAGCACCTGCGCGCCCAAGTGAAGGAGCGGAGTGGTCAGCGCATTCATCGCCGCGTGAAACATCGGAGTCGCGACGATGCAGCGGTCGTCGGGACGAAGCCCCCACGCGAGGATCGTGCTCGCCGCATTCGTCACCAGCTGACGGTGGCTGATGCGCGCCGCCTTCGGGACTCCGCTGGTTCCTCCGGTAAAGAGGAGGAGCGCGGGGTCGTCGACCTTCGCCGCGGACCCCTGCAGGTTCGACGGCGGTTCGGGCCAGCGATCCGCCAAAGGGATCGTCGACTCGAGATCGGCTCCAAGGCTCGGCTGACAGAAGTACACCGAAGGCCGGACGTATTCGCGAAGGGTTCGAAGCTCCGCGGCCGCGAGTCGATAGTTAAACGGGACGAGCGACGCACCAAGCGCGCCCGCCGCCGACATGAGGTCGAGGTACGCGAGATGGTTCTCGGACAGGAGTCCCACCCGGTCCCCCGGTCCCACCCCGAGGCGCAAGAGCTCCCCACGAGCCGCCCGCGCTCGTTCCTCGAGCTCGCCGTAGGTCCACCACCGCTCACGAAACCACACCGCCGGCCGCGACGGATGATACGCCGCACGGCGCGCAACAATCTCTGACCAGCGGTCCATCAGCGATCGGCTTCTTCGTTGGCTGCCCCAAGTTCTTCGAGGGCCCGCCGGGCGACCTGGAATGAAAAGCCGGCGCGGCCGAGCGACGCAAGCTCCTTGTCTCGCCGCTCTCGGTTCCGCCCGAAGCGCCGACGCTCGGCGTAGCGACGCGCGGCGCTCAGCTCGTCGTCTTGGCCCTCCGCCTCGAAGGTCTCGTCGATCAGTTCGCCGGCGATACCCTTCTGTCGAAGCTTCGCTCGAATCTTTGCCTTCGAACCACCTCGCCGACGCATCGAGCGAGCTTTGGACGCGGCGTAGCTTCGATCGTTGATGTAGCCGAGCTCTTCGCATCGGACGAGCACCGCTTCCACCCATTCCGCTGACTCCGCCGGCGGGTCTTCCGCGCGGCGCACCTTTCGAAGCAGCACGTCCCGAAGCTGCGCCCGGCTCGCCCCCCGACGGCTCAGATAATAAAACGCTGCCCGTTCAAGGTACTTCGGCGTGATGCGTCGCGGGCCCCGGGCCATCGCCCCACTATGGACGAATCGAACGTCTCAGCAAGGCACGGACTCAGGACCCGAGGTCCTCGAGCGCGGCCTGAATGTCGCTGTCGACTCCGGCGGCAAGATCCGCTGGCGACAGAGGGACTTCGATGTCGGGAATCAACCCGACCGCATGGTGCACGCTCCCATCCTGGTTCCGTACTTCCATGCCGGTAAAGGAGAAGCCGAATCCTCCGATGAGCTCGGTCCCAGTAATGTTGCCGTTGGTGCCGGCGGTGGTCCGCCCGACGATCGTCGGCGAAGCCGCCGCGCGCAGGGTCTGCCCGATCGTCTCGGCCGCGGAGACCGAGCGGGGACCGACCAGCAGATACATCTGTCCGCGATAAGGATCGGCTCCGGTAAGCGTCCAGTCGCTGTCGTCGCTTCCGGGATCGTCCGGCCCCAGGTAGGTGGGAACCCGAAACGCCGGGCTCACTGCGGTGCCACCCGCCAAGCGAGGCAACACATCGAAGCCTCCCGCCCCAGGATAGCCTCGCATGTCAACGATGAGGGCGCGGGCACCGAGCGCCTGAGTCAGCAGCGCGCCGACCGGTCGGTCCTCGGGAAAGAGGTCCGCCACCCCGCCGTCGAGATTGAGATAAAAGACGTCCGGCGCGCCAAGGTCCGCAAGGAAACCCGAGCGCCGAAGAAAGGAACCCGCGAACACCGCACCCGCCTGCTCGATCGGCACCGCAGCCACGCTCACCTCGCGAAGCATCCCGTCGACCCCGCGCACCCGTACCGAAATGGTGGGGGCGGTCGCCTGGCGCGAGAGCTTTCGATACGCGAGGTCACGGCGATAGCCAAGGGTCGACGCGGAAGTGAAGTCGAGGAGCTCGCTCATCCTCGTCGCGACGTCGATTCCCCCCAGCTCGACCAGCGTATCGCCCGGGCGAAGCTCAGGCGCGACCGAACTGTCGACCACCGCGTCGGCCCCCGCGAAGTCGACGTAGAACGGCGGTACCGATGCCAACGGCGGGCCCGCGAAGTCGTAGAGAAACACATGCCCGTCGTCCAAGGCGTGGGTGAGTCGGCCAAGACGCTCGAGAAACTTCGCCCGGTCCGTCGCCTCGGCCTCGCTGACCGCGGCCACGACCTCTTCGAGCCGCTCGTCGATCTGATCCCCGACCGTATCGAAGTACGGATAGAACCACCGCAGGATGCCGTGGGTGGTGAGGAGCGCGGCCCGATAGCGGCCGAAATCGAGGGTGGCCGGTTGCCGATCCTCGAGCGGCCGGACTTCGGGAAAGGAGGATCGGACATTTTGATCTTCGAACCGTGGGGGAGGAATCTCGGACCGATCGGCAAACGCTGCGAGAAGCTCGGCCGGAGTGGTCGCGGATGTATCGGGCAGGAGCACGTCGGGGTACCGTTCGCCGCCTCGACTGATGAGCTCGCGGGTGCGAACCGCCACGGTGCGTCCCGCCACGCCGCGGATATCGGCTTCGGCCACCGCGGTAAAGACGCTCGCCCCCGCGAGCCAGGCGTTCTGCTCGGCCCGCAGCCCAACGATCAGCTCGGCGGCCGACGGAGCGAGCTCCGCGCCGGTCACAAACACCAACGTGCGGTCCGTCGTCCCCGACGGCAGCGCCTCATCGGGACGAAGGGCGATGCTTGTCCGGTAGAGCGCCTGGTTTGGGTCCCGGGCGAAGATCTCGTCCACGGCGCCGATGTGTCGGCGCACCCGCCGCCGCGGGGCAAACACCGGCTCGGAGTGCGCGGCCCCGATGAGCGCGCCGAGCTGGGCGCGGAGTTCCGGAAACTCGGGGACCCCTCGGACATCGACCACGAGAACATCGATCTCGGCGGGCACCGTGATCGTCCCGCGGCCCGGCGACGCGATAGCCAATGTGCCCTCCGTGGTGATCGCCGCGTCCGGCAGTGGGGCCTCCACCGGCCCGAGGTCACACACCCCATCCCAGGCTGCGGCATACCTGACCATCACCGAAGGCTCGAGCGCATCCGAAAGGGCGACGGCGAGCGCCTCATCCACTTCGCTGTACTGTCCTCCGGTTCCGAAGTGGCGGTGAAGCGCATGGACTTCCGACAACCCAACCACCAGCGAAGCCGACTCGCCGGCGGAAGCAAGGATCCGATCGCACCAGTCGGTTGAAGGCACGGACGCGTCGACGGTTCCGTCCGGCCGCTCGACCCGAGCGTCGTCCGGTCCACCATCCACTGTCCCGGGGCTCACCGGCCCGCTCGTGTCGGAACAGGCCACCAAAAGCACAAGCAGCCCCCGCAGGCTTATCGCGTTCATCATCGATCCTCCAAAGGACAGACGACGACGGTCGAATTTGTGACGGCAGTTGATGAAAAATCTAACGCTCTTCGAAGAGACGCCGCGAAATCGCTGGGGTTTCGTGGGCACGTCGCTTGCCCTTTGCGACCCCACGGCCGAGCCCTCAGGGTACACGTGCCGGGCGCCCCACCTCCGAGCCATGAATCCCGACCCCAAAGCCCCCGTTCTTTCGAAGCCGTCGGCTGCGACCTCGCGGCCGCCCGACACTCTCGAAGAGCGGATCGCCGAGGCGCGTCGGCAAGGCGACCTCGCGCGGGCGATGACTCTCGGCCTGCACGATTATGGGCCTGAGCTCCTCGGCTTCATTCACGCCTTGGTCCGCGACGAGGACCTCGCCCGAGACATCTACGCGGAGCTTTCCGCGCGGCTCTGGGCGGCGTTTCCCCGCTTCGAAGGGCGCAGCAGCTTTCGAACCTGGGCGTACCGCGCGGCGCGCAACCTCGCGATCGGTACCTGCCGCGCTCGCCGCGATGTACAGGTGGACGAGTCATTCTTCGGCACGGTGCCGGCGACCCGACGAACCACCACGGTTCCTTTTCGGCGAACCACGAACAAAGACCGACTCTCGGCCCTCCGGCGTACGCTCTCTCCGGAAGAGCAGGCTCTTTTGACGCTCCGCCTCGATCGACAGATGAGCTGGTCGGAGATCGCCGCGGTCCATGGAGACGACACGAACTCCGAAAGCGAATCCAAGCTCCTCGAGGCGCGGCTCCGCAAGCGGTTCGGTCGGCTCAAAGACAAACTCCGCACGGCGGCGATCCGCGAAGGCTGGGTCTAGCGCCCATGGCGGAAGAAGCCGGTTTCGACGCGCTCCTCGCAGAGCTTGCCGCAGCTCCGTCCATGGAGGTCGTCGATCCTTTTCTTGGACGCACGATCGGTCCCTACCTCATCGACGCTCGGTTGGGCGCCGGCGGTACCGGTCGCGTCTATCGAGCCGTCGACCAACGGCTTGGACGATCGGTCGCTCTCAAATTGTTCCCGCCGGACGGTGCGGCGGCGGACGATGCGCTTCGCGAAGCCTCGACGCTCGCCGCCGTGCCCCACCCCAACATCGCCGCGGTGTACGACGTGGGAACCGCGGACGACACCGCATATATCGTGCTGGAGCTCGTCGAAGGCGCGTCGCTGGCGCAGCTCCTGGAAGCGGGGCCTCTGCCGCTGGCCGCAGTGTGGGAGGCCTGCCGGGCGATCGCGCGGGCCCTCGCCCACGTTCATCTTCGCGGCATCGTCCACGGAGACGTAAAGCCGGCCAACGTCATCCGCTCGTCCGACGGCGCGATCACTTTGATCGACTTTGGGATCGCTCGCCAAGACTCGTCCCCTCCCGGTCCCCTCGCGGGCACGCCGGGATTCCTTGCCCCCGAGGTTCAGGCGGGCGCCGCGCCGGACGCGCGAAGCGATGTCTACGCCTTCGGGGTTCTGGTCGAGATCCTCAACCACGGACGCTCCCGTCGTCTCTCCAAGCTCGCCGCCCGCTGCCAGACCGAACCGAACGATCGCCCCAAGAACGGAACCGAGATCCTTCGCAGCCTCACGGCCGCCGGGAGCCCTCAGCCGTCAAGGCCGAAGGACTCGACACAAAACAGCAGTCGGCGCCGCGCGGTCATGATGGCACTCGTGGTCGCCACCGCCGGAATCGTGGGCGCGGCCGCGTTCACCGGCGGAACGCCGACCCCTCGAGCGAAGACGCCGCCGCTCCAGTTCGAAGCGGTCACCCACGAACGGGCCGAAGCTGCGATCATGCAGGCGGCTCTCTCCCCTTCAGGCGAAGTGGTCGCGTACCTCCAGCATCGCGGTATCGCGACCCGCAGCCTCCGTGACTCGGACGGGCCAGCGCCTCTTTCGGTTCCCGGGGACCGCCCCCCCACCTGCGTTCACTGGAAGGACGACTCCACCCTCGTCGTGTCGACCACCGACGGTCATTTCGAGCTGACCGGTGACACCACCCGCCGGCTCCCCGTCGACGGGCAGGGCTGCGTTCATCCGGCAAACGGCGGCTCAGTGTTCGCCCTCGTGGGGCTTGGCGCGGTGGAGATCCGAAGACCCTCGGGAAACTTAGTCCACGAGATCCCATCCACGGCGCTCATTCGGGAGGTCGCCCTCGAGCCGCGAGGCCGGTGGCTCGCGCTGCTCGAAGGATGGGGAGACATGACCGCCCGGCTCACCATCGTCGATCTACCGAGTGGCCGCCGGCGCGTGCTTCACGAAGGCTCTCGACTCCTTGCGGATATCGGCGTCGCGGGCATCGCCGTGGGCGAGGACGACACCCTCCTCGTCGCCCTGGCCCAGCGTCCCCAGGACGCGCTTCCGACGGAGATCGTGGAAACGCCGATCGACGAGTGGCAACCCCGAACCATCGGGCGCCTGGACGCGCCCGTATCGTCGCTCTCCTGGAGTAACGGGCGGCTGTCGCTGCTTCGTTGGCAACACGACGCCGACGTTCACCTTGGTGCGCTGGAGGGCAGTCCGCCGTCGCTCGGGCCACTTCGTCGGTTGACCGCTTCGGCGAATGACGAGCGCCCGTCGGCGTGGGCACCCGATGGAAGCGGAGTGTGGGCGGTGCGGGCCGACACGCGCTACCGGTTGGTGTTCGTACCGCAAAGCGGACTCCCCGAGGCGCTGCCCATCGACGCCTCGGTCACCTGGCCCCGGCCCTTTGGCCCACACCGCCTCCTCTACTGGGCCCTTCCGTCCCAGCCTCAAGGCCGGGCGCGCCTTCACGTCCGCGATCTCGCCACCGGCCAAACGAGCACGGTCCTGGAGCGGAGCGCTGAAACCGCGGTCGGAATTGGAGTTCCCCCCCCTCGGCGATTCTCCGTCCGTTGTTCGGCCCGCGGTCGGTGTGTGCTTGCCGACCTCGAGAGCAGCGTTGCGTTTTCTTGGATCGACGCGGAAGGGCGGGTCGAGCGGATCGGCAACGAACGGGTCGGCGGCCGCTCGCCCGACTTCGCGATCGATCCTGGAGGCGAGATGGCGGCCGTTCGAGCAGCCAGCGAAGACGCACTGGTGTTGGTCTCATTGGCCAACGGCCGCGAAACCGCTCAACTTCAGGTTCCGGACTGCGTTGTGCAGTACAGCGATTTCATCCCCAACGGCGAGGGTCTCGTGGTTTCGGCCATGTGCGAGGGCCAAAGCCCCTATCGACTCTACTACGTGCCGAAGGACGGATCCGAACCCACCGAGCTCTACCGATCGCATCACGGATGGATCAGCCATCCTCAGGTGTCCCCAAACGGAAGAACGCTCGCGGTTGCGATCAAACACTTCGGTGCGAACGTGCTCGTAGCCACGGCAGAGCCCGCCAGAAGAGAACCGGAACCGACCGGGACATCGCGCGCCGCCCTGCCGACCACCACCGCCGTGCCCACCACCGCTGTGCCCACCACCGCTGTGCCCACCAACGCCGTGCCCACCAACGCCGTGCCCACCACCGCCATGCGCACTACCGCTGTGCCCACCACCACCGCAACGTCGGCGGACTCCCGCACTAGGTAGAGCCGCCGCGGCGAACGAATGGCTCATTTAAATTCTAGTTGAGCCAAGTGCGCGATCTCGAGGTTCTCTTCCTCGTACGCACAGGGAGAAACCATGGAACGCACACCTGTTCTGCGCAGCTCGCTGATGATCGGGCTCGCCATCTTCACCGGAAGTTGCCTGCTCGGAGGTTGCGACGACGACGCCGAGCCCCCGGGAACCACCGACGGCGGAACCGACGCCACCGGCACCCCATCCATCGACACGGATGGCGACACGATCAGCGACCGCGACGAGAGCTTCGACTTCGCCGTCGACACCGACGGGGACGGAACGCCAGACTTTCAGGACCTCGACTCTGACAACGACGGATTCGAAGATGCGATCGAAGCCGGCGATGCGGACACGGCGACTCCACCGCGGGATACCGATAGCGACGGGCTCCCCGACTTTCTCGACGACGATTCGGACGGAAACGGCATCCGCGACCTCGCCGAAGGCATCGAAGACGTGGACGGCGATGGCCTCCTCGACGCCTTCGACCTGGACGACGATGCCGACCGAATCCCCGACGCCGACGAAATCGGTCCCGATCCCGCGTTTCCGCGCGACTCCGACATGGACGGCATTCCCGATTTCCGAGACATCGACTCCGACAACGACACGATCGGCGACATTCACGAAGCGACCCGCGACTCCGACGGCGACGGAACGCCCGACCGGCTCGACAACGACTCGGACGACGACGGCTTCGAAGACGCGATCGAAGCGGGAGACGCCGACGTGGCGACCCCGCCGATCGACACCGACGGCGACGGGATCCCAGACTTTCGGGACGCGGACAGCGACAACGACGGCCTGTCCGACCTCGACGAAGGGCTGAACAACACGGATCGGCTGAGCGAGGACAGCGACGGCGACGATGTCAGCGACCTCATTGAAGTGGTCGCGGAAACCGACCCGCTCGACGCCACCGACAACCCGCGAGCCCGGGGCGACTTCTTCTTTCTCGTGCCGTTCAACGACAACCCCGAGCCCCGCCGAGACACGCTCGCATTCAAGACGAGCATCTCCTTCGCCGACATCAGCTTTCTCTTCGACACCACCGGGTCGATGACCGAGATTCCCGACGTGGTTCGTCCAGCTTTCGTCAATATCATCAACAACCTGACCTGCGAGCGATTCACCACCGCCTGCACCACCGACGGCGAGTGCGAGTTCGGTCAGATCTGCGAGCCGGAGACGCCAACCACCGGGGGCACGCCGCGGACCTGCATCGCCGACCCCGAACGAACCGGCTGCATCGCCAACCTCTGGACGGGCATCGGCACCTACGACGGCAATAACCAAAGCTACCGAAACCTCGTGTCGGTACAGCCCGATCCCACCGTCAGTCTCGCGTCGGTGCCCACCTCGGCAAACGGCGGCGGCGCGGATGAGACCCTCTTCGAGAGTGTCGCATGCGTTGCGGAACCGGCGCTCTGTCCGATGGCCGGCTGCGCCGCAACGGGCATCGGCTGCCCCGGCTTCCGTGCCGATGCGATTCGGATCCTCGTGACGATCACCGATGAAATGGACGAATGCGGTTCGTCCTGTGCAGTGACCACCGCGGCGGGGGCGGGTTCTCGGCTTCGCACCGAAGGCATCACCTTCGTCGGGGTCGACACCGACGGCGTCAACTTCGAGCCGCGAACCGACCTTCAGGCGATCGCGGTGGCGGCCGACTCCTACGACGGCTCCGGGCAACCGCTCTACTACGTGGGCGACGGCCCCGCGGTGACTCCGGCGGTGGTCGGAGCGATCAATGAGATCATCAGCGGTGTTCCACTCTTTGTGACCGCCGAGGCAGTCGACCTTCCCGGCGATGCAGGAAATGCGCTCCAGTTCATCGACCGGCTCCAGGTCAATCTCTCGGGCGGCGTCTGCACCGCCATCGAGTCCCGGGCCGACCTCAACGGAGACGGCTTCGACGACGCGTTCCCGTTCCTCCTGCCGGGGACGCCGGTCTGCTGGGACGTGCTCGCGGCGCGCAACACTCGGGTTCGACCGACCAGCGAACCTCAGGTCTTCCGCGCTCGAGTCACCGTGACCGGCGATAACTCTCCCCTCGACTCCCGGCAGGTGTTCTTCCTGGTGCCGCCGGAAATCGAGGTGGGCATGATCGACTGACGGTCGACGGCGGCCCCCACTCAGAGTCCGACGGCGAGCACCACGCGCATCGGAAAGAAGAACCCTGTCCAGCCGAGGGCCCGTTCCTCCCCGGAACGGCCCTCGAGCCCTCGGAGCGTGTGTCCCACCCCCAGGTCGAGGCCGACCTCGAGCGCCGCGCTCACTCGGAACCGAACCCGGCCGAAGAGTGAGGCGTCCGCGAC
>JBCCZL010000337.1:0-10803 GCA_039187775.1 Myxococcota bacterium
GGCGTGTTCACCAGGTGATCGTCGCCTCGGGCGACCAGCGTGATGCCCATCGTGAGATCGTCGACCATGCAACCGAGGTTGTAGAGCGGAAGGCCATCGCTCCGAAGGAGGATCGAATCCTTCTGCTGGCGGTTCGGATAGTCGATCCGACCCTTGATCAGATCGTCCCAGCCGGTCTTGCCCTCCGTCGGCGCCCGAAGTCGGACCACGTGTGGCTCGGCGCGCACTTCGTGCTTGTCACGCCAGGGGCTCCGAAACCGAAAGCCCTTTCCTCCGGATTTTTCAAACGCCGTTCGCGCTTCGGCGATCTCTTCCTTGGTCGCGTAGCAACGATAGGCGGCTCCGGCCTCGATCAGCTTCTCCGCATATTCGGCGTAGAGGTCACGCCGCTCGGTTTGAAAGTACGGCCCCCGGTCTCCCCCAACGTCGGGCCCTTCGTCCCAATCGAGTCCAAGCCAGCGAAGCGAGTCGAGCACGATCTTCGTGCTTTCGTCGGTGCTCCGTTCCTGATCGGTATCTTCGACGCGCACCACAAACGTCCCGCCGGTCTTTCGGGCCCAGAGCCAGTTGTAGAGCGCGGAGCGGGCCCCTCCGATATGAAGATACCCGGTCGGCGAGGGAGCAAATCGTAAGCGCGGAGAGTCGCCCATAGCGCGGCCATCTAACGCAAAGGGCAAACGGTTGTCCACGGCCGTAAAGGCCGGTCAGGGGCCGGTCAGAGAATGGGGCGCCAGACCATGAGCGCCACCGTCACTGCGAGGCAACCGATCACCACCATCGCCGGCCCCGGACCCCGCCGGTGTTCTTTGCCGGCGACATACATCACTCCGTTGATTCCCACCATCGAGACGGCCATCGCCGCGAGAATCCAGAGCGACAGGAACGACAGCTCCTGGAGGTAGACCAAAAGAAATCCCATGATCCAAGTGAGGCCCCATCCCGGTCCAGCCACCCAGTGGGCAAAGCGCTTCCGATCCTCGAAGTCCCGGGCCATCACCGAGCCCACTGACCCCGCCGCAAACGCCAGCACCGCGAGGAGCTTCAAGAACCGAAGGACGATGAGAAGGGTCATCTGCTCCTACCAAGCCGCTTCATGACCAGCCCGCATCATGACCAGCCCGCATCATGACGAGCTCCCATCATGATGAACTCGCATCGTGACAAACCGCATCGTGGGGCACCACATCGATCGCCTCGATGCCGTCGATCTGTTCGAGCGCAGGTCGAAGCTCGTCCGCCGTCGCCACCAGGGCAATGGTGAGGTCCGAAGTCGAGAGGCGCTCTCGCACTGCGGCATGCGACGCGGAAACATCGACCCGGGCCACCCGTTCGAGATAGCGCGCGATGTGATCGGGAGGCAGTCCGAAGAGCTCCAAATCGATCGCCGCCTCGAGGCGCTTGCCCGGAGTGTCGAGCTCAAAGCAGTGACTGTTCGTGAGGTACTCTTTCGCAAACGCGTGCTCTTCGGCATCGATGCCGTCTTCGACAAAGCGCTCCATCAGTCCAAGCTGCACTTGAAGGCAGTCGGCCAAGTCTGTGGCGGCGGGGTGGGCCCACATCGTCCAGCTGTCGCGGCTCCGGTCGGCCCCGAGCCGGCTATGCACGCCGTAGCTCCAGCCGCGCTTTTCGCGAATCTCCTGGACGAGTGGCGAACTGAACGTCCCGCCAAAGGCGACGTTGGCTACCGACACGGCGTCGTGAAGCGGATCGCCCACCTTGCTGCCCGAGGTCCCAACCAAGAGCTGAGTCTGCGAACGTTCGGGCTTATCGACCAGCACGATCCGCCGTCCCGGCAAAGGAGCCGGGTCCCGCCGCTCCACCTCGACCGGCTCGGCTCGCGCGATGCCATCCAACACCCGCTGAGCACAGCGCTCGGCTCCGGCGGGGTCGATGTCTCCCGCGAAGCCAAACACCAGATGGGAACGACGAAGATGCTGCTGCCGCGCCTCCGCCAGGTCGTCCATGCCGATTCGGAGCAGGCTCTCGTGCGTCCCCGACATCGAGCGCGCATAGGTATGGTCTCGAAAGAACGCCCGACGAAAGGCGCGCCCGACAAGACTTCGGTCGCTGTCCCGAAGCGCCACGAGCTCCGCTTCGGTCTCGCGCTTGATCTGCAAAAGATCCGCTTCGCGAAGCGCAGGTCCGTGGAGCACCGCCGAAAGAAGCTCGATGAACCGGTCGAGGTTTCGAGAAAGCACGACCCCGTGGACTCGCACCGAGCTCGCGGTGGTCTCGAACGCCAGCCGCGCGCCCAAAAGAGCGAGCTCTTCTTCGAAGTCGGCACCCGCGAGGTCGTCGGTGCCCATTCGCACCAAGCGCCAAAGCATTCGGGATCGGCCGGCGAGCATCGGAGGGTCGATCTCGGCACCCGAGCGGAGTGCGATTTCAATGTCGACCAGCGGGATCGAGCGGTTCTCTTCCACAAAGAGAAGCGCACCATCGGAGAGCTCGGTCCGCACCGTCATGCTGCGGGGTCCACTAGAAGTACGGAGCGATGGGCGTCGTCGAGCACCGTCTCGGCCACGCGCCGAATGTCCTCCGCCGCGACCCGGCGGTATTCCTCGAGCCGCACAAAAGGAAACGCGGGCTGGTCAAGTACCGCCACCGAGAATCCGATCTGGTCTGCCTTGCCGGACGCGGTTTCGAGTCCGGACAGAAACGAAAGCTCGAGCCGGTTCTTGGCCTTCTGGAGCTCGCTCGGGAGCACTCCATCGCTGCGAAGCTTCGCAAGCTCTTCGTCCAGCACTTCCAGAAGCTGATCCGGCGCAATGCCGGGTCGCGCGCTGACCCAGAAGTCATAAAGTCCTGGGTCCCGAAATGGCGCGATCGAAGCGCTCGCTTCGGTGGCGAGCTCCCCGTCGGTCACGAATCGCCGAAAGAGCCGACTGCTCCGACCGCCGCACAGGATCTCATTGAGCACGGTCACCACGGCGTGGTCGAAGTGTCCGTACTCGACCCCGCGGTAGCCCACCGAGAGCTTTGCCGTATCCGTGGGCTGCTCGAGGCGAGCTCGTCGCTCCTCGGACTGTACGGGCTCACCCGTCGCGACCCCGTTGGGCACCGCGCCCTTTTGAATGTGGCCGTAGGCGTCCCCGATCAATGCGAGGGTTTCTTCCTCGTCCACGTCGCCGACGACGACCAGCGATGCGTTCGCGGGCGAGTAGTAGCGATCGTAAAAGCCAAGGCAGTCCTCGACGGTGAATCCATGGATGTCTTCCATCCAACCGATCGTCGGCCACCGATAGGGATGACGCTCGAAGGCCATCGCGTAGAGCCGTTCACCGACCGTGCCTTCGACGTCGTCGTCGACGGTGTAGCGCCGCTCGTTGGCCACCACTTCGCGCTCCGACGCGACCTGTTCGTCGTTGAGCACCAGGTGCTGCATCCGGTCGGATTCGAGGGCCACCGCCACCGGCAGCTTTCGCGCAGGAAGGTTCTCGTAGTAACAGGTCCAATCGGTCCAGGTGGCCGCATTGGTCTCTGCCCCAGCGGCCTCGAGGAGTCGATCGAACTCCCCCGGGCCGTAGTTCTTCGTCGCCTTGAACATCAAATGCTCGAAGAGATGCGCCAACCCGGTTTTCCCCGGCTGTTCGTGGCGCGAACCGACGCCAAACCAGGTCTGATAACTCACCACCGGCGCGGACCGGTCCACCAGGAGATAAAGCCGCAGTCCGTTCTCGGCGCGAAATCGTCGGATGGGCAATCCGGGGGCCAGCTCTTGGGCGGGCAACTCGGAAAAAGTGGCCATAAGCAGCGAAGACGCGGACTCTGGGCCCCCCAACGGGCGCCGTCAAGCCAGCGCTCACCGATCGCGGCTCCCACCGCGCAACCTAAGAAAGGCCAGTCGTTTCGGCGGTGAGGTATCCTGAGACGAGCCCGCAGCACTTTCGACGAGGTGAGAACGATGAGAAACGCAATGCACGTCACCACCGCGGTTGCGTTTGTCGCTGGGTTGTCTGGCTGTGATGGGGAGGTGAACGGCGGTGGCGATAGCGAGCCTCTGGTCGAAGCGGGGCCTCGCGACGCCGTGGTCGACCGCGCCGCGGACTCGACGACGGACGCTCCCATGGATGCCCCAGTGGAGGCGTTGGACGCGGGGGACGCAGAAGTGATGGCCCCGATCCCTTCGACCGGGTTCTGCGAGTGCGCCAAGGCGAACCCTGCGCCGGCTGCAGGCTCCTTCGAGATGTGCGCGACGATGCGGGGCGACGGGGTCGGCACCTACTACGAAGGGCCGCCCTATTCGCGCACCGCCGACGCGCAAACGCAGGCGGGGGTGCCCGAGGGCACGGTCACGATGTATCGCTGGGATGACAGCACGATCTACCCGGGGACCCGCCGGGCGTACTGGATCTACGTGCCGGCCCAGTACGACGAGAACCAACCCGCCGCGCTCTTCGTCCTCACCGATGGCGGTGTTTATATTCGGAACGGGGACGGGGCACCCTACCGCACGCCGACGGTGCTCGACAATCTCATCGCCGAGGGCGCGATGCCGGTGACGATCGCGGTGTTCATCGATCCGGGCGAGTTCGATAACGGCAATCGAAACCGTTCTGAAGAGTACGACCGGCCCGACGACCAATACGCCCGCTTCCTCCACACCGAGATTCTCCCCGAGGTCGAAGGCATGTATTCGATCAGCCAAGATCCCGCCATGCGCGCAATCGGCGGTCGGAGCAGTGGAGCGGTGGCGGCGTGGGGCGTGGCGTGGAATCGACCCGACTCGTTTGGTCTCGTCTACAGCACGATTGGGAGCTTCGTGCAGCTCCGCCAGAACGACGACGGGAACTATGCGGAGATGTATCCCGTATGGGCCGAAGCCGAAGATCGAAAGCCGATCCGGGTGACTCTCCTCAGTGGAACCAATGACCTGATGAATCAGTTCGGAAGCTGGCCCGACGCTCACATGGCGATGACCACCGCCCTCGACTGCGCGGGCTACACCTACCGAAGCGGATATGGCGAAGGACGGCACGGCGACGGGACGAGCGTGAACCACAGCTTCGGCGCCGACCTCCGCTGGCTTTTTGCGGAAGCCCGCTGATCGCGTAGCTCACGCGGCGGGTTCCCTCGAGCCGCCGTTCGCCGGTCGGCCAAAGACCCGTCCAGCCTTCTCGGAAGCGCGGCGCTACCGCGGCAACCGAGTAAATGACGGGGACGTCAGGTAGGTCACGACGAGTTCTCGAAGGTCTCCGTTGCTCTCGCGTAGCGCATCGGCCGCGTCCTGAATCTCGCACTGGTCTCCCTCGGCGGAGGTCTCGGCCCGCGCAAAAAGAAACCGGTACCAGTTGGTCGCAATGCAGTCGCGGACCTGGTCACTCTCCGCCATCGCCTGCGAGAGCTCCACCACATTCGCGTAGGGCCCGTTGAGGTCTAGCGTGTTCACCACGTCTCCCGAAGCGTCGACGAGCATGCCAACGTCTTCGGTACGGTATCGGCCGACGACATCATAGTGCTCGAACGTGAAGCCAATATTGTCGATCGTGTTGTGGCAGCCAATGCATTCGGGCTGGTTGTGGCTCGCTTCAAACTGCTGCCGCACGGTTTTCGGCCCGGTCGACGTCGCGTCTGGCTCGATCGTGGTCGCCACATCTGGCGGCGGGGCCGGCGGAGGTAAGCACAAAAGCGAGCGCATGACCCTCACGGCGCGCATCACCGGGGAGTGGAAGTCCCGGAGCGATGACTCGGCCATCGTGCCCACCAAAAATCCGGGATGAGTGAGGATCCCGCTTCGCTCTCCCGCATCTAGGTCCACCGGCTGAAGCTCGTTGCCGGTCGCGGTCACGCCATAGATCGAGGCGGTTTCTGGCCCCACATAGACCTGACTGCTCAGAAACAGATCCGAGACTCCGCCGTTCCAGAACGCATCGTCGAGCGATGCGTTGTAGCTCTCGATGAGCTCCTCTTGGAACTCTCGATCGAAGTCGGGATAAAGCTCGGGGTTGAGGTCTACGTCGGCAATGTGTTCCGGCTCGAGCCAACCCTCGTGAAAACGGTGCACCGCCCCTTCGGACCGGGGATCGGAAAGCATGCGCTGGACCTCGGCTACCAGCGACGCGCCATCGGACAATCGACCTGCCGCTGCCGCCTCCGACAGCGCGGTATCGGGCGGTCCATCCCACAGAATGAAGGAAAGACGCGTCGCGAGCTCATAGTCCGTGAGCGCTCCTTCGGGGGTGCCAAACTCCGGTCGATAGAGGAACGAGGGCGACTGGAGGATCGCGGTCACAAAGAGCTCGACCGCCACCGCAAAGCTCTCTTCGGCGAGCACCGTTTCGAAGAAGGTGGTGAAGCGACTCTGTTCTTCGGTGGTGAGCGGCCGACGATAGGCGCGCTCTCCCAGCCCATTCGTGAGCTCGGCGGCGCATCCGGCGCCACTTCCATCGCAAGATGCCCAAGTGAGGTCCGCCGCCGCCGCCGCGCCGACCGCCGCCGCCGCATTGGCAAACCCGTCGATATGATTGGTCGTGACCGCCTGCCCCAGCGGGTTGTTGTCGAAACCGTTGACCCGCGAGTCGGGCTCGAGTGTCAGCTCAGGAATGGACAGCCCCGGAAAGATCTCGGCCACCGACGCCCGGTATCCGTGCGGGCTCAATCGCTGAAGCGGTGCCGCGGTCGGAGCCGCTTTGCCCACGCACGCGAGTCGGTCCCGCGGCGGCGGTGGGGTGATCTCTCCTGGGGTCTCGCCCGGCGGCATGAACCCTGGGTCACCCTCGACCGTACCGATCTGCCCCTCGCAGCCGAACGCAAGAACCGAAGCGGCCACGCCCAAAAGGAACAAAGGCCTCACGATTTCATCTCCTCGATCGGACCGGTACACGCCTCGGGGTTGCCGATCGTCTCCATCGGGTGGCCCATCCCCTCGGCCAGGGTGAGGAGCAGATCGTTGTGCGAGCGACCAAGGTCCCGATTCACGCGACCATCGCGACGACGCTCGAAGCCGACATAGCGATCGGTGCTTAAGAACCCATTCCAGTTGCCGACGGTGAACCACGGGAGGTCGTCGGTTCGGTGCGCTCCGTTGGCAAGCTGTCCGCAGAACAACACCACCGTGTGGTCGAGGAGACGCTGACCGTCGCTCTCCATCCGACCTGCAAGGTCATCGACGAGGACCTTCATGAACTCGACATGCTTCGTGTAGCGACCATTGAGGGTGTTCATCGCCATCATGTTGTTCCGAATCGGATGATTCAGATTGGAGCCGGCGTGTTCCAAGTCGTGGTCGCTGTTGGTGCCAAACGCGCCATCGGAATAGCCGTAGAGGTCATGCGGGAGCCAACCCATCTGAGTGAAGCCCACACGCGACACGTCCGCGTGAAGCGCCGCCGCGGAGATGGCGAGATTGATTTCGATCGACTGCTGGGCCCGCCGATCGGCGGCACCGTTCGCCCACTTTCCCGACCCCCAATCGTTGGGCACGAAGCTCGACGAGATGTCCTCCCAGCGGGGCACATTGGCGGACCGGGGACTCTGGAGGTTGAGGCGCTGCTCGAGATCGAGGCGGGTCTGAAGGTGCTGCTCCACCTTTTCACGCTCGGGTCCGGACAATCGGCGAATGAGCTCGGTGTGCTCGCTTCGCACGAGATCGAGAACGAGTTCGCGCCGCCGCGCGGATCGGCCGCCGTCATCTTCGGTCTCGGTCTCTGGAAAGAACGTCTCGTACGCCGCCTCGGGATTCTGGATCCGCGCCACGCCCGCACCGGCACCGCTCCAGCTCGCGGTGTTGCGGGCGGGGTTTTTTTCGTGGTTGGCGTCGCCATCGAGACGAAGGGCAAACGACGGGAGGCGAGTCACCGGGCTCGGCGAGTTGATCTGCGTCGCGAGGATTTGGTCGAGCGAAGGGTTCGAGGCGAGGAACCGATCGCCGGCGAGCCGGCTCCCTCCCGTCAGGGCATGGGTGTCACCCTTGCTTTGGTGTCCCCCGTCGGCTGATACGGGATCGAGCCAGTTCGACACCATGTCGAGGTTGCGAAAGACAATCATGTCCCGCTTGTGGTCGTTCATCGGCTGCATCATCGGACCGAGCTCGAACGCGTTGGCGGTGGGTGGCGCGCCGCCCATACCCCGCGGCTCCCAGTACTCTGGGCACCCACATGTGCCTACGTAGAAAAAGAGAATCCGCTTGGGCACCGGGTCGGGCTGTCCTTTGGCGAGACGGTGCCGAAGCCACGGAATCGAACCAAATCCCGCGGCGAGCACGCTCCCTTGAAGCAATCGTCGTCTGCCAAGCTTCATCACCAACCTCCGTGGCCATCAGAGCCCCGAGACGGCGCAACTGGGCCAAGAAGTTCGCGCGAGTTGGCCCACTTTTGGCGCGTCGAGGTACGAACCTACGATGCGGAACAAAGCGAGTGTGCTGATATGTGTGGTGGGAGCGATCGCCAGCTGCAAAGGCGATGTCGATGGCAGAACCGAGGCTCCCAACCCCGACGGTGGGACCGACGCGGTTGCCGATCGGAGCTTGCAGGATGGTCCCATCGTTGCTCCGGTGGATGGAGTCGAGGTGCAAGTCGATGGCATCTCTGTGGCGAACGGGAGCAGGACCGATCTTGGCACCGGCAACGTGGGGGTGACTGGGCCCTGTGCGGCAGTCCGCGTGGTGAACCTTCGGGACACCACCCTTGAGCTCTCCGGTGCACCGGCTCTAACGGGAGACGGGATGGCCCTCGAAGGCTCGACCGCTGCCTCGGTGACGCCCGGCGGAGACACACGCTTCGAAGTCTGTGCCCTGGCGGAGGCCGAAGGCAGCTTTCAGGCGACCCTCACGTTGCCTGACGGCATTCCTGACGGTCCGTTCACCCTCGAATTTGCAGTCGAGATTCGGTCGGCGCCTCGGATGGTGGCGTTCGGAGACAACGGCTTTGTCGCGCTGAGCACCGACCTCGGGGCGCGATGGACCGCCGGCGTCACCCTCCCTCCCGAGGCACAAAATGCCTCCTTTACCGATGCGGTCGTGAGCGGCGGGCGCATCGTGGTCGCCAGCGACCGAGGGGTGTTGAGGAGCGACGATGGCGCGAGCTTTGTCCTCGCATCAAGCGAGGTCATCGAACGACTCGCGGGCGATGAACAGCTTCTCGGGCTCACCGCCGATGGGACGATTCTCGGTTCCTCCGACGGCGAAAGCTGGTCGATGGTGGAGCGGATCGGCGAGCTTTCGGATCTTGCGTTCGGCGGCGGGGTGTTCGTCGGCGCGGGCAATCGGCGCTTTGCGGCTGGCGACGGCGCGAGTTTTCAAACGACAAACACCAATCGCAACTACGTCCGCATCGTGCACGGCAACGGTCGCTTCGTGGCCGTTGCTCGCGACGGCTATACCGCGAGCAGCGAAAATGGCACCGACTGGGACGAGAGTCGGCCTTGCCAGAATGCCACCCTTCAAGGCCCGGTGTTCGGGGGCGGTCGCTTCGTCATCCGGTGCGGCGATCGCCAGCTCGGCTCGGCCGATGGGGTGCGCTGGCAGCGGGTCACCGATGCGACCGGAGTGGCTCCCGAAGGGTTTGGCGGCGGCTATTTCGTGTCCTTCGACGGGGGCGTGTTTCGAAGCGAAGACGGCTCACGCTGGGTCTCGGCCGAGGGTCCTGAAGGCTCGGTCAATGCGATCGTCTATACTGGAGCGGACGCCGACTCGGGGCGCGTTCCCACGCTACCGAGCTGCCCGTTCCTCCGCTGCGACACCTTCGAAGAACAGGCGTCTGGATGGCCTCCGCTCTTTGGGTGGGAGCAGGTCGAGATCACCGAAGGCCGCGACGGGGGCCCCGATACCAACGCGTTTGTGGTCGATGACTTCGCGTTCGAAGGCACCCGGTCGTGGCGCATCGATAGCCCCGCGGGAACCCGGCAAGGCGCGATGCTCCGGATCACCGGAGAGCCAGTCCGCCCGCTTGAACTGACTCAGGTCCACGGACGAATGATGGTCTACATGGACAAGCTTCTAAATCGCTGGAGCTTCGTCACCGCCACTGGTTTTGCGCCGAACCCATCCCTTGGAACGCCAGACTCGTGCCCGCCCTGGGAGGCCTACACCGAAAGCTGCCCGCCCTGGGAACAATACGCTCGAGGCTGCGCGCCGATGACCTGTCGCGTGCAGGACGACCCCAACTGCGCCTGCGAGAATCTTGCAAACTACAACATCGGCGGCGTCCGGGACGGCAACGCGTTTGGAAACTACTTTGTGAATGGCTTTCGCGCCGACTGCTGGAAACACACCCCGGTCATCTATCCCGAGCGTGAATGGTTCTGCTTTCGGTTTAGCATCGACCGAGAGAACGATCAGGGCCGCTTCTGGATCAATGAAACCGAGATCGAAGAGCTTCGCCTCGGCGTGGAGGTCCAGGCCGACGGGAGCACGCGCGACGTCCGACCGGAAGGGGATGGCTGCCTCGGGGGACGGGACGCCAGCTGGGTCGTGCCCTACTTCGCGAACATTGATGTGGGCTTCAACCCGCTCAAAGACCAGCCCGCGAACTCGGTGTGGATCGACGATGTCGTCATCGACGACGAACCGGTGGTCTGCCCCTCGATGTGAGCCCATCGAGGAAAGCGCATCCTACTCGTGGCGATAGCGCGGGCGGATGGCGAACTCCGGATGTTCCGTCGGTCGTCACATCGCACTACGCATCTCCGGTGGAGGGGAGGCGCTTATCGGCGGCGTGGTCGGCGCGCGGTGTCGAGGGTTAGTACCCTCGGGTCCGATCTCGGCAGCCCGGACCGCGATGCTCTCCTCGAATGGCCTTTGGGCCGTCCTTCGTCGCCAGGCCCACCAACCTCGAACCCGATTCCTCGACAGAACCCGGAACGAAC
>JBCCZL010000338.1:0-10790 GCA_039187775.1 Myxococcota bacterium
ACCCGCCGTTCGACGAGGAGGTGGACGGGCGGGCTCGCGTTGCTCGTGCTGTTGCAGGTCGCGCTGGGCTTCCTCAATGCCGCGCTCCACGCGCCGGTGTGGCTTCAGATCGTGCATCTCCTGATCGCCGATCTGATCTGGCTGGGCATCCTGGGGGTGGCGCTCGAAGTATTCGCCGAAGCAGCCACGGCACCCGACGTCATCGCGGCGGAGCGCGATCTGGGCGCCGAACCCGCAGAGTGAGGGCCGTTGGCCTCCGCGTCGCGATCGCACGGCCCGGCGAGGAAACCAGGCGCCCAACCGGGGGCCGACGCGGTCGAAATCGCAAGCGTCGACAGGGGGGGTGACGATGATATCCTCCCGCCGTGGCCGACCAATACGTCGGGAAGCAGGTCGCGGGACAGTTCCGAATCGTCCAGAAGATTGGAACTGGGGGGATGGGTGCGGTCTACAAGGCGGAGCAGCCGGAGATGAACCGCCACGTCGCGGTGAAGATTCTCCACTCCAAGTACCTCGCTCGCACCGACCTCGTGTCGCGCTTTCGGCGCGAGGCTCGCGCGATGAGCCATCTCTCGCATCCCAACACCGCGCGGGTGTTTCTGTATGGGCAGCTCGAGGATGGCGCGTGTTATTTCGTGATGGAGTACCTCGCGGGCCGGAACCTCGCCCAGGTGGTCCGCGCGGAAGGTCCCATGGAGGCTGAGCGCGCGATCAACATCATGGTGCAGGTGTGCGGCGCCCTCGAAGAGGCGCACCAGTCGGGCATCATTCACCGCGACCTCAAGCCGGAGAACATCTTTCTCACGAGCCAAGGCGGGATCAACGACTACCCGAAGGTGCTCGACTTTGGCCTCGCCAAAGTCACCGAACGCCAGATGCGACCGGGATCGTTGATTCTGACCCAGGAGGGCATGGTCTTCGGAACGCCGGAGTTCATGAGTCCAGAGCAGGCGCGAGGCGAAAAGCTCGATGGTCGAAGTGACATCTATTCGCTTGGCGTGATCCTCTACGAACTGATGACCGGAAAGCTGCCTTTCGATGCGAAGCAGCCAATGGACTACATCAATATGCACATCAACGAGCCGCCGATGCCGCTGTCGCGTCGCTCACCGATGCGCGAGTTTCCACCCGGCCTCCAGGAAACCCTCGACCGGGCCCTCGGAAAGAAGCCTGAAGACCGGTTCGAGTCCGCCGCCGCGTTTGGTCAGGCGCTTCGGAACGTGGTCCGGGGCAAGATGATCACCGGAGTCATGCGAGCGCTCCCGTCGCATCCTCCAGGGGAGCCGAGCAATCCCCCGGTGGTGCACGGGCATCCCGCCGCCACGTCCGAGCCGAATCCGGTTCCAGCACAGCACGCGCAGGTTCAGCACGCGGCACCGCAGCCAGGGCCGCAGCCCACGCCTCAGCATCTCCCATCGCACGCGCAGCAGCCGATGCCGGGACCCGCGGTGCCTCAGCCTACGCCCGGGCATTCGGCCAAGGCGAGCCAGATCCACTGGTACGTGTTCGGATTCGGCCTCCTGCTTGCGCTCGGCGGCCTCGCCGCCTTGATTGTGGCGCTCCTTTTTAGCTGATCTCCTGGGATCCACAGGGCCTCTCGAGTCGGCCGCGACCCGTTGTTGGAGTGCCCAGTCCTGAAAGGGATTTCCGCAATTTGCGGCTCTTGTTTCCGGGCAAATTCGCCCCCAGAACTCCCCTGACTCCAGCCGCTTGACGGCTCCCAAACACCCCTTCACTATCCCGCCGCGCGGCCCAGAACCGACCCCTGCGATTTCCGCGCGCCCTGCCGTACAGCCTCTCTGATGTCCAAGTCATCCGCCCCCATGCCCACCGCTTCGACGCGCCCTGCCGGGCCGACCGACGCTCGCGCGGATCTGGGCATGCGAGTGCGTGATTTGGTTGCGCTGACGAAGCCGCGAATCACCTTGATGGTGATCTTGACCGCCGCCGCCGGCATGTGGCTCGCACCATCGATCGCGCCAGGGGCCGCCCTCTTGGCGCTCTTCGCGCTCTCCCTGGTGGTGGCCGCGGCGAATGCGCTCAACTGTTACCTCGAACGAGACATCGACAAGCTGATGGTGCGCACCGCGCGCCGGCCGCTGCCGGCCCAGCGCCTCGATCCCAAAGTTGCTTTGGCGTTCAGCATGGCGCTGGCGGTGATCTCGGTTCCGCTCCTCGTCTTTGCGGTGAATCCGGCGACCGGGGTGCTCGGGGCGCTCTCCCTCGCGCTGTATGTCGGCGTGTACACGCCTCTGAAGCAGAAGGCCCCGGTGGCTCTCCTCGTGGGTGCGATTCCTGGAGCGATGCCCCCGCTCATGGGTTGGACCTCGGCGACGGGCACCATTGATGCCCCGGGTCTCGTCTTGTTTGGCATTCTTTTCCTGTGGCAGCTGCCCCACTTCATCGCCATCTCCACGTTCCGCGAAAAGGAATACTCGAACGCCGGACACAAGGTCCTCCCCGCGGTGCGAGGACGACGGATGGGATATCTGCACGCGGTGTTCTGGGCGACTCTCCTGGTCCCGGTGGCGGTGGCGCTGGAGCCGCTCGGCGTAGCGCCCCGAAGCTACACCGTCATTGCCGCGGTCAGCTCGGTCGCGTTTCTTGTGATTACCGTGGCCGAGCTTCGTCCGAGCCGGGGCGACCGGGGCGCCCTCCGGGTGTTCATCGCGTCGCTGCTGTACCTGCCGGTGGTGTTTGCCGCGCTCCTCTTGTCGACGCTCTTCTGATGCGTCTCCCGATGTGGGGTCGGTGACCGCGGCGGCCGCGTTGGGACGACGTCCGATGGCCTGGGCGCTGAGATTCGCGGCACTCATGGCCCTTGCGGGAGCGTGCAAGGAACAACCGGCCTTGCCGGAGCTCGTGGAGGTGCCGGCGTTCGAGCTGATCGATCATCGGGGAGAGCCCTTCGACCGCGGCGGCCTCGAGGGCAAAGTGAGCATTATTAGTTTCGTCTTCACTCGCTGTCCCACGATTTGCCCCCTGCTGTCCCAACACTCCATGGAGCTCCAGGAAGAGATTCGAGACGAAGAGGGGATTCAGATCGTGTCGATTAGCGTGGACCCCGACCACGATACGCCGGCTGAGCTCCGAGCTTACCGAGAGCGCTTTTCTGCGGACGACGCGCTCTGGGTCCATCTGACCGGACAAGCCCCGGCGATCCACCGAGTGGCGGTGCAGGGATTTCGGGTGGCGCTCGGGGAGCGGGAGCCCGTCGAGGGGGGCGGCTACGATATTCTCCATTCGAGCCACTTCATCCTTGTCGACCGGTCGGGGACGATCCGCGGCTACTACCGGGCGGAACCGGAGCCCCTTCGCGACCTTCTGCGCGACGCGAAGCGGCTCGTGGCAGAGTAGGGCGGTTGTGTCCCGTATGTCTCGCGTGTCTCGAGCGTCAGCGATCGAGCGTCAGCCCCGGCAGTAGCCGCGAGGCGCCCGTTGGACTTCGCGGAGCTTGCTTCGAGCCTGCCGGATCAACGACGACCGGGGGTGGGCGCGAATCAGCGCTTCGAGAGCGTTTCGCGCGTCGGAACACGCGTTGAGACTGTAGAACGCATCCGCCATATCGAGGAGCGTTTCGTCGACCGCATCGCCTTGGGGGTAGTCGGAGATGACTCGGCGAAACTCGCCGAGGGCGGTCGCGGGCCGCTCCTGTGCAAGGTACGTCTTTCCGACCCAGTACTGCGCGTTGTCGGCCTGGTCATCCTCGCCGTAGCGGTTTACGTACTCCCGGAACATCGCCCGAGCGCGCGAGTACTCTCGACTCTGGTACGCCCGGTAGGCCGCGCCGTAGTGTTCGTTTCGACCCGAGGGGATTTCCGCAGGATCGAGTTCGACGTCCATGCCGATCTTTTGCTGGATTTGCAGAATCTTAGCCTGGAGTGCGCCTCGTTCTTCCTGAAGTTCTCGCTGCTGGGTCGCAATCTGATTTCGCAGCTCCCCGATCTGGCCCTCGAGGCGCCCGATCTGCTCTCGGAGGGCCTGCACTTCCAGCCCGAGGTCGGCGCTATTCCGCGTGACGACCTTGGTCGCTTTCTGAAGCACCTGCTCGAGTTCGGCCACTTGCCGTTTCGCGCGGTCGACCTGTTCGGTGAGCTCGTCGCCCTCGCGGCGCGTGCCCTCTTCGAGTGCAGTGATCCGCTCGTCACGCTCCCGCCCTTCCTCGAGAATCTGATCCCCTTCGCCGCGCGTCGTCCATAGGAAGCAGCCACTGAGGGCGGTGCTCGCAAGAGCGAGGGCGCATGCCCGGCGGGTGCGGGTCGCAAAGAGCCACCCTTTCGATGGATCGGCCGCGTTCCTCCTCCGCATCGAACCGACCATCGGCTAACGGGAAATCAGCTCGACCCGTCGGTCGCGGCGATAACCGGCATCATCCTCGCCGCTCGCCATCTCTTCACCCATCGACGACGAAGTGACGGTGCCGGTCGAGACTCCCAGCGACTGCATGTACTGCATGACGGAGCGAGCGCGACGATCGCCGAGCGCCAGGTTGTATTCCTCGGTGCCCCGCGGGTCCGCATGACCCGACAGATGGAGGCTGGTGAGGCCGCGCTGCCGCATGCAGTCCACATTGGCCTGGATGGCGTCCCGGGCTTGCGGGTCCAACTGGTCCGCGTCGAAGGCGAAGTAGATGGGCCGAAGGTCGCAGACGGGGCCATCGTTCGCAGTGGGAGTGTCGGGAGGCGACACGGTGCTTTGGCTCATCGCAACGCATCGGTTGCTCTGACAGTCCTCATTCGGGCCGCAGTCCGACGGCCCGTCGCAGTAGCCGGGGATGGCCTCGCAGGCGCCGTTGTTGCAACCCTGGCCTCGAGGGCAGTCGTCGCCGGTGCGGCACTGCTGGCACAGGCCGTTGACGCAGTACTCCGCCTCGTGGCAGTCGTCATCGTTGTCACAGTTGGGGTAACTGGGTCCGCACGCCGACAGCATCGACAGGGCTATCGACAGCGGCAAAAGGACCAGGGACATGGCCATCTGTACGGGCCGACCAACTCGTATCGCGTGAAGTGTCCGAACCATGCGTTCCTCAGGCTGCGGTTAGTCCCGCGGGCGAAAGTTGTCAACGTACGCGGAGAACGAAGTGACCGGGACCTTAGCCCGGATGCGACGGATAGAGCGACCGGAAATGCATCGAATTCTTGGGTCCTCGCTCCTTCCAACGCTTTGGCGAACATGTTTGCCGGTGGGTGGATTGAGACCTCTCACTGACGGGTCTCCTGAAGCTGAAGTGCTGCATTCTCACTGTGAGTGAACTGGTGCTCCGCCAGACCGGCATTCGACCATAGACCCCAGCCACGGACGGTGCCGGCGGACGGAAGCTCTCGAAACTTTAGGCCCTTCCTTGCACCGGTCGTTGGAAGCCGCCTACATTGAGAGGGCTTGGGCTGGGCGCGGAGGAGAATCCATGGGTTGGGAAAGATGGGTGGTCGCGGGGTGGCTGATCGCCAGCCTCGCGGCGTGCGGCGATGATGGTGCCGGCTCCGCGCCGGGGGAAGACGCCGGTTCGGATTCCATGTTGCAAATTCGATGCAACGACCTCACCGACCCCGACGCCGACAGCATCGACCAGAATGACGACGGGCTTGCCGATACCGACGGTGATGGCACGCCCAACTGGCAGGACACCGACTCCGACAACGACGGTCTGAGCGATGCGACCGAAGCGGGGGACGACAACTGTGTGACCCCCCCGGTCGACACGGACGAGGACGGTATCCCCGACTTTCTCGACACCGATTCGAATGGCGATGGCATTCCCGATGGAATGCAGCCGGACGATACCGATGGGGACGGCATCCCGGACTATCGCGATCCAGACATCGACGGGGATGGAATCTCCAACATCGTCGAGTTTGGATCCAATCCCGAGCCTGCCGATACGGATGGGGACGGTACGCCCGACTTTCTCGATCTCGATTCGGACGGCGACACGATCCTCGACCAGCAGGAGGGATCGACGGACATCGACGAAGATGGCATCGCGAATTTCCGGGATGACGATTCCGATGGGGACGGGATCGGAGATGCGCTTGAAGCGGGCGACGGCGAGCTGACCACGCCTCCCTTTGTCTGCCCGAACGAGGTCAACCCGCGCACCGGCGAGGTGCAGGCCGATGGCTTTGCGGACTTTGCCGACCCGGACTCCGATAACGATGGAGTGCCCGACGGTGACGAACGAGCGCTCGGGTCGGACCCGTGCAACGTCGATTCGGATGGGGACGGGTTCGGCGATCTCGTCGAGGTGGCCCGGTCGCAGATCAACTGCCCCGATGGCAACACCGGGGTGGCGTGCGGCTGCGCTACCGATCCCGCATGCGTCATTCCGGACACGGACTTCTTTGTAGTCCTGCCGTTCAACGGGGATCCCGAGGATCGGGTGTTGGAGTTTGGTACCGAGATTCGCCAAGCGGGGATCTTCTTCCTCACCGACACCACCGGCTCGATGGGTGGCACCCTCGACAACGTCAAAGCTCAGGTTGGGGCGCCAGGGACCGGCCTTATCGACCGCATCAGCGCGGTCATTCCGGACGCCTGGTTCAGCGGCGGACAGCACGATGACTTTCCCTTCGGCGGCTACGGTTCCGCGGGCGCGGGCGACGTCGCGTTCGAGCTTGCGATCCGTTCGACCCCTCCGGACCTTCCGGGCATGCCTCCGGGCACCGGTCGTGAAGCGGTGAGCACGGCGTTCAATGCGATCAACCTCCATGGAGGAAGCGACGGTCCAGAGTCGCAGACGGAGGCGCTCTACCAGATCGTGACCGGCGAAGGTGCCATGTGGAGTGGCTCCGGCGGCATGCACGTGACCCGACGTTATGTCGGGGATTGCCTAGACGGAGGCTTTGGCGCACCGTGCTTCCGCACCGGGGCGCTTCCCGTGATCATTCATTTCACGGACATCTGCGCGCACGAAGGTCCGCCCGGCGAGGATCCTCAGTGCGACCCCTACACGGGCATCACGCCGACGCCGCACACCTGGGCGCAGGCGGTGGCCGCGATGAATGCGGTCGGCGCGAAGTACATCGGCGTCAACGCCTCGGGCAACGAACGCTGCGCGACTTCGGTGGGACCGAACGGCTTCTCGCCGTGTTACTACCTCCGACAGACCGCCGACGCGACTCGGTCGGTCGACCTCGACAACAACCCTCTGGTCTACGATTTACCAAACAACTCCGCGGGCACGATCTTCGCGGACACCATCGTTGAAGCGGTCAATACCATCGCGACGCGCGTTCCCTTCGATATCACGACGGCGCTCCGCGACGACCCGACGGATCCGCAAGGGGTCGACGCCACCCGCTTCATCAAGCGCCGGGTTCCTTCCTGTGGCGCGACGCCCCCGGTGGAGCCCTGCTGGCAAGCCGCGATGGGCGTCGATCAGGCCGACGCGGTTGCCGCCTACGACACGAGCACCTTCTTCGGCGTGCTCCCCGGAACCCGAGTGCAGTTCACAATCCGGTTCCGCAATGATTTTCTCGAAGGCAACCGCGAGGTTCAGATCTTCATCGCGTTCATTCAGGTGACCGGAGGTGGAACCTCGGTGTTCGACGAACGCCAAGTGTTCATCGTAGTCCCCGCAAACACCGGCATCATCCGTTAGCCGCGACTCAAACCGAGTTATTTTGAGGAGGCAGGCCGCAGGCCGGTCGCGGGTGCGAGCGGTGCCGTCCCGTGCTGGAGGCGCGTGCGGAGTTTTGCAACCGCCTGCTAGGCGCGTAGAAGGGGCCGCGCTATCCGCCGTGGAGCATGAAGAAGATCACCACGCCGGTGACCGAAACGTAGAGCCAAATCGGGAGGGTGATCTTGGCGACCTTCCGATGCGCGCTGAATCGCTTTTTCCAAGCGAGATAAAAAGTCGTGAGCGCGAGCGGCAAGATGAACATCGAGAGCAGCACGTGGCTGATGAGAATCGCAAAGTAGACGAGACGGATCGCGCCCTCGCCATCGTACTTCGTGTCCCCGTGCGCGTAGTGGTAGGTGATGTAGCCGACGAGAAATAGCGCGGAGCAAACAAACGCCGAAACCATGAGGTACTTGTGAACCTCTGGGTGCTTTCGTCGGATGGCGACATAGCCGCTCACGAGGAGGGCGGTGGCCGCCGCATTGAAGCAGGCGTTGACCGCCGGCATGAACCGAAGGTCGAGGCCCGTACCCTCCGACGAACGAATCAAGAGGAGCCACGCCAAAAACCCAAGCGCAGCCGCGGAGAGCACGGCGTTAAAGATGTAGAAGCGGCGATCGCCGTTCTGTGCCATGGTCGTCACTGACCGGTATGTAGGACCTTCCGGAGCGATGGGCAACCGAGGCCCTCAGAGGCTCGCTCGGGTGACTTCCCGCTTCCGGACGAGTAGCCTTTCGAGCCATGGGGAACTTCACTCCGCAGTTGTCATCGCGCCTCGACCAAATTGTGCCCTCGGCTACGGTCGCGATCTCCCAGCGCGCCAACGAGCTGCGAGCGGAGGGGGTCGATGTGCTCTCGTTTTCGGTAGGACAGCCCGACTTCGAACCGCCGCGGCACATCCTCGACGCGGCCAAGGCAGCCGTCGATAAAGGCGTCTCGAAGTACACCGCGGCGCGGGGCGTGGTCGAGCTTCGCAGGGCGATCTGTGCGGAGTCGCTGGCCCGGCGCGGGCACGAACACCAGCCGAGCGAAGTCGTGGTCTCGGTGGGAGCGAAGCACTCGCTCTTTAATGTGGCCTTGGCCCTGTTCAATCCCGGCGACGAAGTGGTCGTTCCCGCTCCCTACTGGGTGAGCTATCCGGAGCAGGTCCGACTGGCGGGGGCGAACCCGGTGATCGTGCCCCCCGCCCCAGAGGATGGGTTTCGGCTCACTCCCCAGACGCTCGAGAAGGCGCTCTCCCCGAAGACCAAAGCGCTCATTCTGTGCAGCCCGTCGAATCCGACCGGTGCCGCGTATTCGGCGGACGAGCTCGCTGCGATTGGCAAGCTCGCCCTCGATCGCGGGTTCTGGATCATCACCGACGAGATTTACGGACGGCTGGTCTACGGCGGCTTCGAGCAGCGCTCGCTGCTGACCGTGCTCCCGGAGCTCCGGGATCGGCTGGTGGTCGTGGACGGAGTCAGCAAGACCTATGCGATGACCGGCTGGCGCATTGGTTGGATCCTTGCGCCGGAGGCTCTCGCCAAGGCATGCGACACGATCCAGGGGCAGAGCACGACCAACCCCGCGGCCATCGCCCAGCAGGCGGCGCTCGCTGCGCTCACGGGGCCCCAGGACGAAGTCGAAGCGATGCGCCAAGCGTTCGAGGAACGCCGGAGCGTTATCGTCAACGGGCTCAACGCCATTGACGGGATCGAGTGTGCGATGCCCGTCGGAGCGTTTTACGCATTTCCCGACGTGACCAAGCTGATTGGGAAGAGCGCGAACGGAACCGTGCTTGCGGATGACCTTGCCTTTGCACGCTACCTTCTCGACGAAGCGCGCTGTGCGGTGGTCCCCGGTTCGGCGTTCGGTGCGCCCGGGTACCTTCGGGTATCCTACGCGGCGTCCAACGACGATCTTCGGGAAGGGCTTCGCAGGATGGGCGATGCGATCGCCAAGCTGTCCTAGATGAACCGGCTCATCACCGTGGGCTGAGCGAGCGAACGAAGTGAGGTCGAGTCGCGCGAGTCTGTGTCGAATGCCCGACCTCGATGTCGAATGCGGCGTTCCCCAAAGGAACGAGGCGCGAACGGTCCGACATCGGCTGCCACTCCGTTCGTGGGTGGATCGGGCGCGGCGATGGGCTCCGCTGCTTGCTCTCGCGGGTTGCTCGGATGCCGCCCCGCCCACGCCGTTTGAGAGTCTCTCCGTGGTCGAGGAGGCGCCCTCGACCGAACCGGGAACGGGAGTGCCGGAGGCCGCGCACTACGAACCGGTTCAAGGGATGGAGGGCTTGGGATTCGAGGGTCGGGTGCGGTTCCGGGGGCGTCGTCCCCGCCATTCCGGTTTTGCGGTCCCGCGGCGACGCGACGTCTGTGGAAGCACCCAGCCGTACGTGGGTTTTGAAGTGGGTCCGGGAGGAGGCCTTCAAAACGCGTTTGTTCGCCTTGAGGGCATCAAACGGGGGCGGGGGTTTCGCGCCGAGGAACGCCGCTCCCGGCTGCGGCAGGAGCGATGCCAGCTGTCCCCACAGGCGTTGGTGGTTCCACTCGGAGAGACTTTGGTGGTGGAGAGCGTTGATGAAACCGTCCACAGCCTTCGAGCGGAGTTCACCGACGGGGAACTCTGGTTTGCGATGGCCCAGCCTCAAGCGGGAGTACTCCGGGTGCCTCCAGCCGAACGTGAGGGTACTGCGCTCATCTCTTGCCAGGCTGGCCACCCTTGGGAACACGCGGTTGTGCACGTGACCCGCCATCCGTATGCCACGGTGACCGATGAAGACGGCGCGTTTGTGTTCGATGCGGTTCCGTCGGGAGGCTATACGCTGGTCGCATGGCACCCGGGTCTTCCGGGGGACGCGACGGTCGGGGGGCGACCGCGACTCGAAGAGCCACTGGTTCACCGGCAGCTCCTGGAGGTGGTGGCGACCGCCGAAGAACTGACGATCGACTTCACGATCGAGGAGTCTGATTAGCGCGTTGACCCGAAAGCTCTAGCAGGCTGTTGCAAGAGGCCCGTGGGTGGATCCAGCTTCGCGACGGTGCCGGTCGCGCCCGCGAGCCGACGGGGAATACCCGAGTTATTTTGAGGAGGCAGGCCGAAGGCCGGTCGCGGGTGCGAGCGGTGCCCGCGCTGGAGGCGCGTGCGAAGTTTTGCAACAGCCTGCTAGAGCGGCAATCGGTTTGAATCC
>JBCCZL010000339.1:0-10701 GCA_039187775.1 Myxococcota bacterium
AGGCCCGTGGGTGGATCCAGCTTCGCGACGGTGCCGGTCGCGCCCGCGAGCCGACGAGGAATAACCGAGTTATTTTGAGGAGGCAGGCCGAAGGCCGGTCGCGGGTGCGAGCGGTGCCCGCGCTGGAGGCGCGTGCGGAGTTTTGCAGCAGCCTGCTAGCCCACACCTCCGGCTTGCGCGCGGTTATTGGGCGGCGAGGCTTCCCTGCTCGGCGAAGAGCAGAGGCTCCATCCGCGATAGAAGGGGACGCAGAGTCGCCGGGGTGTGAGCGCTGATCGCGATCCCACGATGATGGCGCACCAGCCCCTCGAGATGGCGTGGTTCGGCCACGTCGGCCTTGTTAAACACCATCAGTCGCGGCTTCTCCTGGAGATCGAGCTCGATGAGGAGTGCCTCGGTCGCTTTGACCTGCTCATCGAGGGACGGATCCGAAGCGTCGACCACGTGAAGAAGCAGATCGGCGTCTTGCGCCTCTTCAAACGTCGCGCGAAACGCGGTGAACAGATCTTTGGGAAGGTCGCGAATGAAGCCCACCGTGTCGGTGAGCACGACTTCTCGCTCCTGCGGAAACCGGAGCCGACGCGACCGCGGGTCGAGGGTTGCGAACAGCTTGTTCTCCGCGAGCTCGCGGGACTGAGTCAGCGAGTTCAGCAAGGTGCTCTTGCCGGCGTTGGTGTAACCAAGGATCGCGACCACCGGGACGCCATGTCGGGTGCGCCGGCCGCGTCGCTGGACCCGCTGACGGGCAAGCTTCTTAAGCTGGGTTTGGAGCCGCGCGATCCGCTCGCGGGCGCGCCGCTTGCCAATCTCGAGCTTCGTTTCGCCCGGTCCACGTCCTCCGATGCCGCCGGTGAGCCGAGAGAGGGCATCGTCCTTGGACCCGAGGCGCGGAAGCAGGTAGCGCATCTGGGCGAGCTCTACCTGGAGCTTCCCGTCTCGACTCTCCGCGCGCTGGGCAAAGATATCGAGGATCAGCTGCGTACGGTCGAGGACCTTCAGGTCGGTCATGCCGGCGACCGCGGCCGCCTGGGCGGGCGAGAGATTTCGGTCGAAGATCAGGACTTCGACGTCAAGCTGCATCGCCCGAATGACGACCTCTTCGAGCTTTCCGCGGCCAAGCACGTACTTGGGGTCGACCTGGTTGCGCACCTGGAGGATTTCGTCGGCGACCTCGACCCCCGCGGTCGACGCAAGCTCCCGAAGCTCCCGGAGCGAGTCCTCGGCCCGGAGCGCGTGCCGCTTATCGCAGACGTGAACGAGGATGGCGCGACCGTCCTTGGCTTCGACCGGACGAATCCGTCGGGCCCGCGCAAACTCTTCCTCCAGCGACCGAATGATCGCGCCGGGGTCGACGTCGAGGTGGCCCCAGGGGATCGGTCCATAGGTCTGAAACGGCTCGCGCTCGTCGCCAACGCTGGGGACATTGTGGCCGTAGTAGACGACCTGGGGCTGTCCTTCCGGGGAGAGGCAGATCGCCGCCACCATGTCGAGCCGCAGGCGAGTCAGGTCGACGAGATCGTCGCGAGTCAGAGGTTCGTTCTGAAGGTGGGTATGGATCAGGCGAAGCCCACGGAACCGGCCTCGCGCGCCGCGGAGCCGGCCGAGATCGGGCAGCATGAGTTTCGACGCATCGCCCACGATGACCCAGTGCACTTTGCCCGCCCGATCCACGAGCACCCCGACCTGCCGCCCGGTCGCAAAGCTCGCCTCGCAGAGCGAGCGGGTGAGCTCCGGGGTCGTGAGGCGGTCGAAGGGGACGCGACGGCGGTAGATGCGCGTGAGGGCTTTGGTGTTGGCCGGTGCGAGGCCCGCGGTGTTGCCGAATATCTCCAAGCATCGCGAGTTTAGTGGGTTTTGGTGAAAGTTCGAGTGTGCGCCGCTTCCGTCGCCCACACGGGCGCACATCTCGCGAGCCAAGGGTGTTCAGAAAGGTTCTGGGGCGGCCGTTTGATTGGCTCCATGGGCTCGCTTCACGAACCCCGAGTGCAAACGGCGGTACCCCGCATCCTCTACGTCGACGACGAACCGGGAGTGCGCGCCGCCTTCGCTCGGAGCATGGGGGCAAAGGGATTTCGCGTAGACTTGGCGGCCGACGGCTCCGAGGCAATGACGATGGCCACCCGCAATGTGTACCCAGTGGTGGTCACCGATCTGGCGATGCCTGGGCTCGATGGGTTCTCCATGATGGAGCAGCTCCGCTCCCTCCTCCCGGGAACGATCTTCGTCATCATCACTGGGCAGAGCCTTGCGGATGTGAGCCCAGTGCGGGTCTCCGACGAATCGATCAGCGACATCGTGACCAAACCCTGGGACACGGAAGATCTCGCCGACTCGCTCCGGGACGCGCTCGAGCTCCACCAGACGCGGAACCTCAGCAGTCTTCCCGCGTCTCGCGTCCTCCTCGTCGATTCGGCTCCGGAATGGGCGAGCACGGTCAATCGGTACCTCGGCGACGAGAACAAGTTTGCCGTCGAGCGAGTCGACACCGTCGCGGCGGCGGTCCGAGCGCTCACCGAAGAGACCTATCAATGCGTGCTCACCGAGCTCGCCGTGTCGGACGGCTCCGGCGTCGATATTCTGCGGCATCTTCAAAGCGCCGCTCCGGATGTTCCGGTGGTGATCCTTACGGATCGACCGAACTCGGTCTCGTCGGCGCACGCGATTCGAGTGGGCGCCCAGGACTTTCTTGCCAAGTCCGAGCTTGCGTCGATTCCGCTCTCCCGGGCGATTCGTTTTGCCATCGAGCGGAAGTGTTCAGAGCGGCGGCTTGCCCACCTCGCAGATCATGACCAGCTCACCGGCCTTTCGAATCGCATGCTGTTCCAGCGCCAGCTGTCTCAGACGGTGGCCCGAGGCAAGCGACGGAACGATGTGTTTCCGGTGGTCCTCGTGGACATCGACCGGTTCAAGGCGATCAACGACGGCCTTGGGGCGGACGGGGCGGACGCGGTGCTCGTGGAGATTTCACGTCGGCTGAGCACCTTTGCCGAGTCGACGGACGCGGTGGCGCGACTCGGCTCGGATCAGTTTGCGATCGTCTGCGAGGGCGTGTCGTCCCCTAGCCAGTGTGCGCGCTTTGCGAAGCAGATTCAGGAAGCGCTCCGGGAGCCCATCCGGCTCGAAGATACCGAGGTGGCGATCACCGCGTCGGTGGGGGTCGCGATCTTTCCCGACAATGGCGATACCGCCGCGGACCTCATCACCTCGGCCGAGACGGCGCTCCTTCAGGCCAAGGCCGAAGGGCGAAACCAGTACCGGCTCTTCGGCGACCAGATGCAGTCCGACGCCAAGGAGCAGCTCCGGGTCGAGAGTCAGCTTCGCCGAGCCCTTTGGCGGCACGAGTTCCGGCTCCACTACCAGCCGCAGTACGAGCTCCGGACCGGCGCGCTGGTCGGCGTGGAGGCGCTGCTTCGCTGGGAAGTCGACGGGCGTCTGGTTCCGCCGTTCAAGTTCATCCCGTCCCTCGAGGACACCGGACTGATCGTACCCGTCGGAGCATGGGTTCTCGAGCGGGCGTGTGCCGACCTCAAGCAGATGCACGAGACCTACGGCCCTATTCGAATGGCGGTCAACCTTTCCGCGCGCCAGTTCGAGGGCGATGGCCTGGTCCAGGTGGTCCTCGACGCCTGCGAGAAGGCGGGCATCTCCTACGACTGCCTCGAGCTGGAGATCACCGAGAGCCTGCTGATGAAGGACGTCTCGCGCACCGTCGCGATCCTTGCGTCGCTCAAAGAAGCTGGCGTTCGGATCGCGATCGACGACTTCGGCACCGGGTACTCGTCGCTCGCATACCTGCGCCGGTTTCCCGTCGACGTGCTCAAGATCGACCGCATGTTTGTCAACGAGATGGCGGACGAGGGCGAAAGCTCTCTCGTCGCTTCGATCATCGGACTCGGGAAGACGCTCGGACTCGAGCTCGTGGCGGAGGGGGTCGAGACGAAGGAGCAGCTGGTGGCGCTCCACGACGAAGGCTGCGAAAACGTCCAAGGTTACTTCTGCGGACGGCCCGGCACCTTCGACCCCGAGCAGCGGTGGGAGCCGGTGGCGATTCACGACTACATCGCCGAGCTTCGAGGCGAGCGCCGGACCATCGAGCTTGCCGAAACCGGCTAGCCCGCCTCGGTCACCAGAGGTGATGGGGCCGTCCGCCGCGAGGCCCACCGACCTCGAACCCGATTCCTCGACAGAAACCGGAACGAACGTACTAGCAGGCTAGGCGTTGCGCTCGTAGAGAAGACGGAGCCCCTCGAGAGTGAGGTACTCATCGATCTCGTCGATCGTTTCGCTTTCCGGCTCGATGAGGACCGCGAGACCGCCGGTCGCGATCACCGGGCACGGGCCGCCCATTTCCTTTTGGGCGCGACTCACGATGCCGTCCACGAGGCCGACATAGCCGAACACGATGCCCGCCTGCATCGAGTGCACGGTGTTGCGTCCAATGGTGCGGGGAGGCCGGGCCACTTCCGCCCGGGGAAGCTTCGCGGCTTTCGCGTAGAGCGCGTTGGCGCTGATCTCGACCCCTGGCGCGATCGCGCCCCCCAGGTACTCGCCGGCCGCCGAGATGCAGTCGAAGGTGGTGGCCGTACCGAAGTCGACCACGATCACCGCCGACCGGGTGCGCTCGTAGGCCGCGACCGCGTTGACGATCCGATCGGCGCCGACCTCCTTCGGGTTTTCATAGAGAATCGGCATACCGGTCTTGATGCCGGGGCCGACCACGAGCATTCGATGCCCAAACGCTCGATCGATCGCTTCGAGGTAGCGTTCGTTCAGATCGGGGACGACGGAGGCGAGGATGCTTGCGGTGACGTCTTCGCGAGGAAGTTCGGCCGTCAGAAGGAGCGAGTGAAGCAGGACGTGATACTCATCGACCGTTCGGCGGGTGGACGTCTCGACCCGAAAGTCGTGGACCAGCTTCGAGCCATCGTAGAGCCCAAGCACCGTGTGGGTGTTGCCGACGTCGACCGCGAGGAGCATGGCTCAGGGCTTGAGGTCGAGGGCCCGCGCGAGAAGGTCTCCAAAGGTTGCCGGCCGGTGCACCGAACTCGGGACGTCGACGGTTTTGACGATCGGCTCGCTCGGCGGGGCGATGCTTCCGGCCCGCACTTTCTCCGGTTCTGCCGCGCCGGCGGACGCGACTTCCGCCGCTGGAGTGGAAAGCGGGGTGGGCTTGGCGACGGGCCGTGCGGGGGGCGCCGCCGCCGTGCTCGGCCGACTCGGGACTGCAGGGCTTGCGGGTGGACTCGTCGGCGCCTGCGGAGGTCGGCTTCGTCCGGGCGGCCGAATGACTTCGACGCCGGCGGCGAGCGACGCTCCGGGCGTAGGACGGCGAGGTCGAGACCCGGCGTTCCGAATGTCGGGACGTGCGGCGGGGGTCGACTTCTTGGGGGCGGGCTCGGGGGCGAGCTGTCGCTCGACCGCCTGCTGGAGCGGGCTGTCCTTGAGGTTCCGGTCGATCGGAGTCACTCCGCTCCGAGGTTTGGCCCGATTCCGCTGCACCCGGTCGAGGAGCGCCTCGAGTTTTTCGACGCTCATGCGGCCCCCTGCGACAGGCGGCCAACGATCGATGGAAGGTCTTGCCCCTCCTTCGCCCAGTTCCACACCTGCTCCGCCACCGTGGGATTCAACAGGATGAACGCTTGGGTATCGGATGTCGGCACGCAGGCCACCTCGCGCTCGCCGAGCTCCGAAAAGAGTCCCCCCAAGAGCGCGGCGACCCCGAGGTCCCCCTCGTCGAGGTTCGGGAACTCCATCAACCGCGCCACGAGCACATCCCCCCACCGTTCAAGGTTGAGGCGACCCCAACCAAAGAGCGCCAACACCGACGCCGCGTGGCCCATCACCTGCTCAGGTGAACAGCTGGTGGCGGGTACTCCCAGGGAATCTCGAACGAGCTGTCCCAGCTGTCGGCCCATCCGGCGAACCGCTTTCAGATCGCCATTTTGCACGGCCGCGGAAACAAGCGGGGCGACCACGGTGTCGGTCAATACTATGACCCGCGAACCGTCCTTCGTCCGCACCGCTCCATGCGCGAGATTGAACTCGTAGAATCCACCAGGATCGAATCGGGTTTCCGCCATGCGACTCCCTTAATGCTGGCGTTGTACCGCCGCTCGAACTGTGTAGAAGGATTTGCCTCAAGGTGTCAAATGGTTGAGACAAATCGGGCCTCTCCGGTCGTGGCGATCCTCGCGATCTTGGCACTCGCGCTGGGACTTCTCGTTCCGGTTCCCGCGGTCGCCCAGCTCGAGTCCTTTCAGCCGTGGATCGACTACATCGCCGAGAAGAGCACCCGGCGGTGGGAGGGCCAGCGGGTGGACCGGCCGGACCCCACTCCCCGTCCAGACCTTCCGCTCCGCGCTCGTTCGCTTCTCCGACCCCTGAGCGTTCATGCAGGACCGGCGGTGTCCGACCGACAGGTCGAGGTCGCCCTTCGCGCCTATGAAAAAGCGTATGACCTCCTGTGGCAAACCCATTGGGGAGCCCCGCTGCTCGACGGCGGCAACGGCGGGACGGGGGGGCACGATCTCTATCTGATCCCGGGGCTCGGCGAGGAAGCGTCCGGCGTGGGGATCGACGGGGACCTCTGGTGGAGCTTTCTCGATGCAGGAACCTCCTTTGCCATGGTGGACCCGGCGGCCTCTCGGTTCGAGGCCTGCGTGGCGAGCGCCTACGCGGAGCAGGTTCTGGTCTCCCGCGACCCGGCGGAAGCGGAGGGGTGGCGACGAGCGACCGCCGACTTTCTCGCGTGGCTGATGACCGGCGAGTACGGCTGTGGAGACGCGGTGTCCCGCCGCCAAGCCGAGCCGCATGTGGGCTGGGTCGCCAACGATCTCGCGGATGGCGGCGGCGCCCTCTTTCTCACGCTGCTTTCAGATCGGCACGATCGTGGTTCCGGCAACTTCATCAACGACCTCTGGCAAGTGCTTCGGCAGCGAACCTGGGATGGCGTGGGGTATCGGGGAAGCCCAGACATGTACGAAGCGATCGGTGTCTCCGTCGACCTTGCCGGGGACAAGATGAACGAAGCGATCGAAGAGTTTGGCGTCGCCCGCTGGTTTACCGGGGACCGAAGGCGGGAAGTGGGAGCTCCCAAACCCGTGCTGATGGGGCTCCCGGAAGAGGCCCGGATACCTCTCATGGACACGATTCGATGGGACGAGCTTCCCGAGCATACGCCGGTGTCCCCCAATGAGATTCAGCCTTACGGCAGCGCCTACGTCATGGTGGATGTGCGGGAAGCACCGGTGGGTTCGATCCTTCGAACCTGGCTCCGCGGCGAGTTTGGGGTGCTCTGGTCCTTTGTTGCGGTCCGCCTCGATGGCGAGGGGCGAGAGCTCGGGCGCATGACCGCGCCGGTCCGCCGAACCCCGCGAAGCTACCTCGTGGTGGAGGTCTTTGAAGGCACCGAACAGGTGCTTCTCGTGGCGACCAACCTTTCCGCGCGGCCCCTCGACGCGGACACGCCCGACCAAAACGCGCGCTCGTTTAAGATGATCGTCGACCGACATCAGGGCTTCGGCGAAGGTGCGGTCCCGGAGTAGGCCGCTGCCGTTCGAGAGGGTGCCGGCTCAGTAGCCGGCGAGGTCGCCGAGAAGCTCCCGCCAGCGCGACGTCGTCCTCCGACGCTCGCTCCAATGCCGGCGGATGGTCGGACGGTTGCCGCGATGGGCACGTGTGCTGCGATGGGCACGGTTGCCGCGATGGGCACGGTTGCCGCGATGGGCACGGTTGCCGCGATGGGCACAGTTGCGGCGGCGTGGCTGCACGCGATCTCGATGATGGACGCGGTCTCGATGATAGACGCGGTGTGGACGCGCGCGCCCGAGCCACGAGGAGCACAAGGACCCCGAGCAAAAGGAGCGAGGGGTGAGTCGGTGGCTTCCCCGGGGTTGCGCGGCACCCCCCGGCGACCGTGAACTCGCGGGTCGGATAGGGCGCGACTTCGACGGTGGTCGCGGCGATACGGGTTTCGCCGTGGTACAGCTGAAAGCGAAGCGGAGTACCCACGCGCGCCTCGCGAACGGGCATTGTCACTTCAACCGTACCGGCAACCGCGGACACCGACCGGGTGGTGCCATCCGACGACACCAGTCGGAGCTCGACTCCATCGGTGAGCGATCCGTCTTCCCCCCGAACTCGTGCGGTCAGATGGACAGTGCGCGTCCCCGCGGGGATCGTCGTGTTCCCCGCCCGGAGGCGACTGCGCTCGGGGTGCGGGGCGCGGTTGGAGCGCGCTTGCGTCACGAACTCGCGGGCATTGACGACCCCGTAGCCGCGCTCCGGCGACCACGCCGAGTCGTCGGCGCTGGCGATGAGCCGTTCCCGAATCTGGTCCCGATCTGCGGTGAGGGCGGCGACGCCAGCCACGAACGGAGCCGCAAAACTCGACCCGGCGACCACGAGCCGCTGGTCATCCACCCGGAGTGCTTCGAGGAGCCCCGGATCGCCGGCGAGCATGTTGCCAGGATCGGTGGGTTCGAGGTCGCCACTCAGCGCAGCCACCATGGCCGCCGGCGCGATGAGATCGGGCTTTGCAAGACCGGTGGCGGTGGGCCCCCGCGAGGCGAAGGACGGAAGGTCACCCTGGCGAAGCGGTTCGAATCGGATCGGTCCCGCCGCCGCATCGATCTCATCCTCGGTCACCATGGCCCCAACCGCGAGGAGCGACCGCCCCGTCGCGGGAATGCTCACCGTGCGCTTCGGGTCGACGAGGGGCCCGTCCATGCCCGCGGGGAGAAGTGTCGGACCGAGTTCCTGGTCGATCAGCCAGACGTCCACGAGGCCCTCCCCGCGAAGGTGAAGCCGGTAAGTGCCCCTTCCGAGCGGCGGGTCTTCGCCGCCTCCGGACAGTACCGCGTAGAGTCTCGGACCGGCGGCGCCATCGATGGTGAGCCGCCCATCGCGATGGCTCACGCTTTGGTTCTCTCCCCGGCCCGCGAAGCGGGTGCGCGTTCCGTCCGGCGCTTCCAGTGCGAGTTCGAGGGTGCCATCGACGTGGGTCCCGAACGCGAGAAACCGCTCGTCCTGACTTGGCGTGAGACTGGGGATTCGAATCGGAATCGTGAGCGTTTCGCCAGGGTAGATGCTTGCGGCGGCGTGCACCCCGGGGCGGCCATCGTTTCCTGCCGCCACTACCACGAGGGTGCCCCGATGGGCGATGTCGCTCAGGCCTTGGGTAAGGGGGTCTCGTTCGTCGTGGCTCCCGTCGTGCCCGCCGAGCGCGATCACGATGGCGGTCTGATCTCGCCCCGTTTCTTCGGCGAGCGCGTCGCAGAGCTCGGCGCCGGCGAGGATGTCTTCGTCCAGGTAGCCGCGGGGGCCTCGACGCAGGACTCCGACCGATGCGAGGTCGGCGCTCGGTGCCACCGCCGCCGCGACGGAGAGAACGGCCGTTCCGTGGCCGTTCCAGTCGGGAAACGCTACGCCGTTCGCGATGCGCGCTGCGATGTCGGCGCGTCGGAGGACCGCGCCCCCGAAATCGGCTTCGAGCTCGGGGTCGAGGCCCAGGGGCGACGCGGCGATGTTGGCGGCGAGCACCAAGCGGGTCTCGCCGGCGGAGTCACGAAGCGCTGGATGAGCGATGTCGGCCCCCGAATCGACCACGCAGATCAATCGCCCGGCTCCATCGAGGCGGCGATCGTGATGAAGCTCGCCGATGCCCAGCGCTTCGATCACCGGCCCGAGAAGGGCGCGTCGAGGCCAGCTCTGGATCGGTCGGTCGCCGAGGACGTCTGCGACCAAGGTTCGCGGCGTGGGCTCCACCTGACAGCCGAGCACTCCGAGGACGAGGAGGAGACTTCCCCATGCTCGTCCCGGTGCGGCGGCGATTGCACATTGCGCGGGAGAGGCGGTCATCAGCGGCGGCGCCGGCGACGACGTCGGCGCGATCGGGACGCGCTTGGAGCTTCGAGGCCAGCGGCGGTGGGTTCGTTGACCCAGCGAGGGATCGGTTCACCGCGGGCTTCCTGGTCGATCGCGAAGAGTGCGGCGGCATCGGGAAAAAAGTCCCGCCGGGGCAGGGCGCCGAGCTTGCCGCTTCGGAGGCGTCGCTGCGCGATCGTGATCGAACGGATGCGATCCTTGAGACGGCGGGGCACCGCGAGCCGTACGCTGATGTCGTCGAAGAACTCTTCGAACGCGATCGATGCATCGCGCGCGCCCTCGAGCCACTCCGCGAGCGGCTCCCAGAGCAGCGAAGCGACGAGGACCGCGTCCCCGGGAAGGTCGCCATCTTGTTTCAGTCGGTCGATCACCGAAAGCCGCTTCCATACCAGTTCGGCGTCGACCGCGTCATCGTCGAGGTAACTCGCGAGCTCGGGCAAGATGACCGCGAGCACCCCCGTATCCCACATCAGGTAGGTGCTTCGATGGGCCGCGCCGCCACGAAGAAGTCGGAGGATCTCCTCGAGGACCCGCGGTCGAGCCGAGCGTTCGAGATCGGTGCGGTGCTTCACCATGGCGTCGTAGAGGAATGGCTCCACGCCAAAGTCGAGGCGGGCACTGAACTTGATCGCCCGGAGGATGCGGACTGGATCCTCTCGGAGTCGAACGAACGGATCGCCGATGGTGCGGACCAGGCTAGAGGTCGGCTAGCACGCCGTTGAGCAAGAGTGCCCGCTGCCGCGCCCCTTTGCTTAGAAGGTGCCAATCCTCCTCAGCCAATATCAACGGGATAGGATCAACGGATAAGGGCCTTGC
>JBCCZL010000340.1:0-10667 GCA_039187775.1 Myxococcota bacterium
ACTTATGATTAAAATGTTTACGCTGTTTAACCAAAAGAAAAGCTTACTGCTTTCATTACTATTTCTTTGCTTCTTTATCCACGTAAATGCCAACCCCTTTTCTTTTGCCCCTACTCAAGAAATGAGTATGATGGCAAATGCAGGCATAGGAAGCGCGCCAGGGGCTCAGCGACGAAGAGCTTGGCGAGCTTCGCGAGTTTCTCACCTCCGAAGAACTTCTTCCGCCCGAGTGGGCGAGCCCGGTGGCGCCGCCCGCCCTCGGACTCGAGCCGATCCCGTTTCGTGATCCTGGGCGGATCTTCGATCACCCGGACGCTCCCAAGGTCGAGCCCGAACGCTGGACCTTCCTTCACGGAGTAGACGCGCCGCTCGGCGTAGTCGTGCGCCGCGGAGAGGGGCTTGTCGTGGTCCTTGCGTCGGCAAGTCCCTTTCAGAATCGGGATATTGAGAGCTCGGATGGCGGCGTGCTGTTCGCGCGCCTCCTCGCCGCATTCGGGGAAGACCGCGCCGTGTTGTTCGACGAGTACCACCTTGGTGTCGGAGAGCGCCAATCGATGACGCAGTATTTCCGCAAGCTCGGGGCGACGAGCCTTATGCTCCAGCTTCTCCTGGTGCTCGTGTTCTTTCTCTGGAGGTCGTCGACCCGGGTCGGTCGCCCGCGGACGTCGGAGCCGCCTACGCCCGGCGGAACCGCGGATTACGTTCAAGCCACCGGTCACCTCTACAGCAAGGCCCGGGATCCTGCAGGGGCGGTCGTTCGAGTCGCCCGCCATGCGGTCGGTTTGATCGCTCGCCACCATCGCCTCGAACCGGGAACCGCGGCGGCGACCGCTCGCCGTCTTGAAGAACGGGGTCGAGCCAAGGAAGCGGCTGCCGTACGCTTCATCGCCCGCATCGAGGGCGGGGCCGCGGAGGTCGGAGACCGACAGCTCGTGGTAGCGATGCAGCAGATCGACGATCTACGCCGTGAGGCGACGCAGTATAGGAGCCGTGAGGCGACGCAGTATAGGAGCCGTGAGGCGACGCAGTATAGGAGCCGCGAGGCGGCCGCTACAGGAAAGGACGCATGAGCATGGACGGGAGCGAACCGGGGACGCCGCAGCCCAACGCATCGGCGACGCCCACCCTTCCCCTTCGCAGTCTCCGGGAAGATGCCCTTCGAGAAGTCCGCAAGGTCATCGTGGGCCAGGATGACGCCCTTCAGGGCCTATTGATTTCGCTGCTCGCGCAGGGCCATGCCCTGCTCGAGGGGGTTCCGGGAACCGCCAAGACCCTGATGGTCCGCGCCCTCGCTCGCGCCGTTGGGCTCGAGTTTGGTCGGATTCAGTTCACTCCGGATCTGATGCCGAGCGATATTCTCGGAACCAACGTCTTCGACCTGAAGCAGGGCGCGTTTCGTCTGACCAAAGGACCGATCTTCTCGGAGCTTCTCCTGGCTGATGAGATCAATCGGGCGCCCGCCAAGACTCAAAGCGCCCTGCTCGAAGCGATGCAGGAACGGCGAGTGAGCATCGATGGCGAAGCTCATATCTTGAGTTCGGACTTCACCGTCTTCGCGACGCAGAACCCGGTCGAGCAGGAAGGAACCTATCCGCTCCCCGAAGCCCAGCTCGACCGATTCCTTCTGAAGATCCGCGTAGGGTACCCGAGCGCGGAGGAAGAAGACCGAATCCTCGAGCAGGCGCAAGGACTCGGCAATGTCGATGCGCAGCTCGATCAGATTGTGCCGGTGATCGACCGCGAGCGGCTCCACCAGGTCCGGGCAACCGGCGCCTCGGTTCGAGTCGACGAGGCGGTCCGGCGCTATGTCCGTGACCTCATTCGGGCCACCCGGACGACCCCGATGATCCTTCTCGGAGCCGGACCGCGCGCGGCGATCCACCTTCTGACCGCGGCACGCTGGATCGCTGCGCTCGACGGGCGGGCGTTCGTCACTCCGGACGACGTGGTGCGCGCCCTTCACCCGGTGGTGTGCCATCGGCTGGTGCTCGCGCCCGAGGTCGAGCTCGACGGCATGGGGGCCGAAGCGGTGATCGATCGGGTCTCGACCACCGTAGATGTGCCTCGATAGGAGCGGAGCCGGTGGCGGAGCGAGCCAAAGTGAAAGAAGACGAGCCGTCGATCTCGACCCCTTCGGTCATCCAACACAAGTTCAGCGCCGGACCGCGCCTGGCCCCCCTCGCCCTTGCGGGGACGCCGGTGGCGCTCCTCGATGGCGGCAGCGGTCTCGGTCTTCTTGCGACCCTGAGCTACGACGCGGCGCTGCTCGTCGGGGGCGCGCTCGAGGCGCGACGGCTCCGACGCTCGGTGCCCACCGCGGTTCGCTCCATGGACGCGCGCCTCGTGGTGGGGATTCCGAACACGATCACGGTGCAGCTTCACAATCCATCGTCGCGTGCCATCAAGGTGTTGCTTCGCGATGAGCTCCCCGCCGGGTGGGAGGCCGATCCCGCAGAGCTCCGGACCGAGCTACGGCCCTTTGCGCGGAAGAAGCTGGCCTATGAGGTGAAGCCCCCACAGCGCGGCCGATTTGAGTTTGGCGATCTCCATCTTCGCCTCGATGGTTTCGCCGGTCTCGGTGCGTCGATCGTGACGGTGGCCGCGCGAGCCGAAGCGAAGGTCTATCCCAATGTGCTCGGGCCCAAACGCTACGAGATGGCGGCGCGGCTCGGCGACCTTAGGCATGCCGGATTCCGGTCGGTGCGCATGGTCGGCGGAGGCGGTGAGTTCGAACAGCTGCGCGAGTACGTCAGCGGCGACTCGTACAAAGACGTGGACTGGAAGTCGACCGCGAAACGAAAGCGTCCGATCACTCGGGTCTACCAACAGGAACGGAGCCAACAGATTCTGATCGCGGTGGATGCAGGGCGCACGATGGCGACCCGCCTCGACGACATCGCGAAAGTCGACCACGCGATCAACGCGGCGCTCCTTTTGGCGTTCGTGGCCCTTCGTCAGGGGGACCGGGTTGGCCTCGTGGTGTTTTCGGATGTGGTGCGGAGCTTTGTGGCGCCGGGGCGGGGACCGGGCCAGTACCGTAAGATCCTCGAGGCGCTATTTTCGGTGCAGGCCGAGATGACCTACGTCGATTTTCGTCGCTTTGTGGAGTTTGTCCGGCTTCGGGTGCCGCGCCGGGCGCTCCTCGTACTGTTCAGCGACCTGCTCGACGAGACGCACGCGGCGCCGCTGGCTGACCATCTCGCGATTCTTCGACGCAAGCATCTACCGCTTTGCGTGACCATGCGGGACCCGGTGGCCCGGGAGCTCTCGACCCGTCCGGTCAGTCGAGCGATGGACGTGTATGAACGAGCCGCCGCAGCGGACATTTTGGCTGAACGCGAGCGAACGAAAGCTGCGCTTCAGAAGAACGCAGTGCAGCTTGTCGAGGCGGATGCAGGCCAGCTGTCGGTCGCCGCGGTCAATCGCTACATCGAGATCAAAGCCAAGCACCGCCTCTGACCCTGTTCGGGGGCGGTGAGGGCTTGCAAACGATCGGGGCGGGGCGTGCGCGCTCAGCCGAGGGTCGGGGTATTGGTCGAGCCATTGCGATCCCGATCCCCTGGTCAATGGCCCGCCCAATGGAAGGCTTGACCGGTTCTCTCCTGCCGAGAGACGATCCGGCCCTTATGAGTGAAGGCACCGGAACTCCGCAGGAAACCTCGGCCCCCGATGCGGAGGCGGAGCCCGCGGGTTCCAAGCCCGAGCCGTCGTCGAGGGAACCTGGCGCCACCGAGGGCCCGGCGGGACCCGCGCACAAGGCGAGTCACAACCCCGCCGAACTCCCCTCAGGGGCTCGGTCCGAGGGCGCGTCAAGTCCAGAGGCCCGTAGTGCGGAGACCCGTAGTGCGGAGACCCGTAGTGCGGAGACCCTGGCGGACGCCGAACCGCTGGCGGACCTTCGCGCGCCGCTTCCCTCCATTCCGCGGTCCAAAACCATTCCGCCGCCCCCCGGCACCGAGGCCCCGAGTCTGTTTGTCGATAGCTCGCCGCCCGTGCGCGAGGCGCCGGTAGAGCCCCTCCCCCCGATCGATCTCACGCAGCCGGAGCTCCTGATCAATCGCGAGCTTTCCTGGCTCGAGTTTAACCAGCGAGTGCTCAACGAAGCGGTGGATCCGACGGTCCCGCTCCTCGAGCGTCTGAAGTTCGCCGCGATCACCACCTCGAACCTCGATGAGTTCTTCATGGTTCGTCTCGCCGGGCTCGTGGAGCAGGTCGCGGACAACATCCAGAAGGTCCCGGCCGACGGAATGTCGCCGCAGGAGCAGATCGCGGCGATCGCAGTCCGCACCCGACGGATGGTCGACGACCTCTACACTGTGGTTCGCGAGCAGATTCTTCCGGAGCTCGCGCAAGAGGGCGTGCGTCTCGTCAGTCTAGAGCAGCTCTCGGTGGAGGACCGGAGCGCCCTTCGAAACTACTTCACGACCCAGGTGCTCCCGATTCTCACCCCGCTCGCAATCGACCCTGGGCATCCGTTTCCTCATGTCCGGAACAAGTCGCTCAACCTCGTCGCGATCCTGAGCGGCTCGGGTTACGACTCGACCAGCGCGTTCGCCGTGGTGCAGGTGCCCCGCGTGGTGCCGCGCCTTGTTCGGATCGGCAACAAGCCCGGCGGTGCCGACTTCATGCTCCTCGAGGATGTGATCGCCGCGCATCTTGGAGAGCTATTCCCCGGGTTTTCGGTGCTCGGCGCGTGGCCGTTTCGCATCCTTCGCAACTCCGACCTCGATGTCGATGAGGAGGAGGCCGAGGACCTGCTCGAGACGGTGCACGAGGAGATTCGTCGTCGCGATAAAGGTCGCGCAGTGCGTCTTTCCGTCGCCGCCGATGCGGATGGCGCCGCGGTCGACCTGCTCGAGCGTTCGCTCAAAGTGGATCGGCAGTTCGTCTATCACATCGATGGTCCGCTCAACCTTCCCGCGCTCACCGCGATGGGAAAACCGATCGAAGATCGAAGTCGGCTCCGCGACGCCGCGTTTACCCCGGTGGTGCTTCCCCCGCTTCCTGGGGCCGAAGACATCTTCTCGGTGATTCGGAACCACGACCTCCTGCTCCACCACCCGTACGAGTCCTTTGATCCGGTGGTGCAGTTCGTGGAGTCGGCAGCCGAGGATCCGCAGGTCCTCGCGATCAAGCAGACGCTGTATCGAACGAGCGGCGACAGCCCGGTGGTGAAGTCGCTCGTGCGGGCGGCGGAGAACGGCAAACAGGTGGCCGCGCTCGTGGAGATCAAGGCGCGCTTTGACGAAGAGAACAATATTCAATGGGCGCGACGCCTCGAGGATGCGGGAGTCCACGTGGTCTACGGGCTCCTTGGACTGAAGACCCACTGCAAGACATCGTTGGTGGTGCGTCGAGAGGGCGACCGGCTTCGGCGCTATGTGCATCTCGGGACCGGCAATTACAATCCGACGACTGCGCGGCTCTACACCGACATCAGCTATTTCACCGCGAGCGAAGATATCGCCACCGATGCGACTTCGCTGTTTAACCTCCTGACATCTTGCACGGCTCCTGAGAGCTGGCGAAAGCTCATCGTGGCGCCGCTCGGCCTTCATGAGCGAGTGCTTGCCATGGTCGAGCGCGAAGCGACGTTTGCTCGGGCGGGTCGGCCGGCACGTATCATCGCGAAGATGAACTCGCTGGTGGACCCCGATGTGATCCGCGCGCTCTATCGGGCGTCGCAGGCCGGGGTGGAGATCGACTTGGTGGTACGCGGCATTTGCTGCCTTCGGCCGGGGCTTCCGGAAGTGAGCGAGCGCATTCGGGTCCGGAGCATCGTCGACCGCTTTCTCGAACACAGCCGGCTCTTCTTCTTTGAGGCGGGAGGCGCCCGCGAGCTCTACGCATCGAGCGCCGACTGGATGCCGCGGAACTTTCACCGCCGAGTCGAAGTGATGTTTCCCATCGAGGCCGAGCATCTCAAGAGCCGAGTGCTCGACGAGGTCCTCCAGACCTGCCTCGACGACGATCAAAAGGCGAGCATTCTGGACGCCGACGGATCGTACCGGCGCCCCCCGCGCGAGCCGGGGGCTCCCCCGATCCGCTCGCAAGAGCGATTCCTCGCCCTCGCACGGCACGCCGCAGAGCTTGCGCGGATGAAAGAGCGCGAAGAGCGACCATTCGTGGTGCGACCAGTTCGCAATCGACCAACCAAGGATGCGCCGCCGGATCCCAAACTCGGTCCGGTGGACTAGGGAGGCCGAGTCGTTATTGCTCGTTCTCTCCGGCCGACTTCTCTCCGGCCGACTTCTCTTCGGCCTGCTTCTCTTCGCTCTGTTTTCTTTCCACGTGTCGTTCGAACGCGCTCAAGGATTCGCGCTCGTCGTCTTCCTCGTCTTCGTCCCAGCCCTCGCCGTCTTCCGGGGTGTAGGCGTCGAGGTCGTCGAGGAAGCGGCTCATCAGTCCATCGACCATGAGCTCTCGCTGCTCGCTGTCTCCTTCGCCCCCGATGATCTTGGTGTACTTGGGCTCGTATTCACCAATGAGCTCCCGGTACCCTTTGACGCGGGCCATCACCTTGCTGTGGTTCCGGACATAGAGCGCAACCAGCGAGGCGAGGGAACCCGCGGTGAGAAGGAGTCCGATCGGTCCGCCGAGCACCGCCCGAAGAACGAGGGCCACCGCCGCGGCGCCCCCTGCGCCCATGAGGACTTTCTTGCCGGTTCCTGGGGTGAGCGCCCGATCCCAGGCGGCACCCCACGCCTGCTGGCTGGCGAACAGGAGAGCCAAAAAGTTGATTCTTTTGCCCCGGTTGGACTCCCAGTAGGTCTTGATCGCGTCCCGGAGAAAGCCCTCGTAGGATTCGTACGCCCGCGCTGTGCCTGCCATTCCGGCACCATAAGCACGGCGTTGGCCGGCGTCTATCCGGATCGCGGGAGGAATGCTTCCCGCGGCCCCAAACGTACTATGCACCGCGGAGGTGCGGTGCCCCCTCCCGGAGTTCGTGGGTAGGCCCCAAATATCTTGGATTCCCCGGGTTCGAAGCCTTGGACCCTCCACACGTTCCTGCGGAGGGCAAACGCGGTAGCCTTTGTTAAGAGGAACTGATGTCGACGATTCCCCCCATTCCCCCCTTTCGCGTGCCGGCGTGCTCCCTCGTTCTCCTCGCCGCGTTTCTCATGGGCTGCGGGTGTGGTGGCGGTACGTCGCAGACCCGAGAGGAGACCCCCCAACCGGAGCAGACCTGGGAGACGGGAAGTATCGATGATCTCCCCGTCGCGGTTCCCACCGCTGGTGCACCCGACGACGCACCGCCACGCCAAACCGGTACCTCACCGGCCGTCGGCACGGTCGATGAGGCGGTCGCAGCGGCGAACCGGGGATTCTACGAGGCAGCCGCCACCTATCTCGAGGCGCAAAGCTCGGCGGAGGCCAAGCTTGCCCTTGGTCGCATCCACCTGGCCCGTGGGCGGTACGACGATGCGGCGCGCCTCGGCGAAGAAGCGTCGCAAAACGATGCCACCCGCATCGCCGGCAAGACGCTTCAGGGCGAAGCCCAGCTTGCCCGCGGTCTTCTCGACGAAGCGGAACAGACCCTGAGCGGAGTTGCGGGGGAGGCGGGCGCGTTCCGCGCGCAGCTGGTCCTCGGCGAACTGTTGGTGCAGCGAGGCCGCTCGGCGGAGGCGCGGCCTTGGCTTTTTCGATTGATCACGGCCTACAACGACGAGACCATCGACCGAACCGACGCCGAAGGGCTCGCGTACGTCGGGCGCGCCGCCCGAGCGCTTGGGAGCTTCCGCGACGCCAACGACGCGTTTCAAGAATCGAATCGCGCCGACGGCAATCGGGTGGAAACGCAGCTCGACTGGGCCGAGATGTTCCTCGAAAAGTACGACGCGGGCCACGCCGAAGAGAGTGTCCTCGCGGCGTTTGAAATCAATCCCGAGTCTGCGCGAGCCCATGCGCTCATGGCGCGGATCAAGATCGAACAGTCCTTCGACTTCTCCGCAGCAAATGCCTATTCGGAGCGGGCCCTCGAAATCAACCCAAACCTCGTGACGGCTCACGTCAACCTCGCCGGGATGGATCTTCGCGACATGGACCTTGCGGCGGCAGACGAGCACCTGAACCGCGCGCTTCAGGTGAATCCCAACGACCTCGAGACGCTGAGCGTGCGCGCTGCGGTGCGGTTCCTTGATGACGACGAAGCGGGGTTCGAGGCGGCGAAGGCCGCGGTGTTCGACCGAAACCGGCGTTTCAGTCGGATGTACACCATCATCGGCGAATACGCGGACTGGGAGCATCGCTATCCCGAGATCGTGGCGATGGCCCGCGAAGCGGTGAGCCTCGACCCAAACGACGCATTTGCTCACGCGACCCTCGGACTCAATCTCCTTCGCATGGGAGACGAGGAGGCGGGCCTCCAGTCGCTCCGGATGGCGTGGGACCGTGACCGTTACAACGTACACGTGTTCAACACGTTGAACCTCTACGACGACATCATTCAGACCCAGTACGAGACCTTCGAGGCAGCGCCGTTTACGTTTCGGATGCATCGAGAAGAGCGGCCGGTGCTCGAGCGCTACATTCCGCCCACCTTGCAGCAGGCCTACGAGAGCATGAAGCGGCGCTACGGCTTCGAGCCCGAGGGGCCCCTTCGCATCGAGCTCTTTAGCGAGCAGCAGCACTTTTCCGTGCGTACCACCGGTCTTCCGAACCTCGGCGTTCAGGGAGTGTGCTTCGGCAAGGTGGTCACTGCGCTTTCACCGCGGGGCGGGCCGTTCAACTGGGGGCAGATCACCTGGCACGAACTTGCTCACGTATTCCACATCCAGCTCTCCGCCAATCACGTGCCCCGCTGGTTTACCGAGGGTCTTGCGGAGTACGAGACGATCATCGCGCGTCCCGAATGGCGCCGCGAGGAGGACCATCGGCTGCACGCGGCGCTGGTTCACGGGACCTTGCCCCGCCTTCGGCACCTCAATCGGGCGTTCACCCATGCGCGGAGCGCGGAAGACATGATGGTCGCCTATTACGCGAGCTCGATGGTGGTGAAGTACATCGTCGAGCGCTTCGGGTTCGAGAAGGTGGTGGATATGATGCGGGGCTGGGCCGACGGAAAGTCCTCACCGGAGATCGTTCAAGAGGTTCTCGGCCTCGACATCGATCAGCTCGACGCCGACTTTCGTGCCCAAACCCGACGCCGGCTTGCGGCCCGGGATAACCAGCTGTCCTTTAACCTCGGTCGATTCCGCGATCTGGATGCGGTGAGGGCGGCCGCCCAACGCGAGAGCTCCCCCGACAACCAAGCTGCGCTCGCCGCGTCGTTGATGGTGAACGGCGAAGCGGAGGAGGCGAAGCGAACCGCGGAGGCGGTGATCGCTCAGCGTGAAAGCCACCCGCTTGCACGGTTCATTCTTGCGCAGCTGGCGGGTCAGGGCGAAGAGGCGGAGCGGCACCTTCGGGCGATCCTTGCCGGTGGCAAGGACGGCTACGATATTCGGCTTCTCCTCGCGCGGGCGGCGATCGGTCGGCGCGATGCGACGGGGGCTCGCCGCGAGCTCGAGGCCGCGATCGCGCTCGACGATGAACGCGCCGAGGCCTGGCAGGGGCTCATGGCGATGGCGAGCGAGAACAACGATGCCGACCTTCGCTTGCGCGCGATGACGCGACTGGCGGACCTCGACCAGCATTCCCGGGCCACGTGGATCGGGCTCATCGAGGCGCTCGCCGAGCGGGAGCAGTGGAACGATGTGCGGACCCGCGGCGAGAGTGCGCTCTTTATCGATCCGGAAAACCCGACCCTCCACCGACTCCTTGGCGAAGCGTACCTCCAAAACAACCAAGCCGCGGAGGCGCTCGAAGAGTTCGACGTCGCGCTCCTGACTCGGCCCGAGGCGCCAGGCCGGGTTCATCTTGGGCGAGCGCGGGCGCTCTCGGCGCTCCGAAGAGGACGAGAAGCACGGGAGGCCGCCCAGGCGGCGGTCGCCGCCGACCCCAGCCTGGCCGACGAGGCCCGGCAGCTCCGCTAAAACGATCCCCCATTCGGGGGATGGGACAGATTGCGGTGGTCTAGTTACCGTCGAGAGGAAGGGATCCGGGCCGGTTCGCTCCTTTTCCGGCCCGGGAAGCCCGTGGGCCGTCATGAACGCTTCGAGGACCGCCAGTGCAACCAATATCGTGCGGCTCGCCGGGGTGAGCGGCGTATTGGTGACCGCGGGGACGGTGCTCGGGGCATTTCTGCTGCCCGCCCTCGATGTGCAGCTCACGACCGACGGAACCCAGGTGTTTGCCCAAGGCCTCGACGGCCGGGAGCCCACCGCGGTGGTGGGGATTCACTCGAGCACCGGGTCTCATCGGTTCGAGGCGGTCGACCTGATCGACGAACCGGACGTCATCCCCACGTGGGAGGAGACCAACCGCTTCTTCGATCGCCAAACCGCATTGACCCGGGTGTTGGAAGGTCGGGATCTCGAACTCGAGACGGGGACCGGCGAGCGCGTCGAGGTCCGCCGCTCGCGACGCGCGATCGAGCACATTCACTGGACGTTCTACTCGCAGCTCATCTGTGCGCTGCTCGTCTGGCTCGTGGGTTTTGCGACCTATGCTTTTTCGGACCGCAAGCGCCCTGCGGTGGCCTACGCTCTGAGCGCGGTGGGGATGGCGGTCGTGCTGTGGCCGGCGGTGGTGTACTCGACCCGACCCGTGTCGATGGATGGGACAAT
>JBCCZL010000341.1:0-10654 GCA_039187775.1 Myxococcota bacterium
CCGCCGGTTAACCCGGCTTCTCGGCGAGTTTCGGCAGTTCGGCAAAGAGACCAAGCTGGAATGCGAAGCCCTCGATCTACGGGAGCTGTTTCGCGAGACGGTCGACAAAGAGCTCATTCCGACCGCCGGAAAGGCGGTCGACGTAGTGCTCTCGCTTCCCGAAACCTTGCCGGAGGTGCATGCCAATCGGGACAAGCTCAAGCAGGTGCTGATCAACCTTGGAAAGAACGCGGTCGAAGCGATGCCCGACGGAGGTCGGTTGAACTTCGAAGTGGTGGCCGAGGTCGACACGGTGGCCATCTCGGTCTCCGACACGGGTGCGGGGATCGCGGACGACGTGGATATCTTTCAGCCGTTTATGACGACCAAAGGAGATGGGACCGGTCTCGGCTTGCCCGTCGTTCGGCAGATCGTCGAGCTGCATGGCGGTACGATCCGCTACTCGTCGAAGCTGGGTACGGGCACGAAGTTCACGATCACTCTGCCACTTCGTCCCCCGAGCGTGGTTCCCGAAGCGCCGCCCGCGTAGTTCGTAGGGCGCGAAAGGCCTAGTCAGGATGAAGTGACCGGCGAGGTCGATCAGCCGTGGGATGAGGTGACGTCGGCCGCGATGCTTGAATTCGACAGCGCCGCCTCGACCCGGGCCACTGCGTCACCGACGTCGATGGGCTTCCGGAGGTGATCGCTCGCGCCAAGCAGCTGCTGCAACCGTTGAACCCCGCTGGTCGAAGTCGACACCACGAGCAAGAGAAGCTGGATGTCGGGGCGATGGGTGTGCAGCCAGTGGAGAAAGTCGACGCCAACCCCCCGGGTTACCCGAACCGCCGCGAGCACGAGGTCGGGCGCGAACTCGCGAACCGCGTCGATCGCGCGCTGGGGGTCGTCCGCGGTCCAAACGCGATAGCCCTCCTCGCGCAGGAGCGCGGCGAGAGCGGTTCCTCCAGTCTGGTCTTCATCAACGACCAGGAGGCGACTTGTGGCGGCAGACATCCTTGCTTCTACCCAAGAGCAGATTCCTCTCGGATGGGCAACTCGCGTGCCAGACGTCGATGCCATGATCGTGGCTCGCGCGAGTCCACCTTCGCGCAAGGACTTCGCCGTTTGTTCGGAGCGCGCGCAGTGATTGCGAGAAATGAACCAAGGATCGTGCGTTGGTCCGATGGCATCCCACGTGCACTTCGATAAGACGACATCGTCGTCAAGTCTTTGCGCGGGCCCTGACAGGAGTGAGCCGATGCTTGAGTCTCTCCGGGATCTTCCTTCGAACGTGATTGGCCTTCGCGCCAAAGGGCGCGTCACGCTCGACGAGGCGATCTTCGTTCCCCAACTGGCCTGGGCCGCGGCGGGTCATGCGCAAGCAACAACCGGCGCGGCGGTGTTGGCCTAGCGGAGGCCAGACGACAACCTAGGAAGGAGAATATGATGGAAGGGATGAGGACCGATGGCGACCTTGTGGGCGCAACCCAAGGGATGGAGCCCGCATGGCTGGCAGAGGCGGTGGCGGAGATCGACCAAACCGAGGCGGAGGCCGAGGGCGCGCCAGAGCGGGTTGCCAAAGAACCACGAATCGCCCCCCACGTGCTCGTCGCGACCGACCTCTCCGAGAATTCGGTGATCGCTGCCGAAGTTGGTGCGGAGTTCGCGACGATGCTGGGTGCTCGAGTGACACTCATCCACAGCTTCGACCCGGAGCCGTTTGTTCCTCCCCTCGCGATCCCGAGCCCTCAGGCGGTGACGCGAACTCTGGCGAAGGAGCTCTCCGAGGCGGTCCGCTCTGGTCTAATCGCGACGCGAAAGAAGTATCTCGCGTCGTGCCCGAACGTCGAACTCGCGACGGTTCGCGGCTCCAACGCGGCAAGCCGGGTCTGTGATTACGCGGCGAACCACGGCGTCGATTGGATCGTCGTCGGAACCCATGGCCGAACCGGCTTCGGCCGGGTACTCCTCGGGAGCGTCGCGGAGCGAATCGTTCGACACGCGCCATGTTCGGTGATCGTCGCCCGCCCCAACTTGGGCCAGGCCCACGCCGCCCCGTAGTCGTTGAGTTCGTTCGCGAACCAATGCGCGAGACATGCGACTCTGCAAAAGCGAGGGCCGCGGCGGTGATGGAACCAGGGTCAATCGACGTGGGCCTCGCCGGAACCTGTCGTTCAAGGTTCCGAACTGCCGGCGTTAGCGGAGGATGCGGAGGCGCTTGGGGCCGCTGGCCGACGGCGCCTGTTCGCCTCCGGTGCGTTCGAAATGGCCTACCGCGATGCGGGTTGCCAGCTCGTCGGCGAGGCTGCTAAACGCCTTTGCGGCGAGACTGCCGGGGGCCGCTTGAACGATCGGAGTGCCTTCGTCCCCCCATTCGCGCACGGCGGTCTCCATCGGGACCTGCGCAAGGAGCGGAGCCTTCGCGAACTCCGCGACCTTCGCACCGCCGCCGCTCCCGAAGAGTTCGTGGCGGACGCCCGCGGTGTCGATGAAGTAGCTCATGTTCTCCACGATCCCGGTGAGTGGGATGTTGAGCCGCTTGCACATGTTGACGCCCTTGTAGACGTCCTGAAGCGCGACTTCCTGGGGAGTCGTCACCATGACCGCGCCGGTGATCTTCATCTTTTGGCCGAGGGTGAGCGCGACGTCTCCGGTTCCTGGCGGGAGGTCCACCACCAGGTAGTCGAGGTCACCCCAGGCCACGTCGGTCATGAACTGGTTGAGCGCGCCGTGAAGCATCGGTCCGCGCCACACGATGGCGGCTTTGGGATCCTCCATGAGGAATCCGATGCTCATGAGTTTCACCCCGAAGCGCTCGAGGGGGCGAATCTTCTTCCCGTCGTCCGAGCCAGGGTGCCCTGAAATTCCCATCATCGTCGGAATCGAGGGCCCGTAGATGTCGGCGTCGAGGAGGCCGACCCGCGACCCCATTCGCTTGAGCGCGAGCGTGAGGTTCACCGCGACCGTGCTTTTTCCCACTCCGCCTTTGCCGCTCATGACGAGTACGACATTGCGGACCCCGGGCATCGGGTCGTCCCCCATCACCTCGCGGGTTGGCACCTGCACCGTCCAGTCGATCTCCGGAGTCACGGAGTGCCCTTCGAGGGCCGCGCGAATCCGACCTTCGACCTCCTGGCGCACCGTATCGGAGGGGGAGCTCAGCCGCACCTTCATCGATACCCGGTCGCCCCGCACTTCGATCGACGAAAGGGTGCCGATCGAGGCCATGGGTTTATCAAAGGTGGGGTCGACGACGGCTTCGAGGGCTTTCTCGATCGCTTCCGAGCTCATGGGTTCCCCTCTCGGGTTTGCGGCGCTCTTCGTCCCTTCGTTTCATGCGAAGAGCGCCAGACTCTGGTCCTGGGTGTGGTTTTGGAGCGCGGTCGAGCCGATTTCAAGGGGTGAAGCGGAATCGTCGCTCGGCGTTGGTGACCACGTCATCCTCGGTGAAGTAGACCGCGGGGGCGTCATTTTGCCGCCAGAGCTCGATCTCGTCCCGCTGATGCGTGGACTCGGGGTCCATCGACTGGCCGCCAGGCAGGGCGTTGAACGCGCGCGGGCCGTCCGGCGTCATTTCAACCACGAGCCGCTGCACCGGCCCACTTCCGTAGTTGAAGCTCGTGGTGTCGTGGAGGCCGTAGTGGGAGGCATCGACGACGAAGTTATCGCCGTGCCGAGGAAAGCCGGGCTGGGTCGGATTGGGAACCGTTAGGAAGTCGGTCCCAATCTGAGGCACGGTGCTGACCAGTCGAAGGGTGTGGAGCTGCCCCCAGCGCCACTGCTCGGGATCGGTGCCGAGTTCCGCTTCGAGGTAGGTGAGCGCGTCGGCCACCGCGGCGAGGATGATGTTGCCGCGAGTCTCCACCTCGGCGGTGCGGAGGTCGTCCCAGAGCACCGAGTCCATGATCGTCGCGTCGTACGTCGCGAGGCTGCTCGGGTCGTTGAGCATTCGAAGAATGACTCCACTCCGAGGCAGCAGCGAGCCGTCCCGGTTTCCTTCCGGGATTGGCTCGAGTGCGGGACTCGCCGCGCGAATCGCCACCGCTTCGTCGTCGAACGTGCGCCGTCCGATGCGACCCATCGAGGCATTGAAGATCGACGTGGCCACGCTGTCGGCGATCTCCTGCGCGCTCGGATTGCCTTCGACCGCCGCCGGCGTGTCGAAGGACGTCCAGGCCTGGAGCCGGTCCCGCATGTTTTCGATCTTGGTCATCGTGGCGGCGCCGAGGGCCGCCACCTGGGCCTCGAGGTCGGTGTGAGTGCCGGGGGCGGCCGCCTCCGCAATGGCCCGGTCGAGCTCGGCGACGATCGCGGCCGAAGCGAGTCGGCCCATCGGCGACTGCGCGTCGCCCTGAATCTCCTGCATGTTTTCGACGGTCACCGCGCCGCCCGGCACGATCTCGTCGAGTCGCTCGCGAATCCGCGCGATCCGGTGCCCGTCGGTGAAGAACCCACCGATGTAGTGCGGGTCGTTGAAGGGGTTGCCGTCGCTCGTCGTGCCCACGCCGTCGTTGTTGGCGGTGGCAATGTAGCCGTTCGTCGGGTTCAGGTCGTGGGGCAGGAACTGGTCGCTCAGCTCGCCGGTCCACTCGTATTCGCCGGTTCCCGGGAGCACGAACGTGGGAGCGAGCGGCGGCGTCGCGAAGTCGGGGTTCGCCGGGTCGTAGGTGAGCGCTCGCGGGTCGCGAATCGGAAGCGCCACCTCGGTCGTCCAGTAGATGTCATCCGCATCAATGACCATAAGGTTCTGGCCGCCGACCCGGAACTTCTGAAATGCGTCGCGGGCGTCCTCGACGTTCCGCGCAGTCATAAGGTCCCGGAAGGCTCCGAGCTCGTTGCTCGCGGTTTCCCCGGTCCACTTGACGCTGATCGCCTGGGTCGGAGTCCGGCTGTCCGGGATGATCGGTCCGTGGTGCGGAACAAACTCCACCACCACCTCGCGCGGGTCGCCGCCCTGGATGGGGATGCTGTACGTGATCGTCTGAATCTCCACCTGTGCGCCGTTATAGAGCACGGTGTCGGGCGCGCCGTTTTCGCCTGGCGTGATCTGCTCGAGGTAGGTGTCGGTGACGTCGAAGCTGTGGGTGGTCAGTCCCCATGCGATCGATTCATTGAACCCGAGGATCGGAATCGGAGTTCCCGCGAGGACCAGGCCGTGCACATCGATGTCTCCGCCCGCCCGCATCGTGTTGATGTGGCTCATCCAAAAGAGCGGGGGGCTCGACAGCTGCAGATGCGGGTCGTTGGCGAGGATCGGGTTGCCGCTCTCGGTAAAGTCCCCGTGCACCGCCCAGTGGTTTGAACCGCGGCTCTCATCACCCATCCAGCGCCGGTACGAAGCTTCGAAGCGTTCCGCAAACTGCGCGGCCCCGCGAATCACCGCGGCGTCGAGCTTCGGCAGCGGGGATGCCCCGTCGATCTTGGGAAGCCCGGGTCGGAACGCACGCGTGCCGCCGTCGCTGTCCACGTTCGGAAAACCGTCGCGGGTGTAGACGTCGCGGATCGGCTGGAACGGATAGAGGTCATGAAACGCGTTGGCTCGCGCGGCGAGCCGCGTGTCGGCGTCACCCGCAGGAAAGGCATCGTCCCAGGCGTCGAAGATCTGCGACTGAAGAACATCGCGCAGAGTGAAGGAGAGCGCCGCCGCTTGGAATCGTGCGATCGCCAGCGTGTCGAGGACCGTCCAGTCCTGCACGTTGCTCAGAAGCACCACCTGCCGGGTGCCGTTCGGAAACGCACCTCCGTTGCGGACCTCCGCGAGATAGAGGTTCACCCCGTCGGCATAAGCCTGCACCACCGCGAGCTCGTCGGCGGTGAGCGTCTCGCGGATCGCTTCTGCCTGACGAACGTAACCCGTCCACAGTGCGAGCTCGTCGTCGTCGGCAAGGCCTGGGTCGAGGAGGCCGGCGATTTCGGCGAGGCGACCGGTGACGCTCCGCTTGATGAACTCCATCTGGCCGTACCGGTCGCGGGCCATGAGGTACCCATTGACGCGGGACGCGTCTCGAAGGGTGGTGGCGTAGACGTGCCACACGCCGCGGCTGTCCTGGACCGCGTCGACCGTCCCATCCAAGCCGGTGAAGGTCTCTTCCCGCTCCGCGGAGATCGACTCGATGCCTTCCCCCGTCACGGTAGCATCCGCATCGGTGCCTGCCTCCACCGAGCCGTCGGGCGGGGTGTCGGTCGGGTCGTCGTCTCCGCAGCCCGCAAGGAGCGCGCCGGCGGCCAAAAATGAAAGAAGCGATCGGTTCATTGGAACTCCGTCGAGGCTAAGTCGGATGTTGGGGAGGCGAGGTTGGTGCGGCCTCTGGCCCCCGGCAAAGGTAGCTTGGGATTCGGATCTACCCAAGGCAAGGGGCCGAGAGTTCTTCTATAGTCCGCCGCCGTGTCCCGTGTTCGACCGGCCCTGACCCCGACCGTGATCTTTCTCATCACGGCGACGGTCTATTTTTTCGTCGCCGATGACCGGGTCTCCACCCCGTCCGTGGATGATCACTATCTCCATCTCGCGGAGAGCTTTCTCGAGGGTCAGCTTCACGTCGTCGGCGACAACCCGCCGGGCAACAACGACTGGGCCTGCTACGACTCGGAAGAAAAGGGTCCCTGTCCCATGAACCGTTTTGCGTTCCCGGGACAGACGGAGCGCTACAAGTGGTACGTGTCGTTTCCGCCGTTCCCCGCGGTGGTGGCACTACCGTTTGTGGCGATCGCGGGGGTGGATGCACCCGACCGAGGCTACTGGGCGATCTTGGCGGGGCTGGGTCCGGCGTTTCTCTTCTTGCTGCTTCGTCGCTTGAGCGCGCTCGGCTACTCCGGGCGACGGCCCTGGGAGAACCTCCTCCTGACCGGTCTCTTCGCGTTCGGCACCGTCTATTTCTATACCGCGGTCCAGGGAACGGTGTGGTTTGCCGCCCACGTCGTCGCGGTGCCTCTCCTTTGTCTCTACACCTACTTCGCGTTGGAAGCGCGCCACCCGTTCTGGGCCGGGCTCATGCTCATTCTGGCGTTTCTCACCCGGCCGACTACCGCGCTCCTCGCCCTGTTCTTTCTGTTCGAACTCCTCCGATGCCGTCGAAAGAACGCGGGGGTGTCGAAGGCTGCCGCGAGCGCGACCGCCGCGAAGACCCTTCGAGCCGATGAGCCGGAAGAAACCGACGAACCTGAGGAGGCGGCAGAGGAATCCAAGGCGAACCCGGACGAGTCTTCGGAAGCCGACGATGGTTCGACGTCCGAAGGCGATTCTGATGCCAAAGGCGACTCTGATGCCAAAGGCGACTCTGATGCCAAAGGCGACTCTGGTCGTGGTGAAGGCGGCTCCGATGAACCACGCGCAAATGCGTCCAGCGGGCCAGCTTCTTCGAAAGCTCCGGTCACGCCCGATGGATGGTGGTCAACGCCTCGGCAGGTGTTTCGGTGGCTCGCGGGGGTGCAGTGGCAGGCACTGCCGCTTCCCCTGGCCCTCTTCTTTACGCCGATCCTGATCGGAGGCGGGCTCATGATGTGGATGAACCACGCTCGCTTCGATGATCCGTTCGAGTTCGGCCACACCTATCTTCAGATCTATTGGCGAGCTCGAATCGAGAAGTGGGGCCTGTTTAACTATCACTTCCTCGCCAAGAACCTCGCGGTCTACTGGGGCTCGCTTCCGTGGCTGAGCGCGTTGCCTCCCTACGTGACGATCAGCCGGCACGGACTTGCGCTTTGGTTTACGACGCCGGCGCTTCTGTGGGTGCTCTGGCCCAAGAAGTTTCGGCCGGTGCTCTTCGGGATTGCGCTCTCCGCGCTCCTCGTGGCGGTGCTGAATCTCTGCTACCAGAACAGTGGCTGGATCCAGTTCGGCTATCGGTTCTCCCTCGACTACATGGTGCTTCTGTTCGCGCTCCTGGCGCTGGGCCAACGCCGCTTTCGGACCACGTTTCTCGTCGCCACGCTGTTTGCTGTCGCGGTAAACATCTTCGGCGCGGTCACCTTTGACCGTGCGGCGCACTTCTACGACGGCGACTCGACGCAGGAAGTGATCTTCCAGCCCGATTGAGCGACTACCGGTTTTGCCGGCGTCGGTTGTTGCGATCGTTTCGGTTGTTCCCGGAGGCGTTTTCGCGTTCCCGGTCCGCGATGCGCTGACGCACATCCACGTAGACGCGCTCCTGCTCGAGCACCATATCGATGCGCTGAATGCGAGCTCGCCCCATTTCAATGTCCGCAGCCATCTGGTGACCGTCGGCAAAGCGCTGATACTCCTGCCACGCCTCCCGAGCCTGCTCCAGGCCGTCTTCCTGCATCTCCAGTGTGTCCGCGATCGCTTGAAGGCAGCGCGCATGAATCACATCGTCGCGGCCGGTGGCCGTCCGGATGCAGTCGCGGAAGTGCTGGAGCGCCTCGGTCAGGTTTCGTCGAATCCGCTCCACCGCGCCCGAGTGATAATAGGCCTCGGGTCGGGAGGGATCCTCACGGGTCGCTTCCTCGAACTTCGCCAGTGCGCCATCGTGCGATCCCGCGACCGCCGCCCGAACGCCTTCCGCCACCTTCACGAGGTACGGTGGCGTTCGCGGTGCCGTCGCCTCGGCCTCTACCGGAGCTCCCTCCGCGTCCTGAGCCTGGGCGGGGATCGACAAAGCCACGCTGACCAACGCGGCTCCACCAAGGATCCAGGGGAGGAGCGGGCTGACGTGGAGCAAACGAAGAACACGGCTGCGCATACCGCCGAGGGTAGCACGGGTGACGATTCCTGTTTCCGCCCCGTCGAGCTCGTCAGCGGCCGGCGCGGTAGCCGTAGTAGTGCCGGAGGACCCGCTGGACGTAGCGCCGGGTCTCGGCGTAAGGCGGAACCCCGCGGTGGCGAATCACCGCACCTTCGCCCGCGTTGTAGGCAGCGATGGTGAGCACGAGATCGCCATTGAACTTGTTCGCGAGGACCCGGAGATACCGGGAGCCCCCCATGATGTTCTGGCGAGGGTCGAAAGGGTCGCGGACGCCCATCGACGCGGCGGTGCGCGGCATGAGCTGCATTAGTCCCATCGCCCCGGCGTGGGACACGACGTCTGGCGTGAAGTCGCTCTCCACTTTCATCACCGCCCGAATAAACGGTTCCGGAAGCTGATAGAGCCGGGCGGCCTCTTCGATGATCGCGTTGTAGCGGGTGTACCGGTCGCGCGGCCGGCGCACGTTGCGCCGGTTTGGAGCCCCTCGAGCGGACCGATCCGGCGGGGTGGCTCGGCTTCGCGCGATGAGCTGGCAGCTCGCGCCCGACGGGCGGACGTTCGTAAAGTGAACGGTCCCATCCGCCTCGGTGCAGCGCCAGATATCCGCCGCGGCAACGCTCGGCAGGAGCAGCACAACCAGGATCGGGAGCAGGGAACGCACTGACCCTATGGTACGGGTGCGGAACAGAAAGGGCCAAAAGTCGGTATGCTCATGACGATGCGACGGGAATGCGACTTTTTGGTGATCGGCAGCGGCGTTGCCGGCCTGACGTTTGCTCTTGAAGCCGCCAAGCTCGGAACGGTGGTGGTCGCGACCAAGCGCTCCACCAGCGATTCGGCCACCGCATGGGCGCAGGGTGGGATCGCTGCGGTCCTCGATCCTGCCGACTCCTTTGAGGCCCACTGCGCCGACACCCTGGCGACCGGTGGTGGCCTGTCTCACGAGGACGTCGTGGAGATGGTGGTTCGCGAGGGTCCGGCCCGGGTCCGCTCGCTCATGGAGCTTGGCGCGGAGTTCAGTCGCCGGCACGGCAACGACACCTTCGACCTCACCCAGGAAGGCGGCCACAGCGCCCGCCGGATCATCCATGCGGGAGACATCACGGGCCGCGAGGTCCAGCGGGCGCTTGCGGACGCGGTCGAAGAGAATCCCCGAATCGAGATCTTTCAGCACCACATGGCGGTCGATCTGATCGAAGCGAGTCGGTTTGGGGGGCCGCGACGCGTGGTCGGAGCCTACATTTTGGACGAAGAGAGTGGGGTCGTAGAAACCGTGCTCGCGCGGGCCACCGTGCTCGCGTCCGGGGGCGCCGGCAAGGTCTACCTCTACACGTCCAACCCGGACGTTGCGACGGGCGACGGCGTAGCCATGGCCTACCGGGCCGGCGCCACGATCGCCAATATGGAGTTCTTCCAGTTCCACCCGACCTGCCTCTACCACCCCGACGCCCGCACGTTCTTGATCAGCGAGGCGCTCCGGGGAGAGGGCGGGGTGCTTCGGCTTGCCGACGGGACCGCATTTATGGAGCGCCATCACCCGATGAAGGACCTGGCGCCCCGCGATGTGGTGGCGCGGGCGATCGATTTCGAGATGAAACGGACGGGCCACGAGTGCGTTTACCTCGACATGTCGGCCCAGACGGCCGACTTCCTGACGGAGCGTTTTCCAAACATCCATGCGGAATGCCTCCGGTGGGGAATCGATATGACCCGCGGTCCTATTCCCGTGGTCCCCGCCGCCCACTACATGTGTGGCGGTGTCGTGGTCGACGCGTTCGGTCGAACGAGCGTGGCGGGGCTTCTTGCCATTGGGGAGGTGACCTGCAGCGGGCTCCATGGCGCCAACCGGCTAGCGAGCAATTCCCTTCTCGAGGGCCTGGTGTATGGGCACCGAGCGGCGCAGGGCTTGGAGAGCCCAATAGCGGACACGGTGTTTTCCAAGCTAGCGATTCCCGACTGGGACTCCGGGTCCGCGG
>JBCCZL010000342.1:0-10627 GCA_039187775.1 Myxococcota bacterium
CTTTGAGGGGCCAGAGCTCATCTCAACACGCGTTGGGGCCGCTCCGCGGGAGCACGTAGTTCAGGCCTATAGCAGAATACCGTGACTAGTACCCCCGCCCCGAAATTCGTTCCGGGTTGTTTCCGGCCCACGGGTCCGATAACGGCAGCCCGGACCGCGATGCTCTCCTCGAATGGCCTTTGGGCCGTCCTTCGTCGCCAGGCCCACCAACCTCGAACCCGATTCCTCGACAGAACCCGGAACGAACTTCGGGGCGGGGGTACTAGGGACTGGGAACGAGAGTTGGGGTGTCGACCAACGGGGTTTCCCGGCCCGTCTGACCCTGGGCGCTATTTCCCCAGCAGTAGACCTGGCCATCCACGAGGGCGCAGACGTGGGTGACCGGGTTCGGCCCGTCGAGCGGGTCGTCGCCTCCTCCGACCGCGATCCGCGTGGCCGTTCCGGGAACGTCCAGCTGCGTTGGCGGCTGCGCGGTGACCACCGTGCCGAGGGCGAGCGCGCCGTCGTTGCTTGCCCCCCAGCACCACACTTCCCCGTTACGGATCCCGCAGGTTTGCTGCACGCCGGCGCTCAGTTCCGTAAAGCCAGCGAGGAACGTCCCTGGCGTCGCCTCCGGACCCACCTCGGCAACGAGTGCGTCTGCCGTTCCCGCCCCGAGTTCTCCCTTGTCCCCGGTGCCAAAGCAGCGGACCTCGGTGGCGTCGTCAATGAAGCACGTGTGGGTTTTTCCGAGTGCAATATCGACCGCATTCTCGATCGCGGTTCCCCCCGGGCCGAGGACCGGAGTCGGAGTCGCGATTCCCGCTTCGGACCTGTTGTTTCCGAGTCGACCCGAATCGCTTTCTCCCCAGCACTCGATGCGGCTTCGAATGACGATGCAGGTGTGTTGATCGCCGGCCGCGATCGCTTCGATGTCTGCGAGGTTGACCGAGGCTCCAAAACTCGACCGGTCCTCCGTCGCCATGGGTCCAAGCTGAAGAGCCTCGTTGCTCCCCGTGCAAGAGAACGAGCGAATTCCACCATTGGGCTCGATCAGCTCCACCAAGCAGGTGTGAAGGCCACCCGCGGCGATGCCTTCGATCTCAGCGTCCGGCCCCACCCCGCTCGCCATCGTTGGGCTGAGGTTGTCCACGAGGTTCGGGTTGCCGAGCTGCCCGTCCCCGTTGTCGCCCCAGCAAAAGATGCTGGAGTCCATCAGCACCGCGCAGGTGTGGTCCAGGCCGGCGGTGATTTCGTCCGCCGCCATCGGGAGGGTGATCTCGGTGGGCGGGGCGGAGTTGCCCATCGCGCCGTTTCCGATCTGGCCATCATCATTGTAGCCCCAGCAATAGATCCGCCCTTCCGTGCTCAGTGCGCAGGTGTGAGCCCCCCCCGCGGCGAGCTGGGTGATCTCGTCGCAGGGCCCGACGTCGCATCCGGTCCAGCAGCGACTGGGATCGCAGTCCGTGCCGCCTTCGGTTCCGCCATCGCCATCACCGTCAATGGGTCGTGGGGTGATCGGGGCAGGGTCGGAGTTGTACTCCGCGCCGGTTCGGCGGCTGGGGATGCATCGACCATCATCGCACGTCTCATCGCCACCGCAGCTTCGGGTCTGGCAGCTTGCATAGAGGTACATCCGGAGGAACAGCTGCTCGCCTTCTTCAAACCGTGTCCGAGCGACTTGCGAGACGACCGCTGCGCCGCTCGCGTCGAAGCCCGTCACGGTGACCATTCTCGACTTTGGAATATCGAAGTTTGTTGGCGCAGGCCGCGACACCAAAACGGGGGCGATGCTTGGCTCGCCCTACTACATGGCGCCCGAGCAGATCACGGACGCGAGCCGAGTCGACGCCCGCACCGACATCTACGCGCTCGGGGCGGTGCTTTACGAAATGCTCGCGGGACGAACGGTATTCACGGCCACGACTTTTCCGATGCTCATCGTAAAGATCAGTACGGAAGCGCCGCAGCCACTCGAAGCGATCCGAGGTGACGTGCCCGTTGAGCTAGGCCGGCTCGTGATGCAAATGCTCTCGAAGGTCCCGGCGACGCGGCCCGAAACGATGGCGGAGGTTGCCGCCGCTCTCCGGCCGTACGCTGACTTCGAGGGAGCTCCGGTGATCGCACCTCTCGAGGCGCCCAAGCCGGACCTGGTAAAGACGACTCCGTTCGTCGCCGAAAAAACGATTCCCCCCCTGAGCGAGGTGCCGGGTGCGCGCTCCTCGCGAGTTTGGGTGCTCGGCGCGGGCCTTCTCGTGGCGGTCGTAGGGGTCGGGGGAATCGTCCTGGCCACGCAGGATGACCGACGAGCAGCGAGCCCGCCGACATCCGAGCCCGCGCCCCCGTCCGAGCCGGCCGTCGCGCCCGAGGAAGCCGAAGCTCTTCCCGCGGGAGTTGAGGCCCCCGAACCCTCGGCCCGCGAACCCTCGGCCTCCACGATGTCGGCTATCCCAGATCGTCGCGACGTCCCAGAAGAAGTGCCAGCGATGGAGCTTTCCGACCGAGCGGCGCGAGCTGCCGATCGTCTTCAGAAGCTCCGTGACCGGCGTGCCGCCGAGAGCGCGACCGACCGGGGCGCGGTCAACCCGAGGTCGATGGACGGGAGGATCGCGCGCCCGACTGACCGGCTGGCGGAGCTGGAGCAAGACCGTAGGGCCGCGATGGCAAACGCTGGAGCGAGGACCATGACTGCCGCGATGTCGGAGGCTCTCAGAATGGATGCGCGGATGGTGGACACGCCCCGGATGACCGCTCCGAGGATGGACACCGGAATGGTGGGCGGTGTGCTGATTACCGACGAGTATTAGCCGCGGTCAGAAGCGCGTGCCGGGGTTGCCGACCCTTGGAGCGAGCTCGGCAGTCCGGCCGCTCGGCAGCCGTCGAATGCCCCCTACTCCGGTTTCCGAAACCGCAGCGTCATGCGATCGCTCTCGCCGATGGCCGCGTAGCGGTCGCGGTCCTGGTCTTCGAGCCGGAAGGCCGGAGGCAGGGTCCATACGCCTTCCTCGTAGTCTTTGGTGTCGTTGGGATTCGCGTTGACTTCCGAGCGATCGTCGAGCGTGAATCCCGCCGCCTCGGCGATGGCGATGACGTGGGCCTCGGGCACATAGCCATTCTCGGCGCTCGCCTGCGGATCTGCTCCTTCGATGCCGCGGTGCTGGACGACACCCAGTACGCCGCCGGGGCGGAGCACCCGAAAGAACGCGGCGTACGCCGCTTCCGCGCCATCGTCGTTGATCATGTTGTGGGTGTTTCGAAACGTCAGCACCATGTCCACCGAGCCGTCGGGACCGAGTTCCAGCGTGGACGGAGGGTCGAAGGTGGCTAGCTCGATCGCGGCGAAGATCTGGCTCCGTTCCTGCTGCATATCGATGAAGCGCTGCCGGTACCGAGCCCGGCTTCCGTCCGCACTCGGAATCGCGGCGATCAGCGTTCCCGACTCCCGGAGGTAAGGGGCGAGAATCTCGGTGTACCAGCCTCGACCAGGGCGAACTTCGAGCACCCGCATGTCCGGCGCGATGCCGAAGAACTCGAGCGTCTCACGGGGATGCCGATAGAGATCGCGCGCGCGATTGTCCGCCGAGCGTTGCGGTCCGGCGATCGCGGCCCCGAGGTCGCCGGCCGGGGGAAGGGCGGTCGATCCTCCCGCGGCTTCTCCGCCGGTGCTGGAGGTCAGCGAACTGGCCGGTTCTTCGGTGGAAGAAGAACCGCAACCGACGAGGAGGGCAAACGAAGCAAACCACACGGGTAGATGACGCATGGCGAGAGTCTGGGTCTTCCGGTCCTCACCGCAAGGGTCGAGAGAGTCCGCGCCCGAAAATGACGGCCTCACCCGCTCGCGGAGTCGGCGCGGGGCCTTTTGGGGGCCCTAGGCTGGCTTCTGAAAGGCCCGTCGGTGAGGGATCATCCGGTCGGCCGAAGAGCGCCCGCGCCGGTCTCGCTGGTGGATGTTCGAGCCAGCGCGAAGGAGCATGTTCACGATCCGTCGGTGACCGAGCTCCAGCGCGACCATGAGGGCGGTGCACCCTTCGTCGTCGAACGCGTCGACGTCGACCCGGTGGTCGAGGAGCCAGCCCACCGCATCTTCGGCGCCCGCGCCCGCCGCGCAGAGGAGGGGCGGAGCTCCCCAACCGTTTCGAACGTCGAGCCGTCCGCCGGCGTCGTAGAGCAGCTGCAGCGCTTCGGCGCTCAACGCAGCCAAGGCGGCACGACCCGGTGACGCCCCAAGCGCGAGGAGCGTTTCGACCTGGTCGAGAGCGTCGCGTTGGACCGCGAGCTCAAGCGCAGTTCGGCCGGAGAAGTTCCGACGCTCAAAGTCGAGCGGCGGGTGTCGGCGCGCTAGACGCACCCCAAGGTCGAAGGCGGAGTCGTGCTCGGCCTCGACGGCTCCGAGAAGAAGGCCGGCGGTCGAACCGCCGTGTTCCAGAAAGAACTCGGCGGAGCTCGGATGGTGCGCGAGGAGGTGACCGAAGAATGTTCCGTCCGAGTGGTCGCCCGTCGCGAGATCGGCCCCGGCGTCGACGAGCGCCTTCGCCACGTCGAGGTGTCCTCCAAGGAGAGCAAAGTGGACGGCGGTCTCACCGGTTTCCGATGCGCGCTCGAGGCTCGCGCCGGCGCGGAGCAGCGGGCCGACGAACGCTCGCCGGCCAGAGAGGGCCGCCTGCATGAGGGCGGTGAGACCCTCGTACCGCTCGTTCGGATCGCAGCGCGAGAGAAGGAACTCGAACGTTTCGTGCGTCGTCCCATTACCGTTGGCCATCAGGGCGGCAAGCGCGCCTTCCATGGGCGCCCCTGCTCGGTCGAGGTGTCGGAGAAGCTCGGTCGAGTTCATGCCGACCGCAAGAACTGCCAGCGGCTCCTCGAGGGGTCCGGGATCTCGGATCGATGAGGTTTCGGCGAGAAGCTGGACGGCGAGCCGCTCGCAGCCGAGCCGCACGCTTTCGTAGAGTGCGTCTTCCGGGGACTCGAAGCGAAAGTGGCGCGACCCTTCGGCGAGGAGCTCTTCGACAACGATAAGGAGCTCTCGACTCAGGGGGAGGGGCTGGTCGCCTTGGCTCAGAGCGGCGAGCGTCGACGGCGTCGGACGTCGGTAGACGAACGGCCGCGCTTCGTCGATCTCCTCGACGGAAACGAGATCTTGGTCGAGGAGCCACCGGGCGACGGATCCACTCCCATCGCGACACGCGAGGACGAATGGACGCCGAAGGAGCGACCACCATTCGCGCGCTTCTGGCGCCACCGCTTTCGCTCTCCCGAGATCATCGCCCTCGATCGCGGCGCGCAGCTCCTTCTGCCGGATGCTCGGAGAAGCCAAGAGCGTCTTTGCGATGCCTCCGTGCCCCGCATCGAGGGCGAGCCGATGGGCCCGCACGCCCCGGTGATCAGCGAGCAGCGGGTTGGCTCCCGAGTCGATGAGCCGGCCGACGATTTCGGCGTGGCCACCCTCCGCGGCGTGCATCAGGGCGCTCCACCCGTCGTCGTCCTGAAGGTTCGGATCCGCCCCCGCGTCCAAGAGCTCGGTGACCAAGGTCTGATTTCCCGCCGCCGCTGCGAGGATCAGCGGAGTCACGCCCCCGCGCGCTCGGACGTCGGCCCGTGCCCCTCCGCGAAGAAGGCGCTTTACCCATTCTTGCGCTCCTTGATGAGCGGCGGTGAGCAGCGTGGGATCGTCGTGGCTCGCCCCGGCGTCTTCGAGTCGCTTGCAAATCGAGGGCTCGTCCCGTTCCTGGGCGAGGCTCATCGCAGTCCGCCCGTCCTCCGACTGGAGTGTGGGGTTCGCCCCGGCTTCGAGGAGGAGCTGCACGAGTTGAAGGCGACCTCCGCTGGCAGCGAACATGAGCGGTGTCCAGTTCCGATAGCCGCGAATGGAATCGGGGCCGGTGTGGCACAGCGCATAACTCGTTGCCGAAATGGCGCCGGCCTGACTGCCTCCGAGGAGGAGCGCAGTCCATGGCACGGGCACTCCCCGATCTTCTAGGTAGCGGACCACCGCAATGTGGCCTCCTTCGCAGGCCCGTAGCATGAGCTCTTTGGGGTCCGCAGGTAAGTCGTGGTTTTCGAGAAGCCATCGCAACGCTTCCAACCGACCGAACGCCGCCGCGATCTCGGGAAGAGATTCGCTGGGGTTGCTTGCCGCAGCCCGGGGGTCCGCCCCGTGGTCAACCAGGAGCTTGGCGTAGTCCATCCGACCTCGCTCCACCGCGAGGGCGAGGGCTCGTCCAAGCCGACCCGGTTCGGGCTCCGGCGTTGCGCCCGCCGCGAGCAACGCAACGACGACCGAGTCCTGCTCCTCCGCGAGCGCTACGGTGAGGGCCGTGTCCTGATACAGCCCTTCGGCGTTGGCATCGGCCCCGGCGTCGAGAAGGGCTTTCACCGCACCTTCTGCTCCGCGCCGCGCCGCAAGAATTAGGGCGGTTTCCCCGAAGTCATTCGTGGCGGCCAGCGATGCCCCAGCTTCGAGGAGACGTCGGAGGATGTTCGGTTGGTTTGCTTCAGCCGCCGCGTGGAGTGCGCTCCAGGCACTGGCGCCGGCATCGAGCAAGGCTTCGACGACTGCGTCGTGACCCTGGGCGGAAGCTTCGCGAAGGCCATCATCAAGGAGTCGGGCCCGACGGGCGCCCTTGCTCGGAAGCATCGGCAGGAGCTCGGCAACCACCGATAGATCGCCACGTTCTGCCGCCACCGCTAGCACCGACGGTTCCTTGGGGGCTTCCCAGGAGGCCTCGGTGCCGAGCAAGCGCTGGACGACGCTTCGCTGACCGTGTTCGACGGCGGCGCGGAGCGCCCTTGTCCGCTGTGGCTGGGTGGGCCGACCGCCGAGCGTCTCTTCCAGGAGCGTCTGGTGACCCGTCGACGCGGCGCCTGCGAGGACCGCACCGAGATTCGCGCGGCCTTCAAACGCTGCGAGCGTCGCTCGGTCTCCCGCGGCGGCCGCCGCATATGCCACGCGATCGTCGAGCGGTGCCCCCCGATCGATGAGCGACTTCACGAGCGCCGAGTCGCCCGACTCGATGGCGGCGCGGAGCGCAGATGCATCCGGCGACACCTCTGCATCGAGAAATCGGCGGATCAAGAGTTCGTTGCCGGTGCGAATGGCGGCCGTGAGCGCGATTTGTCGCTCCTCCTGAGGAGCCTCCGAGAAGAGCGAGTCGATAAGAGAAGAGCTCCCGTGCGCGATCGCCATCGGAAGGCAACCTGCCGTCGATGCGCCACGCTTGCGAAGCTCCGCGAACTCGTCGGTGCGGTCTTCTGTCAGGAGCTGCTCCATGGTTTCGCGGGTGACGGTCGGGGCCGCTCCCGCGTGAAGCAGTCGTTGCGCGATCGCCCAGTGACCACCCTGGAGCGCCGCGTCAAGGGACCCCCGAAACTCGGCTCCCTGCGTCAGCAGGTAGTGGACCATGTCCTCGTGGCCCGCCTGCGCGGCCGCTTCGAGGGGACTCGGGCCCGGCTCCTCACCCTCCAGCCGATCGCCGAGGGCGAGCCGGGCTTCGAACTCTTCGACCGCGCCGTTTCGAGCCAGCGAGATCAGCGGATGCTCCCTCTCAGCCATCCTCCGAGTCTGATCTCTGACGGCGAAGGGACCACTCGTGGAGGGTCGATGGCCAACGGATTGGATTCGTTAGCGTTCCCTTGTCGCGGAGCCTGTCGTGCTCGCGATGGGAGCTCTTGGCGTGCTCCGGTGCCGCGGAAATCCGAAGGCGTTGACCGCGATCAGGAGGGCAGGGGAACGAGGTACGCGGTGGTGAACTCTAGCGGCACATTGTCGCCAACCTCGCCGCCGCGGTTGCTGCCCCAGCAGGTGATGTGACCATCGCGATGGACGACGCAGCCATCGGTGTGCCCACCGCGTCGCTCGTCCCGGAAGCACCCGTGCCTCGGGTTGGCGGGTCCGCCAGCCGCTTGCCCCAAAGCACTCCAGGTCGGCGCTACCCCGACGGAAGCATGTGGAGCCTTCAGCCGTCGAGGCCGAAGGCCTTGACCCAAGACCGGAGCCTTCAGCCGTCGAGGCCGAAGGCCTTGACCTCCGCGAAGGAGTTGCCGATGGAAGCGCGGCTCGCGCCATCAGCATGGATCCGAGCCGTCGGCTAGCCGCGGCGGCTCACTCGTCTCTTCGTCTGCGGTGGCATTTCGTGCTCCGCTCCCCATCGAGGACAAGGAGCACGTGTACGACCCCGTATTGTCTCTCAAATCGACGATGTCGTCCGTGACGCCGCGACCGTTGAATCGGAGCTGACCACTTCCGAAGTGATTGTTTACCAATCGTGTCGACAGCCCTCCGATGGTCCCCGTGGATTGGTCTTGGGGGTATGGGCACTTGGGTACGTAGAGCTCGCCCCGGTCGCCGGAAGCGCCGTACGGATAGAGCTCCCAAAAGGCCAAGTTCGTCACCGCCGTCGATCCTACTTCGACGAACTCATTGCTCTCGATCAGCACGCTGCAGCTGTTCCGGTTCGTGATGACAGTGTTTCGCGATGAGAATGTGTTGCCTCGGATGACGACAGTTCCGGTCAACGAGTTCCGCGTTCGAATATTGCCGTTTTGGCTGATCTCGATGCAGTGCCTCAAACAGTCGAAGGAATTGTCCAGAATCTCTACCCGCTCCGCCGTGTTCTTGATCGAGATACCGTGCGTCTGATTCGGAGTGTTCACCGTCTCCCAGACGTTATGCTGTAGTCGAGCTCGGTCGCCGTAGTAGAGGGCGAGGCCGTAGTTGTTGCGCGATGAGTTGTCGACTGCGCCGAACTTCATGCCTTCGATGATCAACGTACCGTAGTGGGCGATGTGCCAGCCATTGATGATGCATTCGTGCCGCTCTCGGCAGCGCATGGTCACGTTGCCGAGCCTCGGTACGTCGCCCGCACCCACGCTGTACACTCCCGGCTCCATGTCGAAGAGATGGCATCCGGTGTTCGCGTTCGATGCCACCGACTGGAAGTTGTCGGGATTGACCATGTGCACCGTGGGGTTGCTGCATTCCGTAATCTCGGATTCGCTCGGCGCGAGATCCGCGTCGGGGGTGCTCTGGTCGGGAACCGCTTGCGCATCGGAGACAACCGCGGCATCCGGGCGTGCAGCGGCGTCACGATTCATGCGAGCGTCAGGCATCGGTTGAACATCCGGAAGAGATGACTCTTCGCTCTCTCCTCCACGCACTACACCGCTTGTGCATGCGTTGGCCCACGCGAGCGAAAGGCAAAGCGTGAGGGTTGAGAGAGAGGCACCCCGGCGGCTGCGTGATGACATCGCGGATTCACTCCATTCCAGAGCCGGAGAGGCCCCGCGCTCGCAATAGAACACCTTGCCGAACGCGGGAGGTCGGCCCTCTGGACAACGCTAGCCCGCGGACTGGCGAGGGGCCGTTACGGCGTGCGCGCGGTCAGCGCGAGGCAAGTCTCTTGCGGTTTGCCTTCGACCCGATCCTCTCTCCCGCAGCGACGCTCGACCGTCTAGGCTTTGAGCGCGCAATGTCGACACAAGGGTTGTTCGAAACGCTTCCGGCAGCCTTCGAGGCCGCGTTGGCCGGAGAGATCGTCGAAAGCGAGCGGCGGTTTCAGCAGCTCGCGGCCTCGAAGGAACCCTGGGCGCGTGCGGGCCAGCTCGCGATTCTCGCGTTGCGCTGGATGGTGGAGCCGGAGCGGGCTCGGGTGGTGACGCTGGAGGAGCTTCGCGAGCTCGGCTCGTCGAACGAATGCCGGCTTGCCCGACAGATGATCGCGGGGGTGGGAATCCGGCGCGCAGTACTCGACTTCGACCCCCGACGACTGGATCAGTGGAGGGAAGCGGTCGACTGCATCGCAGCGGACAGCGCTGACGCAGTCCTCGCCCGGTCCTGGTGGTTCTTGGGGACGGGCGAGCCGACCCGCAGCCTTGATAGCGTCGCTCTGCTGCCCGCCTCGAGTGCAACTTGGCAGCGTGCCGAAGCCCTCGCGGTGCGCGCGTTGGCGATGGGTGAATGCGGTCGGATCGAGGAGGCGGTCGACCTCGCCCGGCGGGTGAGTCGCGACGTCCGAGACGTTCCGGTTCTGTACGCCCGGGTGTTGGGGCAGATCGTGCTGGCCCGCATGCGTAGGTTGAGTGGCCGCTCGGTTTTGGCGACCCGAATCCTCATGGCCATGAGGCCACACGCGCCTCGAAGCTGGGAGCGGTGGCTGCGGTGGGAGCTGTTCCTGGCGAGTGGAGAGCCGACCATGGTCGAGGCCGAGGACCTGGCAACGTTTCCCGACGACGTGCTCGCGGCAGTGAGGGCGGCGGAGACGGGAGATGGGGAACAGTACGTCGGTCTCGAGCGTCGCCCGGAGGTGACCTGGGCGCCCTTCGCGCGGGAGCGGCGGATGGGGATCGATGTTCTCGATCCTCGCGTCGAGCGACCCACCGAAACGGTCGAGCCGTGGGTGCGCGGTCGTGAGTCGCTCGCTCCCCCCGCGATTCGAGCTCTCACGACCCGGGGCGTGGATGAGGTGAAGGCGGGGCTGGTCGCGGCGGGGTTTCCTTTCGCCGCGCGTCGGTTCTGCGAAAGTGGGATCGCGTTGCTGCCGGGGGATCCGGTCCGACTCGAGGCGACCAATCGCAGCGTGCGGACCCTGACACTGCTTGCCGTGCTTACCCTCCTATCGACGGAGTCGGCCGAGACCTCCGAGGTGTTTCACTC
>JBCCZL010000343.1:0-10621 GCA_039187775.1 Myxococcota bacterium
CACCGCACTATCGGCGACCGGTGCGCGGCGGCTGGACCTCGACGCGCTCTGGCCCCGCTATGGGTACCCGAACGATCTCCTTGCCCAGGTCCAGCGCGCGGGTCTTCGTCTCGCTCAGGCGACCGTTCGCCCCGTCTACGAGAGCGAGGACTCCGGCGTGCGGGTGCGGGACGCCTTCATCACGGTTCCGTACGTACTGCTCCGCGCGCTGCTCCGCCGCGGTTTTGCATTCCGATCCTCGAATCGCCGACAAGCCGCCTCGACCTCATCGCTCGACTCCGCGAGCTCGCTGGTGCCCCGGTCTCACGAGATGGGTCGATGAACCGCCCCTCGATCCCCGAACGCTCGGACATGTCGGAATGGAGCGCGACCGAATCCTCGCCGGAGACGACCCGGCCGGGCCCAACCACGACCGCGAGCCGAGGGGGCTAGTGCCTCTTCGGGTTGGACTCCTCACCACCAGCTATCCGCGGAGCCACGCCGACCATGCCGGAGTGTTTGTCCGGGGCTTCGCGGAGGCCTTGGTGGACCGAGGTCACACCGTCGAGGTGATCGCTCCCGAGCCGCGCGAAGGCTCGCTCGTGAAGGAGCCGAAGGCGGGAATCGAGGTCCATTGGGTGCCGTACCTTCGCCCCCGTTCACTCCAGCGAACGTTCTACGGGGCCGGGACTCCGGAAAATGTCGCGCGCGATCCTCGATCGTGGCCGGGACTCGTCTCCTTCCCTCCGGCCGCGCTGCGCGCGGTCCATCAGCGGGGACGCCACTGGGATGCGCTCGTCAGTCACTGGGCGCTTCCGAGCACGGTCCTCGGGGGCCTCTGTCGCGCGGGACGCCCCCACCTCGGCGTGTTCCACAGCGCGGACCTCCACCTTATCGAACGGTTTCCCGGTCGGCGCACACTCGCCTCTCGGATCGCGCGCTTCGCGACCTCGCTTCTTTTTGTGACCCGCGACCACCGCGCTCGGTTCCTGTCCTTGCTCTCGCCGCTCGCACGAGCGGAGGCCGCGGGCCGCTGCCATGTGTCGCCCATGGGCGTCGAGCCCGCTCCTCCACCAAGTGGAGACCGGCGTGCGCTGCGTCCACGACTTGGCCTCCGGGGATTGGTGGTTCTCTCGATCGGCCGACTCGTGCCCATCAAGGGCCTCGACATTGCCGTCCGGGCGCTGCGCGAGAGAGCAAACTGTTCGCTGGTCGCGGCAGGGACCGGGCCCGAGACCAGTCGTCTTCGTCGACTGGCCGACGACTGCGGGGTGGACCTTCGCCTGGTCGGACCGATCCATGGGCAAGAGAAGGAACGGTGGCTCGAAGCCGCCGATGTGTTCGTCGTCCCGTCTCGCTCGGCGCACGGGCGGGAAGAGGGCGTTCCTCACGCGATGCTCGAAGCGCTCCTTCGGGGCCTTCCCACCGTCGCCAGCCACACCGGCGGAATCGGTGAAGTCCTCGACCACGATCGGACGGGGCTCCTTGTTCCGACAGAAAGCCCCGAGGCGCTCGGCAATGCCTTCGACCTCCTTCGCGACCGAAACCTGCGGCGACGCCTCGGTCGCGGCGCGACGCGGCTCGGGGAGCAATATCTCTGGACCGCGATCGCGCCTCACCTCGAAGAGCTCCTGCTAGACGAAACCGCTCAGGAGCCGTCGAGAGGCCATCCAGACTGACGAGAGCAGTCTACGGCTGGGTGCACGTGATGCCGCCCGGCGGCTGGTAGTCGAAGGTGCGGGCGTTGACTCGCGGATTCCACTGAAAGTTGCTGAAGTCGAAGCGGTTTCGATTGCCCGACGCGTCCACGATCAGCACCCGCCGCACGATGCCGGAAGGCCGGCCATCTTGCCGCATCACATAGAACAGGATGCGGTCGTAGTGCGGAGTCGGTTCGCGGGGGCGAAGCTCGAGCACATAGCCATCCTCGTAGCCCTGGCGCCGGGGGTCGAGAAGACGAAACCGAAAGTCCTGCTCGAGACGCCCGGTCCCTGTCAAAAACGAAAACGCCTGGGGAAGCTGATCTTCGTTCATCGCACGCTCAAAGCACTGACCCCGCTCACCTTCATCGCCAGGCTCGTAGATCCGGAGTCGCTCTCCGTTGCTGGTGATGATCTTTCCGTTGGGCCGGGAGTAGTTCCAGCGCATCTTGCCGGGCTTTGCGAACACCACCCGCCCGCGCGACCGGTCATATCGATCGTAGAGCTTATGATAATAGGTTTGATAGAAGTCCGCCTGGACGCCCTTGGTCTGGTTGTAAAACGACTGCACCGCGGCGGCGACGGTCCGTTCATTCACCGGATCCTGGGCCCGGGAGTCAGCAGCAAAGACCCCACCTGCAACAAGCGTCAGGACGGTCGGAACGAGCCACAAGGCGGTCCGGATTCGAGAGTGAGATCGTTCGCGGAGCCCAATCATTCGGCAGTCTTCTCCTGGCCCGACGGCCGGAAATAGGGACGCTAGGCGATGGGGAGTATTCACCGCATCGGCCCCGATTCAACTCCTAACCCGCGGATACGATTCCACTCGAGTTTCATTTCTGCGACGAGTTTCCGACAAAACCGGCGGGGATGTCACAAAGGCGGTTGATCTGGTTGGACCAGGTTCCTACATTCATCCTTGGGGAGATAAGGCAAGTTGGGGCGCCTTATTCGAGGCATTTTTGGAGAGCCTGCGCGTCCAGCCTGCCATTTCTCTGGCACTTACTTTGGCTTTGAAAATCTGCACGCCGTAAGTCGACGGAGGTCCGATGCGTAAGTCTCGCCCGAGCGATCCCAACCGCCAACTCGAGTGGCTGGAACGGAAACACGCCACCCTCAAGAACCAGGTTCACGAGCTCGAATCGCGTGTCTCTCTCACCTCTGGCGAACAGCTTGAGCGCCAACGGCTCAAGAAAGAAAAACTTCGGACCAAGGACGAACTCGAACGCGTTCGAGACTCCGTCATCCCCGCTTAGCCCCTCCGCACTTCAACTCCTCCGGCGTCTGCGCGTGGTCCGACTGCGCTTCCACTAGCGGACAGACTCGACAGGCTATCGGGCGTTGTCGGCTTCGGCCCGCGCCCGAAACGTGGCGCTGTCGGGAACGAGCTCCGTCAGGGTTCGGTCCAGCACCTGCCGCCAGCCCGGACCGAGGGGGTCAGACCCACCCGCATCACCAGCGACTTCACGGGTCACCGCAAGGTAGTAGAGCGCTTCGTCGCGCTCACCGAGGCGAAAGGCGGTCATCCCGCGGAGAAAGAAGAAGCGTGCGCGCATCGACTCGCTCATGTCGGGGGTGTCGTCTTCGAGGTCTCTCAGCCAGGTGACCGCATCGTCGTAGCGGGCCGCCTCGTACGCGGTTTCCGCCTGCTTCATGTCCGAGCTCAGCGCCGCGCACCCCCCGAGCGCGACGAGTCCAAACGCAACCGCCAAGACCGGGACCCATCGACCAGCCGTTGCTGGCTCTCGCCCTGAGGTTGCGGGTCGTTGAATGTGAGGACGCACCATGGCGAGAGAGTAGCCGAGGAGTCTCCAAGCCGGAGGGAAATCCGAAAGGACGGCCGTCGAACAAACCGGGCCCGTAAAAACCTCGACCCCCGTCGCATCATGGCGGCGGGGGTCGACGATTTATCGCCGAAATCTCTCGGCCACGTCGTTGCTCTACCGAGTCGGGCTTTGACAAGCCGACAAAAGAAGAGCGCACCGACGAATTTTGAGAACAACTAGGGGTCGTCGGCAGTCGATAGGAAGAGGTCAGAGTTCCCGATAAGAAAGCAAACCTCTGAAAGAAACGTCTAAGGAAAAAGTGAAGCCGGCGGCCTTGAAGTGCCTATCAAGTTGATAAAGACTGATTTGAGGCAAGACGAAGACGCTGACTGATTCAAGCGGAACTAGAAAAGAAGCAGCGTAGAGAAATCAAGCAAAGTTCTAAGCGACAAAGACAGGGAAGCGACAAAGACAGTGAAGCGATAAAGACAGTGAAGCGATAAAGACAGTTAAGAGGTTAGGTTCAAGCAAACGTAAGCGAAGCCGCACTAAGCCAAGTGCTTTCAAGAAGCAAAGAGCAGATAAGTTCAAGTAGTTACGAGGCTTCCTTCTTTCACCACACTCAGGATCGCTCCTGAGATTCGATGCCGGGCAAGGCGAGCGAGGCGAAGGGAAGGAAGAAAAAAACGAAGTCGGAAGGGACGTGAGGTCAAACTTCGCGTCCCTTTGCCGTTAAAGACTGCAACCCAGGTGCCAAAGATGCGGCGCCGTGAGCTGTCGCAGACGTTCTGGCGTAAACCTCTGAAACTTCGCCATTTTGACGAGGTCAGTCTCCCCATCAAGCCTGCGCCCGATGTGGCCCAATCCCCTCCAAGCATGACATCCGTGTCATGGCCCAAAGCGCCACAACAAGTTCGAACGCCACGCGAACGCCCAAACCCCAAGTCAACTAGCGGATATCATTTGACTAAATCTCGACCACCACACCCTGATCGAGATGCCTCCCCGGGGGGACGAGCTTACTTTTCTCCCCATCACCCCTCGCAAGTCCCCGGAGTCACGTCCACCGAAACGGGAAGCGTCCGCAGTCCGCACGAGAGCCGAGCCCCTGAGTAGGACGTCCGCCCGGTTCTCGACCGTCGGCCTACTCGCCGGCGGTCTGGGACTTGCGCGCGGCGAGCGCGCCGATGCCGAAAGCAATGGCTGCGTTGATGAGGAGCCACGGCCCAACCGCCCACGCCGGGAGAAGCTCCACATGCATCGAAGGCATCACCGCTTCGAGCCCGAGCCACACCGCGAACGCGATGGACGTCCCGACGATGACCGGCACCGCTCGCCGCCAACCGAGGAACAGTGCCGCCATCGCGAACGGCACCAGGGCACTCAACGCCACCGGGCCGAGGAACCCGACCGCGCGAGCGAGCTCTCCAGGGGCCCCCGAGAAGAGCGTCGCAAGGGCTCCGCCGGCAACTGGGATGAGATGGAACGGCACAAACGTCAGCGCGCCGCCGACCGCCGCGGCGACCCCGACACTTCCGATCGTGGAGACTCCCAGCTGGTTGCGGCGGCGAAGACCGAGCAAGACGAACAAGGTCAGGCCTGCGGCAAGGAGTCCTCGAAGGCCGCCCGTGGTCCCCTTGGCCAAGGCCAACGCGCTGTCGGCCTGAACCAAGCCGGAGGCGTAGCGCCGACGGTCGTTCTTCGACTTGGCGCTCTGCTTAAGAATCTCCTCGACGCGGTCTGGGTCGTCGATGCCCGACGCAACAAGCAGTGCGGCAACACCGGCCACATGAGGGGCGGCCATCGACGTCCCCTGATAGGCGAGATAATCATTCTGGGCAGGACGACCGGGAAGAATGGTGTTCTGAAGGACACCATCGGGCAGCCCGTCACCGTTCTGGTCTACGCGAAGATCGCCGCCTGGAGCCACGATATCGAGGCCCTTCCCGTAACAGCTGTAGAACGTGAGCTGCTCGTCGAACCGGACGGCACCCACCGAAATCACATGACGGTGCGCGGCGGGATACTCCACGCGAGCCCGCGACGAGTTTCCGGCCGCGGCCACCACCACAACCCCCTTGTTGTGCGCGTAATCGATCGCGCGGCGGACCGTCTGCGACGGCATTCCACCACCCAAGGACATGTTGATCACATCGGCATCGTGGTCGGCGGCCCATCGAATCGCCGCCGCGATCGCCCCCCAGCTGCCCCGGCCCCGCCGGTCGAGCACGCGAAGCGGCATGATCCGCGCTTCCGGAGCGACCCCAGCGACGCCGAGTCCGTTGTTCGTCGCCTGCGCGATCGTGCCGGCCACATGGGTGCCATGTCCGTGCTCATCGTTGGCGTGCGGATCCTTATCGACGAAGTCGAAGCCGGGGACAAAATGACCCTCGGTCAGGTCCGGCACGCGCTTGTAGCCCCGGAAATCTTCAAAGGCGACGCCAGTGTCGATCACCGCGACCACCGCCCCCTTGCCGCGGGTCCGCGTCCACGCGCGCGGCATCTGAATCTGGTCGAGGTGCCACTGATGCTTGTAATACGGGTCGTTCGGCCGGAACACGTCGGGATCATCCAGCGCATCCGCGCGGTCATCCAGCGAGACCCGTGCCATCTCCTCGGGCCCAAGGGTCCAAATCCGCTCGCGCTCGATGCCTTCGACATCCTCGTGGCCGCGAAGCGCAGCGAGAATCTCGGAAGTCATCCCGTCGGGAGCGTGCAGCCGATAGAGCTGGTCCTCTTCGCTGAGCAGCGTTCCCAGCACCTCATCGCCCGAGTTCGCGTCGATTGGCGCGATGGTCGCCCGAATCCGGTCCGCCACCTGATCTCGGTCTTCTTCGTCGGCGTCATCATCAAGGTCGAGCAGCACCGCTCCGGTCCACGGATCGGCCGACATCGCGTGTAGGGACGGCTCGGTCTCGCTATCGGTCCGAACGTCTATCGACAGGAGGAGGATCGCGGCGATCAGCGCCACGATCACGAAACCCATGATCTTCTTCATATTTTGCACGTTACTACCAACCTAACGCGGAAATCCCATCCGACAACCACCTCGAGGATACGTCAAATCATGATGAGGTCGTCGTCGGAGAGTGTCTCGGACTCGGATGCCGTCTCGGATGAGAGGAGAATTTGGGTATCCATGAGACGTTCGTCCCCCAAGTTCTCGATGTAGGTTCGAATCTCATCCACCGCTTCGACCAACCGATGAAAAACGTTCTTGGCCAGGAACATCACTGTGGCATTGCTTGCCGCCGTCACGGTAGCGGTGGTCGGTTCGTCATGGATCAGCGAAATCTCCCCGAACACATCCCCTGGCTTCAACGTTGCGAGAAGCACCTTCTCTTCCCCATCGACTTTGGAGACATCGAGCTCGCCATTCAGCACGACATAGAGGCCCTGCCCTTCGGCCCCCTCGCGAATGACCACGGTGCCGGGAACCAGGTCGTGCGCACTGAACCGACGAACCAGGTCAAAGCGCTGCTTGCGGTCGAGTGGCTTGAATAGCGGGGCGGTGGCGAGCAGGTTGTGAAGGAGTCGCTCGCGGGTGAATTTGTCGAGCGCACGGGCGATGGTTCCTACTTCATCGGAGGCGGACGCGAGGGCCGTGCGGTCGAACTCCAAGAGGTCACAGTCCGTATCTGCGGTAACCGTCGCTGAACGCGGAAGCGCCGAAACGAGTGCCATTTCCCCGAAAATGGACCCCTCATGAAGGGTCGCAAGGTGAATCGGTCCTTGTTCTCCAAGCCGGGTCACACGAACGGTGCCGCGGGCGAGGACGTAGAACGACCGACCCACCTCGCCTTCTCGTAGGACCTCCTCCGCCGGCTTCTTCCGCACCAGCTTGAGGGCGCTGAGGACGGCGGCAAATGCGGTTCCGGGAAGCTCGCTGAACAATGGAATCGGAGGCAGATGCTCGGGATACGCGGCGATCGCGGACAGGTCCGTGGCGACTTGGGTGCCAACCTCGACGAGGGTGGCATCGTCGGGCCGCTTGTCGAGATGGAACCCGGAAGGGAGTGGCTGGTCGTCGTCGCCAGGGGAAATCCGAACCGCCCGTCCGCTGAGTCGCGCGGACCCTTCGGCGTAGAGCTCGGCCAAACCGGTAAGGAGTGTTTCGAGGCTCGGCTCGAGGGCCGAAAGCACCTTGAGGGCGATCAGCGCGTGCAGGGGATAACCCGCATTGGCCGCGTGGCGGGCGAGGGCAGTATATACCGTGGCCGCGCGCTGGACCTCGCCGAGGGCGAGCAGCGCGTCGGCGGCTCGGAGTCGCGCATCGAGGTTGCCGGGCTGAATCCGACAGAGGGCGGCGTAGGCGTGCAGGGCGGCACCGAATTCGCCCGCGAAAAGCTTCGTATCGCCATGGGTCCGAAGCTGACCAATGTTCTCCATCGGACCAAAATACCCGTGTCGCCCTCGATTCTGCCCAGGAAAAGCTCCTCGGAGCACAGTTGTTATCGATTGTAGGAGAGAGTCTACAATGTAGGCCTGGGATTGTGCATTTGGGGTTTCGAATCAGTGGCTTGAGGTATGATGGGTTCACGGGCGCCAGCCGTGGCGTCCCTCGAAGGTTCCAGGCATGTCTGCGTGCAGTGAATGCGGCCGCGTGGTCAACAGCTCGGACGAGAAGTGTCCCGAATGCGGAGCTTACCTCGAGCCGTCGGCGCCCGTGGGCACGTGGAGCGAGTCGAGCGAACCGGAACGCCCCAGGCCTTCGCTCCGAGTTCACGAGGGAGGGCAGACCGATCCCGCCCCGCCCCCCGAGATGCCGCTGGCGACCGGAGGCGCGGTGGTGGCGCTCGCGCTCCAGGAGGACGAACCGAAGGCGGATGCGACGGGCACCCAACCCAAGGTCAAAGTGCGGCACGCGGAAGTTGTCCCCATCAAGCGCGACCAACCCGCGGACCCGCCGCCACGGCCTCCCAAGCTCGCCTCGGAGCTCCTCGCCGAGGATCTGTGGCCGAGCCGACCCTTTGAGCGGCCGCTTCGTGTCTCCTACATCGCGCTCAGCGTACTCGGGCTTGCGGCGGTCGTGCCGTTGGCGCTCACAGAACCGGCGGCTTGGGTGACCGCCGGGCTGTTCGGAGTCTCGTTGCTGATTGGGCTCGCGCCGGTTCGCTACGACCTCCGAGCCTACGGTGTCGTGTTCGGATCCATCGCGGGATCGGTGGCTTCGTTGTACTGGTTTCTTGGGGCAGCCTCGCCTTGGCTCCCCGCGTTGGTCGCGGGCGTTGTCCTCTTGGGGGCGGGGCTGATTGGGCGGAGCGCGTTTCGGGCTTCGAACCTCACGCGAGCCATGGTCGCCATCGGGATTGTAAGCATGCTTACGTGGCTTGTGGGTTCAGCGTGGGGCTCGCCGCTAACCACGGTGGAAGCCAACTGGCAGTCGTACCTCCCCGCGGGTCTTCGCATCGTCATGTTCTTTGCGGTGCTGCTGAGTCTGGTCGCGTTCATGGACTCCAGCACCACCGGGGGGTCGGCGGTGTGGGCGATCGGCGTCCTCTCGTGCTTCGTCCTCCAGCTCGGACTGATCTACGCGGTGGGACGACTTCCCTTGGACGGTCCGCCGGTCTTCAACGACGCGTTGGGCGCCCACGCGGTCGGGGCGGCGCTGTTCCCGGTGCTGCTCGCGCTGGGCATCGCCCAATCGCTGGCGATTTTTCTCGGCGGGCGGCACAAGGCAGTCGAGTCTTAGCGGCCCGTGATGTTTCCGGGTTAGACCTGCAGTTCAAAGACCCGCTCGCAGTCCCGACGGTCGCGGTCGAGGGTCAGGTTTCGCGTCGCCTCGCCAACCTGAACCGCCACCTCCAGGCAGGCTTCATCCGAAAGCCACGGGATGATGCAGAGGCCCATCGCGGTTCGCTGTTGGGAATGGTGGGTTCGTCCCGACGGGCGCCAGGTGAGCGCGAGGTCGACCTGGTCGACCGGACCGGCATCGTCTCGAACGCGAAGCAGCACCGGGTGGGGTGGGACCGCCGGGCCGAAGAAACGGGTCAGCCATTTCACAATGGGTAGGTGGCCACCCGGACGCAGATTATTCACCCTCCCCGACCACTTCTTTGGGATGGAGCGAGGATCGGTATGTGATGGAGCGAGGACTGGGCGCGTCGGTGCCAATAAATCGTCTCATGGGAGCGGTACGCGTACAGTGGAACCGTGCCTACGCCTCTGCCGTCGCCGAGCCTCCGGTGGAGTGTCCCGCTCGGATGCCTACTGATGTCGCTCGGCTCGAGCCTCGCGCCCAACTTGGCTGCCGCGAACTGCGAGCACGAAGACGCCCTTGCCCGCGCCGCTGCGGAGCTCGCACTCGACCATTCTGCGACCCCGCGACGCCTTCAGCGCGCCCTCCGGCACGCCGGATCCGACCTGCCCCAAGCGGCGCTGTTAAAGAGCGAAGAGGGGAGTCCGGCGCTTCAACGTTGGCTCACGTCGATCGGTCGCTCCGCACCGGGGACGGTGGTCTGCGGTCAGGCGGCGACCTCGGACGGCATTCTCACAGTGGCCGCGCTGCGGGCGGGCCGCCTCCGGGTCACGAACGGCGCATTCGAAGTCGAACTCGACGAGCGCTACCGAGACGCCCACCTCGTGATCGTCGACGCGGAGGGAGCTCACCTTCGCCTCCGCGCTGATGTCGGTCGGCCGGTGCGGATCCCGACGGACCTGCCTCGGCCCCTCGACGTTCAGCTCGTCGCAAGCGACCGATCCGGTCCGCGGCCGCTCTCCCAGCTTCGGGTCGGAGGACCGGCGAACCTTGGTCGCCCGGGATCCGATCGGGGGCGGGAACGGATCGCCGAGCTCCGCCTGCGTGAGCTTCTGCCGTGAGCCGGGACATCCCCATCCGCCCCTTGGACGCCGAGGCGTTCCGCGCCTTCGGTGATGTGTTGGAGTGCAGGGGCGCCCCCGATCGCATGATCAACCAGGGGCTTTGCGCGCGGTTCCACGACCAGGCCCGCCTGACCTTCTCGGGTGGCCGGGCCGGTCTCAGCCTCTTTCAGGCCGAGGTCCGCTCCCTCCCGCTGACGCTGGACATGGTGGAGCGTCACCCGGATGGCAGCCAGGCCTTTGTCTCAATGACCGGCGCGCCCTTTCGGGTGGTTGTGGCCCCGGATGAGGCGGGGCGGCCCGGCCCCCCGCTCGCGTTCAAGACCGCGCCGGGCCAAGCGGTGAACTACCACGCGG
>JBCCZL010000344.1:0-10610 GCA_039187775.1 Myxococcota bacterium
CGTTTCGACGGGTGCGCCGCGCTCAGCGTCGCACCAAGGGTCGAGGTCGCCTCTTGGCGCTTGCGGTCCTCGGCCCGCTCACCTGCGTGACCGGCGTGGCGGCGTTTCTCCTCCTCGGGGCGGGAATGAACGACGCCTTGATCAATCCGATCACCGGAGTGGTCGAGTACGCGGACTTCACATCGGCGCACAGTCAGGTTGGCTTTGCGGCGCTCGTTGCCGCGGCAGGCATCGACATCCTTCTTCGAAGCGCGATCAAAGTGCTGTTGATCTCGTGTTGGTTCTTGATCCCGGTCGTGGTCCGGCGGGCTCTCTGGCTCACGTTCGATCTTCTGCTCACCGCGCTGGTGACGGGCATTGTCGCAACGACGGTATGGATGACCGAACCGCTGTCGCTCGTGGAAGCGGTGACCGCGTATCGCCTCGTCGCGGTGCCCTTGGTGATCGGGATCGTCGGAGTGGTCCTGGGTCTCCTCGCCAAGCATCGCGCGCCGAAGTGGTCTTGGCTGTCGGAGTGGGGCGGCCGCATCGCGATGCTCGTGGTCGGCGTGTCCAGTTGGTTCCTGTTGGATTTCGACGTCGGTGACGGCGACGTTCCGGCCCTCATCCGCGCCACCGTGCAACTCTCGGTGGTCGCCCTCCTCGCGCTCCGCACCCTCGTCCGCTTCATGCCCCCGATTCTCGACGGCATCGAGGCGATGGGGTTTCGCACCTTCGTGGCGGCGCGCCATCTTCGCTCGAAGAAGAGCGACTTCCTCGCCACCATCAGCATTCTGTCGATCCTTGCGGTCACCGTATCGTCGGCCGCCCTCTGCATGGTCCTGTCGGTGATGGGTGGCTTTCGACAAGACCTGAAGCGGAAGATCCTCGGCAACAACGCCCACGTCGTCGTCGACCTCGACCACGAGACATTCACCCAGTGGGAACCGGTGCTCCAGGCGGCGCGCGATACCGAAGGCGTGGTGGGCGCTTCGCCCTACGTGTCCGGCGAAGTCATGGTCACGAGCGCCACCAACCTTGCCGGCGCGGTGCTCCGCGGCATCGACCCCCACACGGTCAGCGATGTCATCGACCTCCGCTCCAACATCACGCGCGGAGACCTCGACTACCTCACGGATCCCGAAGCGCTCCTGAACCATCCGGACGACTTCGGTCCGCTCCCGATGGACATGCCCCTCTTTGACGGGTCCGGCGACCCACCGGAAAACTCCAACCCCTCCAATGGACCCATCGGCGATCTTGGGGAACTGCTCGACGCGCCACCGGGAACCGAGTTCGGTCCGGACCCGGATTCTGCGATCCCCATCGATGAAGCCCTTCGCAACGGGCCCAGCCCCGCGTCGTCTCCGCGCGAGGTCCTTCCCGGAATCATCGTGGGTCAGGAACTCGCCCGCTCGCTCCGTCTCTACGTGGGTGACGAGGTAAACGTGGTGTCGCCCTTCGGCGACCTCGGCCCTGCGGGACCGATTCCGAAGAGCCGCCCCTTCCGCGTCGCCGGCATCTTCTACAGCGGCATGTACGAGTACGACATGAAGTACATGTACGTCACGCTTCCCACGGCCCAGCGGTTTCTCAGTACCGGCGAAGAGATCAGCGGAGTCGAGGTCAAAGTGGCGGACATCGACGACGCACCGGCGATCGGTCAGCGCGTAGCGCGCAATATCGGGCGCGATGACCTTCGGGTGCGAGACTGGCAGGAGCTCAACAAGAATCTTTTTGGAGCGCTCGCCCTCGAGAAGCTCGCCATGTTCATCACCCTCGGGTTGGCGGTGCTGGTCGCAGGCTTCTGCGTCCTCGGCACCCTCACCTTGATGGTGCAGGAGAAGGGGCGCGAGGTCGGAATCCTCAAAGCGATGGGAACCCGCAGTCGCGACGTGGTGGGGATCTTCATGTTCGAAGGGTTCTTGATAGGTGTCTTTGGGGCCGGGCTCGGGCTCGGGATAGGCTACGTGCTTTGCTTCGCGGCAGAGCACTTCGGCATCCGAATGAACCCCGAGGTCTACTACATCGACCGGTTGCCGGTGCACATCGACCCCAGCGAGTTTCTGATGGTGGCCCTCACGGCGGTCGGCATGTGTCTTCTCGCCACCGTCTTTCCCGCGCTCGTGGCGAGCCTTCAAAAGCCCGTCGAGGCCATTCGATTCGACTGAAAGGCAACCACGAAGATGGGTGAATCACTAATCGTCGTCGAGCAGCTCGAAAAGACGTTTGCCCACGAAGGCAACAAAGTGACCGTGCTCAAGGGCGTCGATCTCCTGATCGAGCAAGGCGAGATGGTGTGCGTGGTGGGCCAGTCGGGGGCGGGCAAGAGTACGCTGCTGCATCTCCTCGGTACCCTCGACGAGCCAACCGCCGGGCATATTTTCTATCGGGGGACCGATGTCACGGCGCTTTCGAACGCCCAGCTGGCAGAGTTCCGGAACAAAACGATCGGCTTCGTGTTCCAGTTCCATCATCTCCTACCGGAGTTCGACGCGATCGAAAATGTGATGATGCCTGGACTGATTCGAGGTCTTCCGCGCCGACGGAATGAAGCGGAAGGCTGAAGAGCTGTTGACCGAAGTGGGGCTTGGGCATCGGCTCTCGCACCGCCCGGGCGAGCTTTCGGGCGGCGAGCAGCAGCGTGTCGCGCTCGCCCGGTCGCTGATCATGGAGCCCAAGATGATCCTCGCCGACGAACCGACGGGAAATCTCGACAGCAAGACCAGCAACGCGATTCACAAGCTGTTCTTTGAACTGAACGAAAAGCTGAACACGACGATTCTCATCGTGACCCACAGCCAGGCGCTCGCGGCGCGAATGCCGCGCGTCCTCACCATGGAGGACGGCAAAATCGTGCAGGACGCCCGACGACCCGACGTCGGCGCGTACCGGCGGCCCGACATGATCGACCCCCATCCACCGGCCGAAGACGTCGACACGACCGGACCCAACCTCGCATCCCGAGACGCATCTGCAGACCCATCCGAAGAACCGCCCGGAAACGCAGCTGATGCAACGCAAGACACAGCCCGAGACTCCGCCCGAGACTCCGCCCGAGACTCCGCCCGAGACTCCGCCCGAGACTCCGCCCGAGACTCCGCCCGCGACTCCGCCGACCCCGCGTCCAACGCGAACGAGTCAGAGTCCGACGGCCGGAGCGATCCCTCCGCGGCGGACCCCGACCCGGAGCCCGATCGGGCCGACGCCTAGCCTTCGCTAGAACACCCAAATTTCAAGGAAATTCGCTTGCTACGAGCGTGTCTTCACGCCTTGACCACCCCTGCCCAGACATTTATAGCGAAGCGCCGGTTTCGGCGACGACGATGCCCTCCCCCTGGATCTTACTCCCTAGCCTCCTTCTGGTGGTCGCTCTGGCCTACGGCCCGTCGCGGTCCGTCGCCCAGCCACCAGATACCGAAGAGGGTGAGGGGGAAAGCTCGGCGTCCGAGGAATCGGACGGAGAAGAGGGCGCGATCGGCGACGAAGAAGTCGACCCCGATGGCGCCGGCGAGAGTGGTGCGGAAGGCGGCGGTGAGGGCGAAGGGGCCGACCCCGATGCCGCCGACCCCGATGCCGCCGACCCCGATGCCGCCGACCCCGATGCCGCCGACCCCGATGCCGCCGACCCCGACGCCGCCGACCCCGAGCCTGCGGGCCCGGTCTATGAACCCAGCAGTCAGCTTCGTCAGCCACGCACGATCTGTCATGGCCGGCGCATCCGCCGCATCGACATCACGGGCGGTGGACGGGTCGCCGAGGATGACATTCGCGCGACGATGGAGCTTCGGGCCGGGGTGCCATGTACCGATCCGGAGGTGACCCGCGACGCGCGGGCCCTTTGGGACCTTGGGTTCTTCGACGACATCGTGTTTGGCGCCGAAGCGGTCGGCGAAAACGAGATCATTCTCTCCCTCGCAGTTCGTGAGCGCCCCGCGATCGGACGGGTGAGCTTCATCGACAACGACGAAGTCTCCGACAGTGATCTCGACGACAAGGTCACCCTTCGAGAGGGCGAGGTGCTGTCGGTTCCCGACGTGCAGCGGCAGATCAGCCGGATTCGAGACCTCTACGCCGAGGAGGGCTATTTCCTGGCGCAGGTTCGCTACGAACTCCGCGAGATGCCGAACAACGAAGTCGAGGTTCGGTTTCTCATCAGCGAAGGCGAGGAAGTCACCGTTCGCCGCGTCCGTTTTGTCGGCAACGACAACCTGCCGGCAAGCGACATCACCGCGTTCATGCGGACCAGCGAGACGGGCTTCTTTTCGTTCATCTCTTCGAACGACACCTTCAACCGAGAGTTCTTCGAAGAGGACGTCCAGCGGATTCAAGTCCTCTATTACGACCGCGGCTACCTCGCGGTCCGAGTGGGGACTCCGCGGATCGAGCTCACCCCCGACCGGCGCTTCATCGACGTGACGATACCGATTGAAGAGGGGCCACGCTTTCGCATCGGCCGACTTCGCGTCGCCGAGCTCGACGACGATGGCGAAGAGATCGAGCCGCTCGGCGGCCGGCGAACCGTACGCGAAATGGTTCAGACCAACCCGGGGGAATGGTTCAGCCGCTCCGAGATCGCCGAAAGCCTCCTTGCGGTCACCCGCCACTACCGAGACGAGGGCTTCGCCCTTGTCGAAGTGGTTCCCAATACCGACCTCGACATGAACGAGCGTCGGGTCAATGTGGTCGTCGCGATCCGACGCGGCCCGCCGGTGCGCATCGAACGCATCAATATCAGCGGCAACAGCAAAACCCGCGACCAGGTGATCCGCCGCGAGCTCGCGGTGGCCGAGGGCCAGCTCTACAGCATGACCGATGTGGAGATCTCGAAGGCTCGGGTCACCCGCCTCGGGTACTTCGAGCGGGTCGACGTCTCTGAAGAGGAAGGCTCCGCTCCCGACCGAATCGTCCTGAACTTCGAGATCGCCGAACGCGCCACCGGCACCTTCCAGGTCGGCGCCGGCTTTTCTTCGCTCGAATCGTTCATCTTCACCGCCCAAGTCCAGCAGCAGAACTTCCTCGGACGGGGACAAGCGTTCTCACTCCAGCTTCAGCTCTCGGGCATCCGCCAGCTCATCCAGCTGCGCTTCGCCGAACCCTGGCTGTTCGGCACGCAGTGGAGTTTCTCCGCAGATGTATTCCGAACGATTCGATCGTTTTCGACCTTCGTTCGCGACTCTACCGGCGGTGCGATCGCCTTCGGTCATCCGATCTTCGACGACCGGCTCCGCCTCACCGCTCGCTATCGCGGTGAGATCGTGGACATCGACGCACGGACCGGCGGAATCTTCTCCTCTGGCCAGGGGCAGGCGTTCGATTCGCTGCGAACGCTGACCGTGAGCAATCTGTTCCGCGACGGCTTCCTAAGCTCGCTTCAGTTCTCGCTGACCTGGGATTCGCGAGACAACCGACTGTTTCCGACCGGCGGGGTGTTCGCGAACTACTCGCTCGAGATCGCCGACCGCTTCGTCGGGTCGGAAAACGTGTTCATTCGGCATCGAGCGTTCGCCCGCTTCTACTGGCTCCTCTTTGACTTCTTCACCCTCAAGCTCAACACCGAAGCAGGGCTCATCACGTCGCGTCAGCCCGCGGGCGTACCGGTCTTCGAGCGGTTCTTCCTCGGCGGCATCTTTAATCTCCGAGGATTCCGAATCAACAGCATCGGCCCGCGAGGAGGCCTGAGCCGACAGTTCGATCCGAACGCAACCCCGCTCCGTTTCGGAGAGAATCTCGGAGGCAACCTCCAGTTCTTCTACAACCTCGAACTCGAGTTTCCGATCCTCAAGGAGGTGGGGGTTCGAGGGGTCCTCTTCCTCGACGGGGGCAACGCGTGGAACCTCGAGGAAACCTATTCGCGCAATGCACCGCTGGTGACGAACTTCGACCCCGCGAGCGACCCCGACTCGCTCAACCTGTTGCGGATCCGCACCTCGTGGGGTTTTGGCATCCGATGGATCTCCCCGCTCGGCCCGCTCCGCTTTGAATGGGGACTGCCCTTCAATCCGCGCGCGAACGAAGACTCCATCCGGTTCGAGTTCACCATCGGCAACTCCTTCTGAGCCGCTTCGTGAATGAAATGACAGGGCAAACGTCTCCAAAAGGGCAGCTTCGAGCCTCTATCCCCGCACAAATGCTAATGATCTTCGACCTGCCGAGGTCACTATCGAGCCGCCGACCTGCTTGACCTTGGGCACAACACAGACTAGTTGAGCCCCGCCCACAAGGACCGCTATCCGATATGAACATCACCCGTCACGCCACCACGCTCGCCGCTGCGCTCGTCCTGGCTTCCTTTGCCCCCAGCGCCTTTTCTCAGGTGCGAATCGCGGTGGTCGACATGCAGCGCGCTCTCAACGAGACCGAGGATGGCCGACGGGCAAAGGCGCAGCTGAAACGTCTCTTCAAGCGCCGTCAGCAAGCCCTCGACAAAGCACAAACGAACCTCAAGCGGATGGGCGAGGACATCGAGAAGCAAAAGGCAGCGGGCGTGCTCACCGGTTCGGCCCTTCAGCAAAAGGCCGAGGAGTACCAAAAGGCGTTCGTTGAACTTCAGACCACCTACATGGAGTACCAGCGCGAGCTGGCCACCAAGGAAGCGGAGCTGACCAAGGGAATCCTTGAGCGGATGAAGGGCATTCTTCGACGTCTCGGGCAAACTGAGGGCTACACGATGATCATCGAGAGAAACGAAGGTGGCGTCGTTTGGGTCCCCAGCAACCTCGACCTCACCGACACGCTGATTCAGCGCTACAACTCCGGCGAGGGCGGGGGTCGGAACTCGCGCGAATAGGCCCCCGGCCGGCCGAACCCGTTGGGCTTCTCGGCCAAACACGGTAGAAACCCACCGATGATTCGTTTCTCGGTGGGTTTGCTGTTGGCGGCAGCACTTTGGCTCACGTGCGCGCGGCAAGGACACGCTCAGCGCTCCGAGGACCCGGACGAGCCCCCGGTACTCGACCTGTCCGCGCTGACGGAGCTCGCCGAAGAGAGCTACCCCTCCCTCGAAGCGGCGCTTCATCGGATCGAAGCCGCCGAGGCGCGCCTCGCCGAGGCCACCATATCGCCATACTTCCAGTTCAACGTGACCGGCGGCGTGACGATCGCGCCGGAGGCGCGGGGGACCCCGGTGTTCAGCCCCGATGGGGAGCTTCCCCTGAGCAACACCTGGCGACCGGTCCTGCGCATCGGCGTCGAGGGCGCGATCCCGATCTATACTTTCGGCAAGCTTCAAGCGCTGCGACGCGCCGCGCGCGCGGGGGTCGACGCCGCCGAGGGGACCGAAGCCCAGGCCAAAGCGCAGCTTCGCTTTGACGTGCGGCGCGCCTACTACACTCTCCAGCTCGCCCTCGACACCCTGCAGATGATCTCGGAAGGCGAACGCGGCATCGAGCGTGCCGTCGCCTACATGGAGGAACGGATCGAAGCCGAGGACCCCGAGGTCAACGAACACGACCGATGGCGACTGTCGACGACTCTGGCAGAGATTCAGGCGCGACGATCCGAAGCCGAGCGCCTCGACGCGGGAGCGCGGGCGGCCCTTCAAGCGCTCACCAATCGCGCCAACTTTCGAATCCCCGATTGCCCCATCGAGCCCGTCTCCCTCGAGCCGCAGCCCCTCACCGAGTACCTTCGCCGCTCGCGCGCCAATCGGCCCGAGCTCGACATGCTCCGAGCGGGTCTGCGAGCTCGCCGCGCCGACCTTCAGGCCAACGAGGCCCGCTACTTTCCCGACCTCGCCCTCGCGCTCCGCGCCAACTACAGCTACGGCCCCGGCGTCGACAACCAGTCGAACCCCTTTGTCGCCGACCTCGCCAACCAAACGTCGCTCGGTGGGGCGATCATCGCCCGCTGGTCCCTCGACCTGTGGGGAAACGCTCACCGGGTCCGACGCAGTCAGGCGCTCCTGCTCGAGACCGAGGCCCAGGCGGAGGAGGCGCGTCGCGGCATCGCCCTTGAGGTGCGAACCACCTACCAAGCGGTCGAAGACGCCCGGCGGCGGGAGGAAGCTTGGCGGGTTGGACACCGAGACTCGCGGCGCTGGTTCGTCGCTTCGAGCGCGGCGTACCAAGTGGGGGCCCTCGAGCCACGAGACCTTGTCGATTCCGTTCGAGCGTACTTCAACGCCCGTTTCAATCACCTGATGGCGATTCGCGACTTCAACACAAACGCCGCTTCCTTGGAGCGGGTCACCGGACGTACGGTTCTTCCGCCCGATGCATGGGAGCAACGCTGTGAATGAGGGTCCACAGAGGGTGCGACAATTGGCTTGCGGGCGGCGGAATAAACCCCACGTTTTCCCGTCGAAAGGGCTGCAGGCTAGTCAGGCCCGCTTAATGCAATCCTTGGCACTACAGGCTCTCGAGGTCGAACGATCGGTCCTCGCATCCCGCAGGTGAACAATGCTCCGCACCCTCCTCGTTTCGTCGATTTTTCTTACGTTCTTCGCCTCCACCAGCGCCTTCGCCCAGTCCGGTCCGGCGAGCCGATACCTGAAGCGGCAGAACGACCGGATCAACCGGATCCTCGCCCAGGATGCAAGTGGTGAGGCGGCCCAGACTCGACGAGCCAACCAGGTGACGGAAATCCTCCGGACCATCCTCGACCTCGATGCGATGGGACGCGCCGCCCTTCGAAACCACTGGGATGAGCGGTCCGAGGAGGAGCGAGAGGAGTTTCAGAGCCTCCTCCGCCAGCTGGTCGAGCGGAGCTACCGCGACAGCCTTGAAGGGACGCTGGAGTATCAGGTCCGATATGGTGATGAGGAAGACGACGACGACCGGGTGGTCGTCCACACGACGGCCCGCGACAGCCGCAATCGTCGTGCCCCCGCGGTGGAGATCAACTATCGGCTCCGTAGCGAAGGCAACCGTTACATGGTGGAAGACGTCGTCACGGACGGGGTAAGTATGGTCGGCAACTACCGAAGTCAGTTCGACCGGATCATTCGCCGCGACGGTTGGGACCGCCTCATCGAACGGATGCGAAGCCGCCTCGGCGACCGCGGCGGCGTCTGATCCGCTCGAACCGCGAGCCGGCATCCAGCAAACATCCGCATGCGAACCGGCCGCGCCAAGCTCCCTGGATGGGGCCTTGGATAGGGGTTAGGCGACGGCGCCGATTCCCGACCGAAGCCGGGTCATGTCGCGCACGATCACGCGACGATGGTCCGTCTCGATGAGTCCCTTTCGCCGAAGGTCTCCGAGCACGAGGGTGACCGTTTCCCGTGTCGATCCGACGTAGGAAGCGATCTCGAGGTGAGTGAACTTCACACGGATGAGGGTGCCTCGGGCGTCCGCCACACCGTGGCGCTCGGCCGCCTCGAGGAGAAACTCCGAGACACGTTCCTCCACGGTCTTCGTGAGGAACGCGCTCAGCCGATCTTCGAGCTCCCGGGCGCGGGCGTCCGCCATCCGATAAAACCGCGTCGCGAGTTCGGGGACGTGTTCCATCGCCCGCTGAAGCTGCTGCGCGTCCACCGCGACCGCCCGTACCCGGTCGACGACCAACCCTTCGACGTCATGGGTGGGAGAAAACAGAATCCGTTCGCCCGCAAGGTCTCCCGGTCCGCGGTACGCGACCGTGAGGTCTTTTGCCGACGGTCGCACAAGGCGAACACGTCCCGACCCAATCACGTAGACCACATTGCCAGGCTCCCCTTCGCGGAACAGCCGATCCCGTCGCTCCCGCTCGACCACACGCCCTTGCACTTGCGTGATGCCTTGGAAAAGAGGTGACCTCTCCAAAATCTCCCGCTCGCTATCTGCACTTGCCCTGTTGCCCATAGTTACACCGATTACAGTCACACATGAAAGGTACCTCACTGCATGGTTACTGTCAAACCGGATTTTTCCGTCAACAATGCGTTTTCAGTTGTAGCTTCGCTGGCGGAACTAAATCTAAGCCTTCGCAACGATAGCGTTTTTCGATGCTTCAAGGCTAGCCTTACATCTCAAAAGATATTTTTTACCGGCAACTCAATTTCGCCAAGGGAACCTTGGGGGACCAAGAATCCCCGACGCGTGATTGACGATCGGCCGCCCGGGCCGCTAGGTTCCGCTCGCCAATGCGGCTCTTTAGCGGAAAAGTCTCAATCATTGCCGAGGAGGTCGTCCGCGAACTCCTGCAGGGCGACTCCATCGAAGCGATCTCCCAAGAGGAGGTCAAACTGGACATCGAGGCAGTGCTGAAAGAGTACCTGCGCCTCGACCGAGATATCTTGGAAGAGGCGAAGAACCGCATGGAAATCCGAGGCCTCGGGTACAGCAACCTCGGTCGCGTCAAATCGCAGGTGTCCAAAGAGCGTGGCGCACCACCGCCCGACGAGATTCTCCCGTATCTGCTCGATCAGATCCTCAACATGCTGTTCCACAGCAACAATGTGGAAGAGATCTTCGCCGAGGACATCGAGCTTCGGAAAACCATCACCCCCGTGCTTCGGCGGCACATGGATGTCGAAGGCGAGCTCGACAAGGAAGTGCCAGTCTGTTCGGTTTGAAGGGATCATCCGGTTTCGTGGCTGGGTCGAGTACGTAAATACGCTCCCCGCGAGAAAGATGTTCGATACGTTCTGTTGTCTCTGCTACGGCCAAACGATCGACTACGTTGTTGTACTGTTGCTGCACATTTTCATA
>JBCCZL010000345.1:0-10578 GCA_039187775.1 Myxococcota bacterium
CAACGCGATCTATGGTCGCGTCGCCATCGGGGTACTCGTCGTGCAGGATCTTGCGGCGGTCGTGTTCATGGCCGCGTCGGCCGAGACCCCCCCGAGCCTCTGGGCGTTTGCGCTCGTGGCCCTCGTGCCGTTGCGCCCGCTCTTCCACCGCATTCTCAGCGCGTCCGGTCACGGCGAGCTCCTCGTGCTCGCGGGTGTCGCCGCCACACTAGGAGGGGCCGGACTGTTTTACGCCGTGGGCCTCAAGGCCGACCTCGGTGCGCTGGTCGCGGGGGTGCTTCTTGGGGGCCACGCCAAGTCGGACGAACTCTCGAAAGCCCTCTATGGCCTCAAAGATCTGTTCCTGGTCGGGTTCTTTCTGACCGTCGGGCTGAGCGGTCTGCCGACCGTCGAAACCGTGGTTGTCGGTATCGCCCTCGTGGTCCTCGTGCCGTTCAAAGGACTCCTGTTTCTCCTTCTCACCACGCGCTTCCGGCTTCGGGCACGGAGCAGCCTCCTCGCCTCGTGTTCACTCACCCAGTACAGCGAGTTTGGGCTCATTGTGGGTGCGGTCGCGGTGTCGTCGGGGCTCCTTCCCTCGGAGTGGTTGGTCACGATCGCCGTCGCGCTGACCGCAAGCTTCGTGCTCTCGTCCGCCGTCAACGTGCGCGTGTTCGACCTCTACCGGACCCTCCGTCCCCGACTCGCCCGGCTCGAGAGCGAGCGCCGAATCCCCGAAGAAGAAGCGGTGGACGTGAGTGACGCGAACGTGCTCGTGTTCGGCATGGGTCGGGTCGGTCGCGGTGCCTACGACGCGCTCTGCGAGCACGACGAACTCACGGTCGTAGGCTTTGATCTCGACGCCGACGTCGTAGGGGCAAGCTGCGAAGCGGGCCGGCGGGTCGTGCTTGCGAGCGCCACCGATGCTGACTTTTGGCAGCGCCTGAGAATCGATCGCGACCGAGTCCGCCTCGTCCTGCTCGCGATGTCGAGCCATCTCGAGAATCAGACCGCAGTCGAGCAGCTTCGCGCCGAAGCATTTCCGGGTCTGGTCTGTGCCACCGCCCGCTACGAAGACGAGGTGCGAAGTCTCGAAGTCTCCGGCGCAGACGCCGTCTTTCACGTGATGCGCGAGGCCGGCACCGGGCTCGCCGAACACGCCCTCACCCGACTCGAATCTACGGACTAAGGCGCTTGCCTGAGGTCGCGCGACCGAATGCCCCGATGTCTGTCATGGGTCTCGGGTTTGCTAAGGCATCTCGGCAGGACTCATCATGTTTTGCGGGTCGGGCGTAGTCCGCGTCAGAATGTCCGCCATGTTGTTGTCGGTGTCGTGGCCGTTGCCGCGGCTTGCATCTGAGCCACCGGCGGCCATGGACGCCTCCGTGGAGGTCGATACGGCCTTTCGCTCGTAGCTGTTCAGCGTCTCGTCGAGGACCAGCCCGGCAGGGGTGCCTTCTGGGAAGGTAGCGCCGCCCCAGCCGATTCGGTCGAGTTCCTCGTCGCCCACGATCCGAATGTGCCCACCCGCCCCGGCAAACCCGCTCGTCCAGTTGCCCGCAAAATCGGTCGGGGTCGAACCGCTGTAGCTCGTCCCGGTGACGAGGTAGTAGCGGTGGGGCGGTAGGGTTGCCGCGGGGAGCACGGCCCTCCCGTCAAAGCTCGCGCCAGACTGCGAGCGATACTCCAGGCGAATGCCGTCGAGCGGGAGTGAGCGGTCGGTGGTGTTGTAAAGTTCGACAAACTCGTCGCGGCCTCCATTCGAACCCGAGGTCGTAAACTCGCTGATCACGAGGTCGCCTACGCAGACGAGGTTTTCGTCGATGTTGTTGTCGCAGTCTTCGTCGGCGGGGCCGCAGGCTTCAGCGCCCATCGGAATGCAACCGTCGAGGTCGGCGTCGCCGTCCACCGGCGCGTCGACGGTGCCGTCGGTTCCGGCGTCGCCATCGACGGCACCGGCGTCTCCATCGGGAAGGCTCCCGTCCGGAACACTGCCGTCGGGCACCCCGGAATCGGAAAGCCCAACGCACGCTCCGGCGACGCAGTCGACGCGGTCGGGGCACACCACATTGAGGCAGCTTCGGGTCAGCACTACCGATATGTTCCGGGTGTCGTTTTCGGCGAAGAACGCCCGAGCCACGCGCCGCACCGCGAAGCCGCCGTTCTTGAGACCGGTGACGGTGACTTCGACCTGGGGCAACGAATTACCGCTCGGGGGATAGATGGCAAACGAGTGGGGCCAGGTGCCGCTGATCGGGAAGGTCAGGTCCGCCATGGTGTTGTCGGCCGCGAGGACCTGAAACCGAAGTGCATCCACGTCGGCCGGGACATTGATGTCCGTCGAACTGACTTCGACGAGGATCGCGGTCTTGTCCTTGCAACCGGCAAAGACGACGAGCGCCGAGGTCAGTAAAGCAAGCAAGGTTGCACGCAGCATGGGCGAAACATATCACTTGGCGGCGGCCGAAACAGCGACCAACCGCAATCGTTTCGCGACGGTTTTCTGGTTCGCTACTGGCCGCTCAGGTCGAAAAAGACCCGAGTTTCGTCGTTCGGAACGACCTGGACGGTCCGCTGATGGGTGTTGCCGTCGCGGTCCACGAGCCGTAGCCGAACCGGTCCTGCGGGAAGCGCGACCCGGCCGATGGGGGTGGTCCCGAGTTGCCGGCTCCCGACATAGACTTTGGACCAGGGGCGCGTGTTGATGGATAGCCGTCCGCCCGCCGGGGCCTCGGCCGGCTCCTCTGCGCGGAGTCGTGCGTTGACTCGAACCGTCTCGCCCGACACGACTTCGATTTCCTGTCGGTGCGGCCGATGGTCCGTCAGGCGCAGGGTCACGACATACGTTCCCGGCGGGAGCTCGAAGCGCGTCGGAGTTCGCTCGCGAATGTCCTCTTGCCCTTCGACGCGAAGCTGCGCTCCCGGCGGCGTGGAGTTGGCGGCAATGGTGCCCGCGATCACTCGGGGTGTCTCTTCGACCGAGCCCGTCTCCCAGTCCGGCACATCGGCTGGCGGTGGCTCCGGCGGAGGGTCCGGAGCCTCTACGACCGGATTCTCCGGGGCGATCGGTTCCGGGGCGGGCGGTTCGGGTTCCTGTTCCGTAAGTTGCCCCATCCACTCGGACGCGGTCTCCGGGTGGGCCCACGCGACATACCCGACCGCGGCGCCGGACAGGAGCATCACCCCGACAAACAAGAAGCCAAGGAGAACAAACAGGGCGCCGCGTTTCTTTGGTTTCTTCTCGGGGTCTTGCGGCGGGGGCCCGACCGACGTCCCAAACGGGACCGAATCGACGAGCGGTCCTCGCTCCCGCTCCTCGCGAAAAAGAGTGCCGGTGTACTCCGCCAGGGCCGCCGCATTGACGACCTGCTGCCGCTGGGCCAGCCACTCCTCGAGGGCTTGCTGCATTTCGCCCGCGGTCTGAAACCGATCCGCCGGGTCCTTCGCGAGCGCGCGTTGGCAGATCCCATCGAGCTCCGCCGGGACATGGGCGTGCACGCTTCGCGGAGACGGAACCGGCCCCTCGATGATCGCCCGCATCGTTTCGTACTCGGTCTTCCTCCGGTACAGGTTTTTGGCGGTTAGCGCTTCGTAAAGGCACACGCCGAGCGCAAACACGTCGGCCCGACCGTCGATCGGGTCACCCACGCACTGCTGCGGGGACATATAGGCGAACTTTCCTTTGACCTGGCCCGCGCTCGTTTTGGTGTCGTGGCTGTCGGCCTTGGCGATGCCAAAGTCGAGGAGCTTCACCGAGCCGTTGAAGCTCACCATGATGTTCTGGGGGCTCACGTCTCGGTGCACGATCCCGAGCGGCGTCCCGTCGTCGTCCACCGCGGTGTGCGCGTACTCGAGGGCCTCGGCGGTTTGTGCGATGATCCGCGCCGCGATGAATGGAGGCACTCCCCCGGTGTGGCGCTTCGCTCGTTTGATGAGCTTGCCGAGCGGTACTCCGTTCACCCACTCCATCGCGATGAAGTAACTGCCTTCGAGCTGCCCGAACTCGTACATGTGGCAGATGCCGGGGTGGCTGAGCTTCATCGCCAGCCGCGCCTCGTCGAGGAACATCTTTTGAAACCGCTCGTCGTCGGCGACGTGACTGAGCACGCGCTTGATCACGAGCGAGCGCGAGGTGCCGGCCTCTCCTTGCTCGCGCGCAAGAAAGATCTCCGCCATCCCGCCGAGCGCGATGCGCCCTAGGATCTGGTAGCGACCGAAGCTCGTGATCGCAGGAATCGCGCTCAACCCCCGCGTGAAGTGCCGGCCGGACGGCTCGGGCCTCGGCCGAACCGAACTCTTGGGCACCAGCGACGTCCCCTCCGAGGCCTCGAGCTCGAGACTTCGGCCGCCTTTGCTGCGGTCCGGGCCGGCGGGGGGTGCGGTCATGGGACGGCCGCAGTATAACCGAGTGCCATGCGTGCCGCTCTTTCCGTGTTCCTTTGGGTAATCCTGGCCCTTTTGCCTGCTTTTGCCGCCGCTCAGGCCGACCCAGAAGTCGAGCTTCGGACGATTCGGGAGCAGGTGCTCTATGCCGACTACGACGGGGCCATCACCGGCGCCACCGCGTTCCTGGCACGGACCGATCTCACGGCGGCTCAGCGCAACCGCGGGCTCGAGGCGCTCGCGACCGCCCACATCGCGAATCGGGATGACTCCGACGCCCGGCAGATCCTCGAGCTCCTCTACTCTCGGGATCCTCGCCACCGGCTGACGGATGCCGACGCGGGCCCTCGGGTCCAGTCGCTCTTTGCGCGGGTCCGCGAGGCGGGGCCGACTCCGGTGCCGGTTCAGCTACAGGTGCGGGCAACCCCCAGCACCGAGCGGCGGGCCCCCACCGTCGAGGCGCGGATCGTCGACAACGCGGATGCAGTCCAAGAGATCCGGGTTCGCTATCGCCAGGGTGGAGAACCGGGGTTCACCACGGTGACGATGAATCGCGGCCGCGACGGGATCTCCCGGGCGCGCATTCCACTCCTGGATGGCAACCAGGCGTACGAAGTAGGATTCATCGTGCAGGCGCTCTCACCGTCGCTTCATCCATTGGCGACGCTCGGTTCGGAGGCGGAGCCGCAGACCCTCCAGGTGGTCGCCGGCGCCTCGTCGATTCGCCCTCCATGGGCGGACGATGAACCTCCGCCGAATCCCAATCCGACCCCGGTCGAGGACGAAGGAACCAGTGTGTTTGCCACCTGGTGGTTTTGGACGCTGGTGGCGGCGGCGGTCGGGGGGGGCGTTGCCGCCTATTTCCTCCTCGGCCCCCCTTCGGAAGGCCCCGCGGAAGGGTCCCTTGGCTCGGTGACCCTTCAGCTCTAAGCCCCGAAAACTGCATTCGGGGGCATCGCTTTCTTCGTTTGCTCCGGCCCGCGCCGGAGAGCAGAGGTCAGAACGTGAAATACAACTTTGGGATCACCGGCGCCGGCGGCTTCGTGGCGCCCCGCCATCTTCGGGCCATCAAAGAGACGGGCCACGAGCTCGTGTCCGCGGTCGACCCCTCGGACTCGGTCGGGGTCCTCGACCAGTACTTTCCGAATGCGCGATTCTTTACCGAGTTTGAGCGCTTCGATCGCCATGCCTACAAGCTCGCGCTTCGCGGAGAAGAGCACGGTCTCCACTACGTGAGCGTGTGCTCTCCGAACTGGCTTCACGATGCACACATTCGATTCGCGCTTCGAAATGGCGCCCATGCGATCTGCGAAAAGCCGCTCGTGCTCAATCCTTGGAATCTCGATCCACTGTCGCAGATGGAAGAGGCGCGCGACCGGAAGGTCTACACCATTCTCCAGCTCCGGCTGCATCCGAGTGCGGTGAGCCTTCGAAAGAAGCTCAGCGACAAGGGCGGCGACCACAAGGTCGATGTCGATCTCACCTACGTGACGTCCCGTGGAAACTGGTATCTCGTCTCGTGGAAGGGCGACCCTGCGCGCTCCGGCGGGATCGGCACCAACATTGGCATCCACTTCTACGACCTCCTTCTCTGGCTCTTCGGATCGGTGCAAGAAAACGTGGTCCACGTGAGTGAGCCAACGCGGGCGGCGGGGTTTCTCGAACTCGAACGCGCCCGCGTGCGCTGGTTCCTCAGCGTGCGGGGCGAGGACGTCCCCGATGCGGCCCGGGCCGAGGGGGCGCGGACCTACCGTTCGCTTTCCTTCGACGGCGAGGAGTTCGACTTCTCGGCAGGCTTTGAAGACCTCCATACGGTGTCCTATCGGGATATTTTCGAGGGCAAGGGCTTCGGCATCGAAGATGCGCGCCCGTCGATCGAACTCGCCCACGCAGTGCGAGAAGCGGAACCGGTCGGCCGGAAGGGAAGCTACCACCCGTTCGTCAAAGACTGATGCGGTACGCCTATCTGCACGGCTTTGCATCGAGCTCGAAGGCGCGAAAAGGCGTCGCCCTTCGCGAGCGGTTTTTGACGGCGGGCATCGAGCTCGAGCTTCCCGATCTGAACCGGCCCGCCTTCGCCGAGCTCAGCCACGGTGCGATCCTCGCGTTTTTGGATCAGCTCTTCGGTGCCGATCCGGTGCGACTGATCGGTTCCAGTTTTGGGGGTTGGCTCGCCGCTCGCTGGGCAGAGCTTCACCCCACCCAGGTGGATCGGCTGCTTCTTCTGTGTCCCGGCTTTCACCTGGCGGAGCGCTGGCCTGCGCTGTTCGGTGCCGAGGCGATGGCGGCCTGGCAACGGACCGGGGGCCATCTCGTCGAAGACGCGGCAGGTGTTCCCACCCGGCTCCACTACGGGTTTTACGAGGAGTCGCTTCGACAGCCGGCGAGTCCCGCCGTGCCCTGTCCCACCCACATCGTGCATGGGGTGCGGGACGAAGTGGTCCCGATCGAAGGGTCACGTCGCTACGCGGCTGAACACCGTTCGGTCCGGCTTATCGAAGTCGACGACGATCATTCGCTCATTGCGTCGATCGACCGGGTCGCCGACGCAGCCCATACGATCTTCGAGTTTCCGAGCTCCGCGGCCTCATAACACGCTGCGTCATGCCACCGTCTGGGGTCGGTAGACGGATCTGCTGGCCAGTGAAGCAGCCGCCTACGGCCCCAGCGCGGGGCAAAAAACCGTGAGTTCACGCGGACCGCCCCGTGGCATGGGCTTCGCACAGTACGACGTCATGGACGAGACTCCCCGCCGGCGAGGCTTCGCGCACACCCATGTTGGCCGTCGGGAACAGAACGAGGACTCGCACCTCGCGGACAACGAAAGCGGCCTCTTTGTCGTCGCTGACGGCATGGGTGGGTACAAAGGCGGCGAAGTGGCGAGCAAAATTGTCGTCGACCGGCTTGCCGCGTTCTTTTCGCGTACGGACCGGCACGATGCGGGCTTCGACACGCTGACGGTGCCCGATCGGCCGGTGGTCGCCGAGCGAATGCTCCTCGCGATCCGTCAAGCCAACATGGAGATTCAGCGCCGTCGTCGTGGGCACCTTGCTCGGATGGGGTCGACGGTGGCCGCACTTCTGCTTCGCGATGATCAGGCGCTGATCGCGCATGTCGGTGACAGTCGAGTGTACCGTCGCCGCGATGGCGTGCTCGAGCGCATGACGGTGGACCATTCGGTGTACACCGAGATGGTGGAGTCGGGAATGAACCGATCGAGCGCCCAAAACTATCGCCACATGATCACTCGCGCGGTTGGAGTTCCCGGGAGCTGCCAGCCCGACATGCAGGTGGTGGAAACCGCCCCGAACGACATGTTCCTTTTGTGCAGCGACGGTGTGAGCGATGTGCTCGCGGATGCCGACATCGACGATGTGATGAGCGAGGTGTCGGAAGAGCTCGTGGCGCGAACCTTGGTTTCTCGCGCGTACATGCGGGGCGCCGACGACAACATCACCGCGCTGGTAGTGGTGATCTAGAACACTACTTGGCGACGGGCTTGAGCCCGACTTTGCCGTTCTTCAGTACGACCTCGAAGTCGATCTTCTTGCCTTTGTGCTTGGCTTGTAGCTTCGGCATCATCTTTTCGATGCTCTTCGCGACGGTTTCGTAGCGGACATTGTCGGTGCGCTCGTTGTTTCGCCGGCGCGCATCGAGATAACGCTGATAGAGATCGCGCAACGCGGGGTCGCCTCCCGACGCCGTCGCCCGCCGTGCGCCGTTCGCGGATGGCTTTCCATTGGCTCGAGCCGGCCGAGGCGGAGCGGGCGGAGCTTTGCCGTTGGTGCCTTTGTTCAACGGGCGCGCGGGGTTCGAGCTGGGGGCGGCCCGCCGATAGGCCTTGGCCTGAGCCACGCTTTCGGGATTGCGCTTGGGCGGTGGAAAGGTCCGCGACGCGGGTGCCGGTGGGGCCGGGGTGGGGTTTCGCGGGACCGGTCCCTTGCGAGGCGAAACGGGGCTCGCGACTCGGGGCAGCGGTTCGGTTTTCTCATCCGCCGATGGTTCCTGCGCGTCGGTTTTTCCGGCCTTCGGCCCTTTCGGCAGCCCAAACGGTGAGAGCGACGGCTTGACGCTCTCCTTCTTGGGTGCGACGGGCTGAAGCACCGACAGGGCGTCTTCGATCGCGTCGCTCGAGAGGAGCGCTTCATCGGAAAGGCCCCCGAGATCGACATCGATATCGATCTCGTAGGTCTGCGCCTCCTCCTCGCGCTCGGCCTTCCGTCGTGCCCGCGCCTCCTCGCGACGCGATCGGGCTCGCATCACGTCTCGCCGATAGGTTCCTTCCTCGATCTGCCGAGCCACTCTTTTCCAGTACGTCTGGTAGGTGGTGTAGCGCTGGAGCACTCGCTGAAAGCGAAACCGGAGCGCGGTGTTGCGCGGTTGGGCTCGCCGAAGCGCGCGCATGCGTCGTTCGAGATCCTTCTTCGGGATCGTGGGCTCGAGGCGTTCGATCCCCTGGAAGTACTGCTCGTAAAGCGCCCGGAGACGTTCGAGGCGGGTTTCCACCTCTTCGAGCAAGGGCTCGAACTCCGCAGCGTTCATGTCAGGCCACCACGCTCATGGCGCTAGAGTGGCGTGATCTCGAGATTGTCGAACCAAAGCTCGGTGTCCCAGTTGTTGAACGCGAAGTGATCGTGCCCCCGACCCTCGAGGGGCTCGTCGTCGTCCATTTCGGCGATCAGTGCGTCATCCACCCAGTACGCGATCCGATCCCCTTCCCGTTCGATCCGAATGCGGTACGTCTGGCTTTGGGCTACCGGCATGCGTTCGCCCACGACCCGGTCATCGCCGTGTTCGTTCATCCGGGCGATGATGTTCATCGAGTTTCCCCAGCCGCCAAAGATGATGACGTAGCTCGTCGCGGTGTAGCTCTCGGTCTCCGCCCGGCTCGTTCCGTCGCCGAACACTTCGACCTTGATATCGCCCTCCGGAGATTCGCTCCGGACGTCAAAGGCGACCCGGACGTCCCGGGGGAGCGTGCGGCGGAGCCAGAGCGGCTTATTGCGGGCCCCGCGGACCCGCAGCTCGCCGTTCCGGATCTGGTATGGCCCGCCCGTGTTGTGCCAGAGATCGCCGAGCTGTTCTCGCTCGAAATCGTCCTTAAACCCCTCCGAGCCGATTCCCGGGTCCCCCTGAGGGGTGCACCCTAAGCCGATCGTCAACGCCAGCATTCCCAGTGTCATACGTAAGCGCACCCGGAATTTGTATCAGATCGATGGAAAGGCCCGAAGCGGGAACCGGCGGCGAGGGCTCGCACGTTCTGAAATCGCGAAGGAAACCCGGCGACGGGTCCCGGACCCGAACTCAGCGGTTGGCGGCGCGGGCAATCGCGCGCTGTGCATTCGACAGCGCGCTCCTCACCGCAGCGCTGAGCGCCTGCTCGGCGAGGGCTCGCTCCTGCTGGGCTCGAGCCCGCTGCCGAGGCGCGCTCCCGGTGGCCGCGCCCCGCATTTCTCCGCGGATCGAGCGCTGCTCGCCATCCAGGAGCATCAGGCTGACCTCGCAGCGGACCGAGACATCCCGGCCCTGGCGGCTCGGGCGCACCGAGTTGAGGCGGCCATCGACGACGAACTGGGGCAGCCGACGGCGGCGGATCTCCCGGCGCGCCCGGGCGTCGACCGCGTCCTCGGACGGCATCACCGCGACTCCTCGGAGCACCCGGAGCTGGCGCGTGACCTCGTTTCGGAGCGGTTCTTCGAGGCTCGCGGATCGGAAGTTGCTCGCATCGCGCATGGAGCCGACGATCACCACGTAGCGGATCCGTGGCCAAGGAATGTGCCCTTCGCTCGGAATGATGTTGATGGCTGGGGCAAGGCTTCCCGGCGTTCGCCGCTGACCCTGGGGTGCCGAGGCCGCCCGCCGTTCCGCGAGGTTTCGGAGCGAGCGCTCCGCCTGCATGCGGACCGCCGCCGATCGATCGCGAGCGGCGCGCCGGAGTGCGGGCTCCGCCCGATCCGATCCGATCCGGCCGAGCGCGGTCGCCGCCGCCGCTCGGACGGCAGGGTTTGAATCACGGAGCGCTCGAGTGAGCGCGGGCACCGCCGCGGCGTCGCGGGTGTTGCCGAGGGCGAACGCTGCCTGCACGCGCACGCGAAAGTCACGGCCGCTGTTCAACACTCGCGCGAGCGCTTCGCGATCTTGCGCGGCTCCAGGAGACACAACCTCGACGAGGGCCATGAGCGCTACGACGAGCGCAAGGAACGCCTTACGGTGGGG
>JBCCZL010000346.1:0-10574 GCA_039187775.1 Myxococcota bacterium
ACCTCGCCATCGGGACGAACTGCTGGCGCGTACTCGAATGCGCCACGCGGCGGCGACAGCGTGAGCTTCTCCTGACCTGCCCAATCGGTCCTGACGATTTGGGTCTCGTACCACCAGGGGCCGCTCATGCCGTTGTCGTTGAGCCAGCTCAGGGGACTTGTCTGCCAAAGCTGAAACGGAGCCTCGGGCACATATTCTTCGTTGCCGCGATCCCGGCCGACCACCGTCAGAAACAGCGTGTCACCATCCACGAATCCTTGGGACCCGACCCGACGGAAGTTGTACGCGCCGTTGCCGAGCTCGAGGTCGGCAAGGAAACGAAGGCGCGGACGCGGGGTGAGCGTGATCCGCATCACGCCCAAATGAAGCTGGGTCTCATCCTCCGAAAGCGCACAAAGCTGAAAGTCCGGAACCCGTGGATCGTCCATCGCGAGCGAGTTGGCCGGCATGAGCTCCCGCCGGTTTTCGTCACGGTACTCCGAGAGGCTCACCACCAACGCCGACGCGTTCTGATGCTGGCGACCCTCCGCCACGAGCACCGAGCCGTCCCGCCGCCGCGCATAACACCAGGTCGCCGCATCCTCGAGTTCGGCGAGCCGCACCTCGTCCCCGCCTTCAACTTTCGCCGAGCGAAGCTCGAAATCGCCGCCTTCGGTCTCGTGCACAAACAGCACGTCATCGCCGTCGAGCCGATAGGAGTGCACGCGTCGGGCGACGGTTCGGGGCGCGCCTCCAACAAACGGAATCGCCCGAAGTTCGTGGTGTCGGACGTGGGGATAGAGCCGCCCCTGCTGGTCCAGGTCGCTCCAATTTCGCTGCGGATGACCGTCTCCGAGCTGACGCGCAGGCACTTCTCGACCGAACCGGCTCGCAAGATAAACGACGGTGGCTCCATCGGTGGTCACCGATGCACGAAACTCGCGCCAGTCGTTCTCGACCGCGAGGGGTCGCTCCCCGAACCCCGTTTCGTCCACGACATAGAGGTCCCCACCGTTTTCGCGTCGCTCGAAGACGATCGACCGAACCGCACCTTCGATCTCGGGCATATGCGCCTCCAGCCAGGCGTCAAAGCCCTCGCTCGCGCGAAGCGCATCGAGATCGCTATCGTGAAAGATCCGCGACACCGACCCCGGCGCGATCCGTAGGAACGTCTCTAGGTGCTCACGAGCCGCGGCTAGATCGCCACCCCGAGTCGCCGCGCACGCCGCATTGAACCGAGCGTGATCCAGGTTTGGATCCGCTTCGGCAGCCGCCACGAACTTGGCGAGCGACTCCGTGTAGTTTCGGCGACTGTGGGCGCGGAGGCCGTCGCGGTTGAGCTCTTGGGCCCGAGCCTGATCTTCATCGGAGGCCTCGGGAGCGATCGTCCGCGGCCGAAGGTTCACTCCTTTGACCGGCAGAGTCGGCGTCGGCGGAGGTTCTGGCTCGAGCTCCTGCAGTTCAGCGCCCGGCTCGGATGGGGCCGGCGCGGACGCCGTCGAATCGCGGTCGCCGCACCCCGACACACCAACAAGCGCGACGCTCCACACGGCCCACTTGAACGATCTCGAAGAGATAGCGAACGTCGTGAGGTCCACAATTAACCTCGTCCCCGGCGGAGCACTCATCGTTTGGCTAACGCGGCCAAACGGGTTCCATATTCCTTCACTGCCGATCGAACAGGATCAGCTGGTCTTCCGCGAGGAGCCACACGCGGTCCCGACTGTCGATCTCGACGTCCAGGAGCGAATTGGTGGGCAAGCCTTGGGCCTCGGTAAACGTCTGCCAGTTCTGCCCATCGAAATACACCAGTCCGTTGAGGCCCGCGCCCCAGACGTTGCCGCCCGAGTCGATGGCAAGCCGGGTGGGCCGCGAGTCCTGAACCACGCGCGGCAGCCGAAATTCGAAGGTCTGGTTCTCGTAGTAGCCCACCCCCTCGGCGGCCGCGATCCACACCCGGTTGTCTCCCACCGCAAGGTCGCTGACCACTTCGCCCCGAACTCCGCGTGCCTCGCCGAACACGATCGCCTGACTATTGCCGATGCGAATCGCTCCCTCGAGGGACGGAAGCCACGCGTTGTCGGTCTGCCCAAGATCGATCCCGTCGACCTCGTCCGGCATCGAGCGCGCACCTTCACCGTCCACCTCGGCGGTCGCTCCCCGTCGGTGGTACACGACGGGACCCTCTTCTCCGAACACCGCAAGACCACGAATGCGCGCACCAACTTCGGTCTCGACGCGGACTCCTGCCCACACGCGCATCGAGTCGCTCACCCCAAAGAACGGCACTCCAATCACCGCTACGCCCTCGAAGGTTCGTTCAAGAACGGGCGTCCACCCATCCGAACTCACCCGGTAGAGCCGCACCGTCGCCGGGGTCCCCTGCACCATCGTCATGACGAAGGCTCCGCCCGGCCCCGTCGCGATCGACTGCGGAACCACCCCTTCGGGCGGCGCCGAGCGAACAAAGCCGCCGTTTTGGTAGATCGCAACGTCGAGTTCCTTGCCACGAATCCAAGCGTTTCCTCCCGCGTCGACGGCGAGCTGAAGGTCGCTCTCATGCACGAGGTCACGGCTTCGGTAAAAGGTTCGCGCGCCCGTCGAGTCGACCCGCAGGACCCCCCGGTTTCGGTCCGCCATGTAGACCTGGCCATCGCGCACCACCGCGTGCACGACTTCCCGCGGCACGGGGAAATCGGTTCCGCTTACCAGGAAGCCGGGCGCATCGATCGTCGCAAGTGCGTCCGGCCGGCTCTGAAGCGGCGTGGCCGCCCGTTCGACGACACGCTCCGCTTCCGGACGCTCAGCCGTAGGATTGTCGAGCAGGTCCTGGGCAGTCTGGGTCCGCGCGCCATAGAGATACGCCGTGCGGAGACCCGAGCGCGAGAGTGGAAGCAGCGGAACCCCGGTGGCTTCGCCCTCCGCCGACGCGATCTCGTAGGCCCGGCCGGGGGTGAGCATCAAAATGCGCTCGCCGGTGGCCACAAGGTCCACCACGGGCACGTCGAAGTTTTCGATGGTGTAGCCGTACCAGCGGCGCCCATTCCAGAGCCCCAGGATGCTGCTCGTCGGACCCCGCAGCAGGGCGAGGATCTCCCCCTCGCGCACCGGCGCGATCGCCTGCACATAGCCTTCGGGAATCCCTCCGCTCACATCGTGTTCGGTGATCGTGTCGCCTTCGATAAACCAGAGGCCCCGGGTGGTGCCTACCCAAATGCCCCCGCCCTGTGCTTCCTCGAGAAGAGTGATCGTCGCCGGCTCACCGAAGCGTTGCCACTCGCCAGACTCCAGCCGGGCCAGACCGTCGACCCCTCCAACCCACACGTCGTTCCCCTGAAGAAGAAACGCGGTGGGCTCTCCCACCGGCGGCACCTCGCCAAACGCCGTCGCCGTCTCTCCCGTCACGCGAGCCATCCCGCGCGTCGTCAGCGCGACGATCGTCCCATCGCTGGTTCGTCCGACGGCCCGCACATCATTGCTCGGAAGGCCCGCGCCGGTTTGAAGTCGCGTCGGCTCTCCCTCCCCACTCACGGGGAACGCGAGGAGACCGCGGTCGGTGGCCACGAAGGCTCGCTCGGCACTGATCACGACATCGCGAACCTGGTCGAGGTCGGTCAGCGAAACCACCGCGCGCTGCCCACCGCCCACGGTGACAAGCTCGGGGGTGGTTCCTCCGGTCTGAAGCCCCGAAGGCCCACACGCGCCGAACGAACCTGCAACCAAAGCTGCAACCAAAGCTCTAACGAAAGCCCTGAGAACTGATGCAATCCGCATGGGCTCTGGTAGCCTCGAAGCCCGCAAGCGTCAACGCCGATCGCAGAGCTAGCCCGCATCGGTTACCCGTCGGCGTGTCTCGCGCCCGAAAGCACCGCCTTCCCACGGCCTTCTCCCTCCAGCCGTCCTCGCGGTACGTCCAGTACAGCTGCGGCGTCTTCCAGTCCGAGGGCCGCGGGAATCCAGCACTTTCGAACGCGATCCATCACCTCTGGGTGACCGATGCGGGCTAGAGGATTCCCGAGACGGCGAGGTGCCGGTCGCTGACCGTCCGCACCCGGAGTCGCTCGAGTCCAGCCCCGGCCAGCTGAGATGTCACTTCGGCGGGCGTGTACGCCGCGTAGAGAGAGTTTTCGAAGTCTCGCCGGAGAACCTCGGGCTCGTCGGCAGCATAGTTTTCCACCAGCGCCCGGACCGCGGCATCGTCCGTGGGCCGAAATAGGTCCATCACCAGGACCGCCGACCCCGGACCGCCCGCCGCTCGAATCGACTCCCAGAGGGCGGCCGGATCCGCGAGGTGATGGAGAAGACTGTTCGAGACGACGTGCGCATACCGTTCGTGGGGAAGCGCCACTGGAAGGCGGCCGTGGATAAAGCGTACCCGCTCGCCTCCCGGCGACTGCGTCGCATCTCGTCGACCGATCGCGAGCATCGCTTCGGATCCGTCGAGCGCATCGACTTGAAGGCCACGGTGACGCCGAACCAAGCGCAGGGGAATGTCGCCCGGGCCACAGCCGAGGTCGAGGAGCCGACCCTCGAGCGGTCCGCCCACGAGCGCTTCGAGGAGAGACACGAACTGCTGGTTGGGCTCGGAGAAGTCGGCTTGCGCGTACGCTTCGGCCTGCGCCCGGTCCTCCATGAGCTCCGGCTCGGGCACCCGGTCCAGACCCTACTCCCTTCCCTCGGGCTGATTCTCCACCTGCGAGCTCTCTTTCTCGATGTGCACGTTCTCCATCTGCACGCCGAGCTTTGCGGCCTTCCTCGACTCGGAGGTTCGTCGCGCTTCAAAGAGCCGCTGCCCTCGTTTCGTCACCTGCCCAACGGGGATCAATCCATCCGTTTGGCGGTACTCCTCGAGCGCATGCTGCCGGGTCTCCCTCTTCCGCTCCTCGAAGTCCGCCTTCCATGCGGGAAGGCTTCGGAGGGCAAAGCTTGGGTCGGCCGGGTCGGTGATGATCTGCTCGACGATCGGATCGGGATCGACAAACACCGGCGCAAGCTCCGCCGGATCGTAACCGTTTCCCCGGTCGAATAGGCCACCGCAGATGTGGCGAAGGGTGCAGACGTTGCAGCCCTCGCTGTAGATGTGCTCCCAGTCGGTCTGTCGCACCGTCTGTTTCTGATCGAGAAAATGAACGATGCGCTCTTCGCCTTTGACAATCTTGCGGGTCTCGGTACTCGCCCAGGCAAAGTCCGTCATGTAACAGAGCGGTACTTTCTCCACGCGAAAACTCCGACCCGATTTGTGAAGAAAGCGCATCGCCCGGCTTAGCGAGAGCTCAAAGTCCGCGAGGCGCGGAAGAAACTGATCCTGATTGACCTCGGCTCGCCCCATCGAGGGGTCGAGGTTGTTCCAGACGAAGTGCCGAATGAACGGGTGGCCCTCGGTCAAGACCCGCACGTTGAGGTCGAGATGATCCGCGTTGAGCTTGTTGATCACCGAGTTGATGTTGACCTCGACGCCAAAGCGATTCGCATTGTCGAGCGCCTGCCGTGCCCGCTCGAGGGTGCCGGCTTTTCCACGAAGCCGCGCCTCGACCTCGGGTTTGACCGAGTAGATCGATACGTGCACGAGCTGAAGTCCCGCTTCGCCCATGTCGCGGGCGAACGCTTCATCGGCGAGGCGAGTCCCGTTGGTGATCATCCGAACGTGAAGCCCCTGCTCCCGCGCGTAGGCGCAGATCCGCGGAAGCTCCGGATGCAGCGTTGGCTCGCCTCCGGTGAGAATGATGCCGAAGTAGCCGCGGGCGACAAAATCGTCGACGAGCACCCGCATCGACGCGAAGTCGTGGGTGTAGGGAGTGGTCGGATTGGAGCAGAACCCGCAGAAGTGGTTGCAGTGCCGGACGACCTGGATGTAGCCGATGTTGGCCAAGGCCGTGAGTATAGCGGCTCGGATGTACTCAGGCTCAGCCAAGCCCGGAGGGGTTCCGCCTGAGGTAGGCTTCCCTCTACGGTAGGCTGGGACGTGCCCTCCGAATTTCAAAGACTACGGCGCGACTTTGGGTGGGCGATCGAAGACCACGCCGAGCAGGAGTCCGGGGTCTGGGTGTTGCCGCAGCAGCGGAAGGAGAGCTATCCCGACAGCGGCCACGCGTCGCTCGCCGAAGCGGAAGACGGGAGCTTCTGGTTTCGCCACCGAAACCGCGTGGTCATCGAGGCTCTGAAACGCTTGGGCCCCCCGGCAGCCCTGTGGGATGTCGGCGGAGGCAATGGCTACGTGTCGCTCGGACTGCATCGGGCCGGCGTGGAAGCGGTGACCGTGGAACCTGGGCCAGTGGGCTCGAAGAACGCAGCGGCGCGAGGCCTTCGCTCGGTCGTGCAGGGACGATTCGACGATCTCTCGCTGCCCGACGCCTCGCTTCCCGCGATCGGCGCGTTCGATGTCATCGAACACATCGAAGATCCGGAGCCACTCCTCGCGGAATTTGCCCGGTGCCTGCGCCCAGAGGGATTGCTTCTCGTAACTGTCCCCGCCCTAAACGCCCTTTGGAGCGGATACGACGAAGTGGCCGGGCATTTTCGACGGTACACGGTTCGGGATCTCGATCGAGAGATCGAGCGGGCGGGACTCCGGCGCGTCGCCCGAAGCTACTTCATGCTTCCCCTCGTTCCCCCGGTATATGTGCTTCGCGCGCGCCCCCATCGAACGGGGTCCGAACCCGACATGGAGGAGCTGCTTCGGCGGACGGTGGAACAACAGCGGTCGGAGCGGCGCGGACTCGCGACGCGCGCCATGGAATTAGCCCTCACTGCGGAGCGCTGGTGGATGCGCCGGGGCCACCTTCCCACCGGCACCTCGATCATTGGGGCCTACCAACGACCGAGCTGAACCCCGGCCCTATTCCGGCGGGAGCTCTTCCGCTTCTTCTGGAGGCATGCCGTAGGCCTCCACCAACGGAGGCTCCTCCGCATTTTCCGGTTCCGAGGGCGTCTCGGCGGGATCTTCCGCGGGCGGCGCTTCGTTCCCATTCTCCGTTTGCACCGCCGGTCCCGGCTCCTCGGCCGGCTCGGCTCCACCGCACGCCGCGGAGAAGCCCATCAGTGAGGCGGCGACCACCGCACCGCGGCCGGACATCACGCGACGTTCCGAGCGGGTCACCGCCCCACCGCAAAATGGGCATTGGGTCTCCGAAAACACCGATGCCGAGGCCACATGTCGGCCGCAGTCTCCACATCGCGTGAGTCCATCTTTGGATCGAAAAAAGCGCGCCATCAGGTCCCTCCAGGGTCGAGGATACCCGAGAACCGTGCCGGTTGGGGAACTAGGCGACTGTGGCGAACATCGGTTTGCGGATCCGGGTGATGGACGTTCGGCGGGAGTCTCCTAGACCAGCCCGGTAAGCGGCCCGTCGCAGTGCTGCGGATCGCCGAAGGTCGTTCGCTCGTCGCCAAACAGATTCAGAATGGTGACGAGTAGATCGCTGTGGGACTCGCCGCTGTAGCGCGCCCAGCGGCCGGTGTTGAGGCCTCCGCCGCAGCCCGCAAGAAGGAACGGCATGTCGTCCTTGCGATGCGACGGCGGATTCTGAAGCTCCGAGCCGAAGAACACCACACTCTCATCGAGGAGCGAATGGCCGCCCATGTCCACCGCATCCATCTCCGAAAGCAGATACGCATGCTGCTCCGAGTACCACGTGTAGATCCGCTCGCACTCGTCGGGCCGGAAGCCCCCATCGTGCTGATAGAAGTGGTGGTGTTCGCTCAGGCCGAGCCACGGGAAGGTGTGCTTCGCCTCCGTGTCGGTCCACTGAAAGGTGCCCACCGCGGTGATGTCGCAGGCAAACGCCATCACCATCATGTCCATCATGAAGCGGCCAACCGTCGGAATCTGTGCATCCGTCATCGTGGCGCGTCGATCCCCACCGGTCAGGGGATCGTACTCCGATGTATCGATCCGCATCGGTGCTTCGCATGTCGTGACCAGCCTCTCGAGCGAACCTTCGAGCTCTCGGATCTTGGTCAAATGCTGGTCGAGCTTGGCTCGGTCACGCGCGCCAAGCCGCTGGGCAAGGGAAGCGTAACGGCCGTCGACATAGTCGAGGATCGAGCGCTTTCGTTCGATCCGCGCCATTGTCGCCGCCGACGGCTCGAGGGCGCCAAACAGGTCGTCGAAGATGTCCTGCGGGTCGAGCCGCGGGGGAATCGGATTGAAGGTCGGGTTGTCCTCGAAGTTCACCACATTGATCGGATGAAGAAGGCCGTTCGAGTTCCCCGTCGCCCACCGCACCGCAAACTCGAGGCTCGCCCGAGGTCGAACTCCCCGCGAAATTCGCGACGCGATCACCTGATCAACCGATGGACCCGCGGCAAAATTTCGATGCTCGGACGACTGCTCGGTTCCCGTGAGCCACGCGATAATCCCCGCCTGATGCTGCTCTCCGCGCGCGCTTCGCATCTCGAGGCCATCGAGCACGATGAGCTTGTCCCGCACCGGCGCAAGCGGCGCGAGGATCGGCGACATGGTGTAGTTCCTCTCGTCGCCGGTCGGTCGCCAACGGTCGAGCACTGTGCCACCCGGGGTGTAGACCCCGAGGAACCGTCGGGCTTCGCCTCCGATGGCCCGCGCGGCGGTCGGCTCGCCCATCGCCTCGAGCCAGGGAAGAGCGATCGCCACGCCGCCAGCGCCACGAATGAACGTTCGTCGATTGAGCTTGGGAAGGGCCATGGCTATTCCAGCTCCGCGGGAAGGGCGAGAAAGTTCTGGGTTTGGGTGAGGGCCAAGATGAGCTCCCGAATACTGAAGCCCGACTCGGCGAAGGCTTCTTCGATCGCGGCGGCGAGCACTGCGTCTTCGCTGTCGCTCAGCGACCGGCCGTACGCGTAGTTCATGAAATGGTGTGCGAAGCAGTCGTTGACCTCGCGGGTCTGAGCGATGGCCTGCACCAGCTCGACCGGCCCGTTGACCTCGATGTCGGTGGTGGGCACCGAGCCCCGAGCATCGATGGTCACGTCATTTTCGGTGTCGCGCCAGCGGCCCACGGCATCGAAGTTCTCGAGGGCAAAGCCCGCTGGGTCCATGTACTGGTGGCAGCCCGCGCACACGGGGTCACTGCTGTGTTGGGAGTAGCGGTCCCGTGCGGTGTCACCCATATAGGGATCCGGCGGCGTGACTTCCTCGGCGATGTCGCCCTCCGGAAACGGGATCGTTTGGCACAGGAGCTCCCGTGCGATAAACCCGCCGCGCTTCACCGGACTTGTGGTGTTCGAGTGCGTGCTCGCGGTGAGGAACGCGCCCTGAAGGAGCACTCCACGTCGCTGGTCATTGAAGTCGACGCGCTGAAACTCGGTGCCGGTGATCCCGTCGATGCCGTAAAAGCTCGCGAGCGGTTCGTTCACGAACGTGAACGACGATGTAAGAAGGGTTGGCCAGTCCCCCGCCCCATCAAAGATCACGTGCTCGATCAGCTGGTGCGTCTCTTCGCGCATCAACGCGCCAATCTCCGGCGTGTAGTCCGGAAACTCTTCGCTGCTTCGTTCCGCTTGGGCGACTCCACCGATCCGAAGGAACGCATCGAAGAACTTTCGAATCACCGGCCGGGAGCGCGGGTCCACGAGCATTCGCTCGGCTTGGGCACGGACCCCCGCGGGCGTATCGAGCTCCCCCGCCGCCGCCGCCGCCGAGAGCGCTTCGTCAGGCATGGTGGCCCAAAGGAAATAGGACAGGCGCGTCGCCATCTCGTCGCCGGTGGGTCGGCGCGCCTCGCCAGAGGGAACTCCGAACTCGGGGCGGTAGAGAAAGTCCGGGGACTGCACAATCGCTTCGATCACCCCGGCCATGCTTTCTTCGAAGGTCGAGTCGGGACGAAGCGCCGTCCGAAGCGCGATCAGCTCGTCGATCTCGATCGGGTCGACCGCCCGGCGAAACGCGCGCGGAAGGAGCGCCGCAAGGATCGACCGAGCGCACTCTTCTTCCGTGTCTGCCGCTACCGAGAGCGCGCAGTCGGACCATTCGGCGAGCTTCGCGGGGGTCGACGCCCGCTCCGCGATACCTTCGGCGACGGTGGCGTATTGCTCCACGAGGAGGATCGACACCGAAAGCGCATCCGCGTCGTTGCCGAAACCGTTGCCAAGCTCGTCGGCAGGAAGCGCATCCCCCGGACTCGTCTCGTCTCCAAAAAGGTCTCGAACCGTATTGTTGAACTCTGCTCGAGTAAGCCGTCGAAGCGGTGCTCGCAGATTCTCCGAGCCCGGCTCGGTAATCCCCGGTTGTGGACCGGGACCACCGCCACCGCTTGGCCCGAGAAGCGGGTCGGAAAACTCCCCGGTGCAGCCAAGCCCCAGGAGCAATGCGAGGCTCACGGACAGCGGCTGGGGGCACAAGTCGGACATAGCCCCGGCCCCGCAGTTCCCATGCCAGCTAAATATAAAGCGTTATTGGGTCCTCGGCCCATTGCGGGAACAGAACTCGTCCCAACCAGAGCAATTTCGGGGGCTAGCTCGGGTCCGCGTGGCTTGGCGCCCCCAGGCAAAATCCTGGACCAATTCGATAGCGGTGCTCCCCAGGGTACGCGTCGTGCCATGGCAAAATGCATCAGTCGAAGCGGCTGCGAAGGTGACGGGCCGGAGTCCTCCTCGCCGGTGCGCGGCATGGGCGTTGC
>JBCCZL010000347.1:0-10531 GCA_039187775.1 Myxococcota bacterium
CAGGCCATGGGGCTCGTCAACGACCACATCGAAGGCTGCCTCATCCGAGAAAAAGTCGAAGCCAAACGAGCTGTCTTTCAACGCCCAGGGACGAGGTAATTAATTGCCTCACCACGTCTTGTAAGTTCGCGAAATCGCATACGCGCGAACCGACCCAACACAACATGACGAGGCAACATCCGGGGACGAGGTAATTAATTGCCTCACCAAGACTCGTAACTATCCGAAATCGCGTGCGCGCAACATGTCCAAGATCGCTCGGCGCAGGCGCGCAACGCATCGAGTCACTTCGTCTTCGAATGTGCTCGACGTTGTTTCGCGCACTTACACAACGTGGTGAGGCAATTAATTACCTCGTCCCCGGATGTTGCGCTTACGTTCTGTGTTGTGTTTCGTTGACTTACAAGTGTTTACAAGGCCGAAGGCCGTTCCCTCTGCGTGCTAGCACTTCGCATCCGTCGACCACGACGGTCCTTCTTGGAGGCCAATATGCGAAGACTAACTTGGGGACTGCTGTTTGGATTTCTTATGTTCGGCGCTTGCGTCGATGATGCGGATCCTCCGGCGGATGGTGGAACCGACGCCGCAGGCGAAGCGGCACTCCCCGACGCAACGCCCGACGACTGCGAAGGTTGCGTTGACTCGACCGGCGCATGCCAGCCCGGCACAGCGGAAGCGGCGTGCGGCGGTGGAGGCAATGTCTGCACGATGTGCCAAGCCCCCACCCAATGCATCGAGGGCTCCTGTGAGGCTCCCCCCGCATGTAGCCCCGACAACTGCCCCACCGGGTGCTGCGACGATTCGGGAACCTGCGTCGGAGGTGCGGAGACCACGGCCTGCGGAAGCGGCGGACTTCAGTGCCAGACCTGCATGCCCAATGACACGTGCACCGATGGCGCCTGCCAGCCCCCCTGCGGCCCCGATACCTGCTCTGGGTGCTGTACCACCGCTGGCGAATGCGTGGCGGGAAGCGACGCAATGAACTGTGGCGGCGGCGGGCTCGCCTGTGGTCGATGCGGCGGTGGCGAAGTTTGCCGGACTGGCCGAAGCGGGGCACTCGGGTGCCTCGCTCCATGCGACTGCGCCACCGGATGCTGCGGCGACGACGGCTCCTGTGCCACCGGCATGGGCACGTCGGATACGAGCTGCGGCGGAGCAACCGCTACGTGCATCGACTGTACGGGCTTCGGCGCGATCTGCGATGCCGCCCAGATGATGTGCTCCTTCGAACCGGGCCCCGACGAACGGTTCAAGATCCAAATCCTCAACGCGCGAGTTCCCGAACGCGACGGCGACAGCACCTGGGACGCTTTCGGAGGCTTGCCCGATCCCCGCATTCTCGTGGGAATCGGCACCGAGTCATGCCCACGCGAAAGCACGTGTACCTACTCGATCGCTCAGGACGCGACGATGTCAGCCTCCAACGCGACGTTTGCGGTCTACGACGAGGTGCTCTTCGACGAAACCGGGGTGCGCTTCGAAGACCTTCAAAGCGGCATCGCGATCCGCTTTCAAGACTCGGACACCTTCGGGTTCCAGCCGATGGCCAACTGCGTGCTGAACCCCGCGACCAGCGTCTACCGCTCCGATCGCGGCCCCGAGGACTTCAGCTGCCCGGGCGGTTTCGAGGTCCGCTACGACATCGTGCGCTGAGGCACCAGCTAGCCCGCATCGGTCAACCAGAGGCGATGGATCGCGTTCGAAAGTGCTGGATTCCCGCGGACCTCGGACTGGAAGACGCCGCAGCGGTACTCGACGTACCGCGAGGACGGCTGGAGGGAGAAGGCCGTGGGAATGCGGGGCTTTCGGGCGCGAGACACGCCGACTGGTGACCGATGGGGGCTAGCGATTTTGGCTACTCCGTCGGGTCCGGTTCGCGTCGCTTGACCACGCGAACTGCCTCGTCGGCGGCCTTCGGATCCTGTCCACCGCTCCGTTGCTTCGTCTTCTTTCGAAACCGCATGTTGAGGAGCTCGATCAGGAGCGCGAAGCCCATCGAAAAATAGATGTAGCCCTTGTCGATGTGCTGGTCGAAGGCCTCCGCAGTAAGCAGCACCCCGATGAGCAGCAAGAACGACAGCGCCAGAATCTTCATCGAGGGGTTCGCATTGACGAAGTCGCCGACCTTCTGAGCGAACAGAAGCATCATCAGTACGGCGACGACCACCGCTGCGATCATCACTTCGACGTCGTCGGCCACTCCCACCGCGGTGATCACCGAGTCCAAAGAGAAAACAATGTCGAGGATCATGATCTGGACGACCACTCCGCCCATCGCCTTGTAGGCCTTCTTCTCGCCGGAGCTCTCCCCCTCTTCGACGCCTTCGACCTTGCTGTAGATCTCATGGGCGCTCTTGCCGATCAGAAACAACCCCCCCGACAGAAGCACGAGGTCTCGACCGGAGATATCGTTCCCGAGCACGGTGAAGAGCTTGTCTTCGAGCTTCACGACCCAGCTGATGGCCAAGAGGAGCGCGATCCGCATGAACATCGCGCCGAAGAGACCGATCCGATAAGTGAGCTTCCGCTGGGCGGGCGCCACCCGGTCGGTGAGGATCGCGATAAACACGATGTTGTCGATGCCGAGGACGATCTCGAGCGCGGCCAGCGACAAAAACGCAACCCACGCCTCCGGACTCTGCAGGAGCTCGATCATCGGGCGACCTCGAAACCTCCCGCGGGGCCGCTGTCATGGGGAAGGCTCCCTCGAGGCGACCGGAGGTAGACGAACGGCGTATACGTCAGAAGGTTGCTCACCCGAGACGTGTAGATGTCCGCGTAGCGCTCCATCTGCCGCGCGAGATGACTTTTGTCATTGCCCGCGCGCATCAGAAGTCCCCACCGCTTGTTTGAAAGCTCGGAGGCCTCCTTCGCGAGTGGCGAAATCTCCGCATCGAGCGCGAGCAGCTTCGCTCGCAGCGACTGCACCCCCTCCTGCAGCTCCTCGGCGCTCGCGTCGGGCTGCGGCCCATAGTTCTTTTCAAGGCGTTGGAGGCGAATCCGGAGCTGAGAGTATTGATGCTCGAGCACCTCTTTCTCCGCCATCTTCGTCGAGAGGGCCCGCTGCTTCGGCTTGAACGCCTCGAGCGCCTGAAGTTCCTCTTCGAGGTGACGCGTAATCAGCGCGGTGCGCCAGCGCAGCACGCTCTTCGACATCCGAACGTCACCAAAGATGTGGTCGCCCACGTAAAGAATGCTCTCGCCGGGGAGGCCCAGAAACTCCTCCACCTGACCGGCGTTTCCGCCGAGGAACACGCCCCCTTCCTTGAGCTCGCGCACCGGCCGGAGCATGCCCTCCGCGTTGATCACCTCGAAGAGCGGACGGCGCTGGTTAAAAAATCCGGGCTTTCCCGACGAGACGATCGTCACATGAAACAGGTCGCGCCAGGTCATGTCGCCAGGAAGATGGCGATCAAACGCCCACTCCATCATCGGCCGCGAGTACGACCACTCCGAGTTGGTGATCAGAAGAAGCTTCTTCCCCGCGTGCCGCAGATCAAGAAGCGCGAGCGGAAGCTCTTCGTCCACCACCACAAAGCGTTCCGGGTTGGAGATGATCTCCGACTTGAGTGCCCCCTCCATGTGCGTCTCGTCGATGCTCGCCCGAATCGTGCGGTAGAGCTCGGCGTAGCCCATCACATCTTCGATCTTGTCCTCGTCGAGGAGCTCGACCGCCTGCATGAACATCGTCCCTTCGCTCAGACCGAAGAGCGTGTTCATGAACACCCAGCGCGGCTCACCAAGATCGACGATCACCCGGCCATAAGCTTCCCGCTGCTCCTCATAGCCCAGCATCTGGGTGCCATGGGCCGCCTTCTTTACGAAGCCGAAACGGTTCGCCTTGACCACATTGCCAAGCTCCAGGTCAAGAATGAGTCCCAGGGCAAACATGTCCGGGTCGAATTCGAGGTGGCCCACCGGCCATCCCTGCTCGACCAGCCGGCGCCGCATGTGCTCGTAAGCGCGCCGCTCCCACTCTTCGACCTGGTAGTGCACCAGGGTGTAATCCATGTCGAAGCCAATCGCGGGAAGCGAACGAAGGTTGAGCGTCCGGTTGCAAAAGATCCCGCGCTCAGGGGCGGGGAAGTCCACGTTCTCGGGAAGGTGTTCCTGCATGTTCGCCCGGAAGATACAGGGGGAGCTTCGGGCGGCGAAGGGTCGTGATCACGATGCGCCGGTCACGCGGACCCGCGTGCCGGTTAGAAAAGGACGCTCCCTTCAACGACGCTTCCGTCCCAGAACGAACCTTCGAACTGGAGTCGTCGACGAGACGGGGTGTCGCTGTCGCTTCCCGGGCCCTTGGGCTCGGGGACCACCGAAATCCGGACATCGTCCGCGAATTGGTCGTACGCGAAGATGCCCTCATCCACCCCGGCACAACCAAGAATCCCAACCTGCAGGCCAGTCTCGGCAGCCGATGGAGTCACACGATGTGGAGAGAAGGCAAGCTCTGCTCCGGCGGTCAGCGCAGGATGATCGAGGCCACCTTCCACCACGAGCATCGTGTATGCGTAGGTTCCGCGGTCCTCGGCCCAGATGCCGACGGCCGCCCAGCCCGGCGCGCGCTCGAGCTCCATGTCGTACGGAAGCGAGTCGAAGAGGAAGCCGCCGAGATCACCCCGAATGAGATCTGCCTGAAGGGTGGGACGCTCGATTGTTTCGACGCCCTCGGGTCGCTCGACTTCCGGCACCACCGCCTGGCCGCGCGGGAGAAGACCGATGCCGCGGTTGCCACCCCCAGGCGGAGGTGGAGGCGCCTCCTCGAATGCACAGCCGAGGAGACAACCTGCGAGTCCCAGCGCGTAAGCCCACCGCATCCCTAAGAGTCTACGGCATTTCCGGTTCGCCTGCCCGTTCCACCATCGCGAGCGCCTCGGTCAGGCGTCGCCGAAACCAAGCGTCGCGCTCCTCTCCTTCGCTGAGCCCGAGGGCGGGCAGGAACGCGTTCTTTCCGAGCGAGTAGCCATACGCCGCACAGATCACGAGGAGGCTTCCAAACTCGAGATCGTCCCGATCGATCTGAACGCCTCGCGACGCCTGCCGGCCTGCGTAGGCCTCCATCAAGATTCTTGGCCCCTGAAGACGCTTGGCAAAGAAGTCTCGATCGTCGATCCGTCCCGCAAGGAGCATCCAGCCCGCGAGTTTCGCGTACGCCGGGTGGGACAAGGTCTCAAAGATATGGCCGATCCAATCCTCCAGCCGGTTTTCGGTGGTCGACGCCATCCGAACGAGGAGTTCTTCCCGGCGGGACACGAGCAGGTCTTCGATCGCCTCCTCGACCAGTGCTTCTTTGGTGCCGAAATAGTGTGAAACGAGCGAATGACTGACCCCCGCCCGGCGAGCGATGTCCTTGAGGCCGATGGTGTCCGGCGTCTGTTCTCGAAATAGATCCTGCGCCGCCCGAAGGATGAGGGCGCGAGCCTCGGAGGGGTTTCGACGAAGGCGTTTCCCTGGCTTCGGCTTCATCGACGCAGGCTAGGGACTATTGGCAGCCTTGACAATAAACGGAAGGACCTTATTGTCACGCTTGTCAATAAGAAGGAGCCTACCATGGAGCAGGTGCGCCGCGTCGAACCCCTCAACTCCCGACCGACCGACCCGGTCCACGAACCTCCGAGTTCCGCCCTCCTCGAGGGTCACGAGGCGGCTGTCCGGGCCCTGATCGAAGGCACCCGTTGGGAACGAACCAAGATCGGAAGCAAGGCGCTCTTTCGGTTGCTTCGAGATCCGAACGATACGAACCAGGTGCTCCTCCTCGGGCTCAGCACCAGTCGCCGGTCGTTTCCTTGGACGTTGACGCGCTTCTGCATCAGCAACGAAGGCGCTTCGCTCCTTCGAGACCGCCCAAGCATCGATGGTCGGGTCGTCGAACAGCTTCGCAGGCTTCCGGAAGGCACCCTCGGAGCCGCATACGTCGAATACCTGGATCGCGAAGGACTCGACCCGGATGTATTCCAGCCTACCCCCGCGCTGCCAGAGATCCCGCGGTACATCTCCCAGCGGGTTCGCCAGTCCCATGACCTCTGGCACGTCCTCACCGGCTATCGAACCGACGTGCCGGGCGAGCTGGCCCTTCAGGCGTTCAGCTACGCGCAGCTGGGCACGCCCGCCTCCGCCATCGTTGCAGCGAGCGGTGGGGTTCGCTGGGGGGTTCGCAAGCCCGTGATTTTCGCCATGATCCGGGAAGGGCTCGCGATGGGTAAGCAGGCGGCTTTTCTGGCGCCGGTCCGATGGGAACTCCGCTGGGATCGGCCCCTCGACGCGGTGCGCCGCGAGTTCGACATCACTCCCACCCGGTTTGTCGACACCTTCGAACGTCCGCCGGTCCCCGATTCGACCGAGGCGCATCCCCACAACTGAGATCCCACTCCCAAGTTTCACACCGGAAGGAGTTTCGCACCGGAAGGAGTTTCGCACCGAACACGCGAACCCGGCCTCCACCCGCCGAAACGACGTGGGCCGGTCAGAATCCGCATCCGGAGTTTTGTGGTCAGCGTACTAAGCGCTATCGTGCGCGCCGACTTGGAGGTTTCTATGCGTTGGTGCGTGACATGTGTCGTGGTGATGGGACTGCTTGCTCTAAGGAGCGAGGCGTCCGCTCAAGCTCCCGAGGAAGCGCCCAGCGAAGCCGAACCTGAAGGACCCGAAGGCTCCAGCGACGCGCCCGCGGAAGAATCCGAGGAGGGCCCGGCGGAGGAGTCGGCATCCGAGCCCGAGCCGGGAACCGAGTCCGAGCCTTCCGAGCCCGAGCCGGAACCCGAGCCTTCCGAGCCCGAGCTTTCCGAGCCCGAGCCTTCCGAACCCGAGCCTTCCGAGCCCGAGCCTTCCGAACCCAGCCTTTCCGAACCCGCCCCAACCGAAGAGCGCGCCACTCTTCGGGTCGAGTTCCGCTCCGAGCCCAACGGAGTCGTGCTTCACCAAGACACCGGGGAAGGCGTCGAAGAGGTGTGCACGGCGCCCTGCGAAACCCAGCTCGAGGCGGGGGCCTACAATTTCGCGCTTGCGTACGACGGCAGCGATCCGGTCGCCGTGAGCAACGAAGTGGCCCTCGAAAACGACATTGGCCTCCTCGGAACCTACGAGGAACCGACGAGCCTCCGCACCGCCGGATGGGTGGTGCTCATCAGCTCGCTCGTGGTGGGTGCAGGACTGATCGTCGGTGGGATCATCGCAGGCGTCTCGGAAGAGCCCGGCGATAACTCGGATGTGCCGCCGACGCTCGGCTGGTTTGGTGCACTGGCCGCGGTCGCCGGCACGGCAGTGGGGGCGGGATTCCTAAGCGCGCCGCCGGACGTTTCCCTGACCACTCGCTAGCTCCTCGGGCCCAAAGGCCGAGGGCCGACCATGAAGCCGAAGCTCGCTCCTCGGCATCGACTCGACTACTCTTTGAGGGGAGTCGAACCGCACGCTTCGGCGAAGGCATCGTTGGCCTCCACGCACCGACGCTGCCCTTCCTCGCACTGCTGCCGCACCCCCTCTTCCTCCGGTTGCTCCTCGGCGATGGCGCAGATCCGGTCCGCCAGGTCACAGATTCGGCCCGCGATCACCGCGGCCGAATCGCAGTCAACCTCCGCCGCACTGAGCATCGTGCCAAGTTGGTCGAACTCGCGGCTCATCGAGTCGAACAATGACGAAAACTCGCCCTCGTCCCCACCGCTCGGCTCCTGCTCCGTCTGAATCGTCTGATAGAGCGTGTCCTCCCCACCGGCGCTGGGGGTCTCGGCGGGAGCTTCGGAAGGCTGAGCACTCTGCGCCGGGGCGCCGCAGGCCGCTAGAAAGAGCAAAAGAAGCGATGCGCGTGCCATGAGTCGGCTTGTAGTCGCCGGTAGAAGCGTTGTCGAGAAGCCAGGATGAAGCGCGTACACTCGTTCCGTGGCCCGCGCCTCCGACCGCCAGCAAAATCGTACCGCGGCATGGGTAGGGACGATCGTTGCCGCGCTCATGATCGCGAGCCAGGTCTCGAGCAAGGCTACCCGCGACGCCCTCTTCTTGTCCGAGTTCGACGCCACGCTGCTTCCCAACGCCATGATCGCCGCGGCCGCGGTATCGGTGATCGGCGTCCTTGCCATGTCACGGGGACTTCGCACGTTTGGTCCCGCCCGACTCGTTCCCCTCGCGTTCCTTGCGTCCGGAGGCCTGTTCCTCACCGAGTGGCTCCTCATCGACCGCTTCCCCAAAGCGATCGCCTGGATGGTCTATCTCCACTGCGCGTCCTTCGGCTCGATCGTGATCAGCGGCTTCTGGTCGGTCGTCAACGAGCGCTTCGACCCGCATTCGGCAAAACGGATCGTGGCTCGAATCGGGATCGGCGCGACCGCCGGGGGCGTGCTCGGAGGCATCGCCGCCGAACGAGTCGCGAGTCTCCTCGACCTATCGACCATGCTCGCGATCCTCGCGGGCATCAACGTCGTGTGTGCAGCCGGCGTCACGCAGATCGGTCAAGCGTCCACCCCGGTGGCGCGAAGCACCGAAGCTCGGGAATCGGGCTTTGCCCTCCTCCGCCAGATGCCCTTCTTGAAGAACCTCGCCGCGCTCGTGCTCCTCGTCGCGGTGGCCGCATCGCTCTTCGACTTTGCGTTCAAAGCAGAAGCCGCCGAAGCCTACGGAGCCAACGAGCGTGACCTGATGCAGTTTTTCGCGCTGTTCTACACCGGCACGTCGGTTCTCAGCTTCCTCGTCCAAACTCTCCTCGCCAAACGAAGCCTTCGCCTCCTCGGCATCGCCGGCACCATCGCGACCCTTCCGATCGCCACGCTATTTCTCGGAGTGCTCGCGACCGTGATCGCCCGCCTCTGGACAGCGGTGATCGTCCGCGCGGCGGAGACGGTGTTGGCCAACAGCCTCTACCGCTCGGGCTACGAGCTCCTCTATACGCCGCTCGAGCCCGCCCAGAAGCGGGCGAGCAAAACCATCATCGATGTGGCCTTCGAACGCCTTGGCGACGCCATCGGAAGCGTTGTTGTCCTCGGAATTCTCGCCATGCTCTCCAGCCACCAAACCAATGTCGTGTTGGGTTGTGCGGCCGCGGCCGCCGCCGCCGCCATCTTCATCGCGCGGCGACTTCACCATGGCTATGTGACCGCCCTCGCGGAGAGCCTTCGGACCGGTGTGGTGGAACTCGACGATCCGTCCGAGCTCGACGCGACGACGCGAAAGACCCTGAGCGACACGACGATGGCCCTCGACCGGGAGCGGCTCCTGCAACAGATCCAGCAGCTTCGCGACGCCAAGGGTGAAGCCAGCAAGATCAAGGCGACACTGGTCAGTCGGCCGAGCCTCGGCATCGAAGAAGGTGTCGCCCAAGCGGTGCAAACCCTGATCAGTGGAACCACCGAAGAGATCCGAGCGATCCTTCGCGGCCCACTTCGGGCCGCCTTGGTGTCCCACGTCATTCCGCTCCTCGGCCACCGCGACCTCCAAACCGACGCGGTGGCCGCGCTCCGCCGAGTGTCGGGTCGGGTGATCGGCCAACTCGTCGACAGTTTGGTCGACGATGAGCGCCCGTTTGTGATCCGTCGTCGGATTCCTCGGGTGCTCAGTGCATCGGACGATCCGCGCGCCATCGATGGACTCCTTGCCGGCCTCGCGGATGTTCGCTTCGAGGTTCGTTACCAATGCGTCCAGGCGCTCTCGGTGATCAAAGACCGGAATCCGACGCTCAAACTCGACGAGGATGTGGTCTTTGGCGCGACGCTCCGGGAGCTCGATGTGAGCGTGAAGGTTTGGGAGCGGCGCCGGGTGATCGACGAGGAGGCAGAGCAATCGGAATGGCTCGACGCAGTCGTTCGCGCGCGGCTTCATCGAGGGCTCGAGCATGTGTTCACCCTCCTCAGCCTCGTCCTCGACCGGGACACGCTTCAGATTTCCCTCCGGGCGCTGGAAAGCGATGGCGAGGCCCTCCGGGGTACCGCCCTCGAATATCTGGAGAATGTCTTGCCCGAGAAGATTCGACAGAAGCTCTGGCCGCATTTGGGCGAAGGACAGCGGCAGCGCCAACGAAACCGACCTCGGGAAAAAGTGATCGAAGAACTGCTTCGGTCGATGGACTCGATGGAGATCGACCGCGCCAGCCTGACCGGCAAACCCGACAGCTAAGCCTCGGTTCGATGAGCGTCGAGACGCCATTTTGCAGGACATTGGGCGCCTTACGAACTCGCGCGAACTGTGCGGTGGCCTACGGTCGATTGGATAAACATTTCAACGTCATTTGCCGAACTGGAACTGTCGGCGCGCCAAAAGTGGAACAGGCTTCGTTCCCTAGAACCGTTCTCGGACGATCGCGGCTGGTACGAAGGTTGCGGTCCGTAGAGTTTGCATGGACATCTGCCCCAACGCGTTCCCGTCGAACCCCCGATCCCCGCGTCGACCGCGCACATTCTCGACGCTTTCGGGAGCGCTTCTTTCGGTCCTGAGCTGCCTTTCGCTCATGGGTTGCGATGGCTCGGTGAGCGAGCCGGGCGCGGACTCTGAAGACCCGCGCGGCTGCGTGGGCGACGACTGCATTCCCGGCCCGGACGATCCCCCGGTCGGC
>JBCCZL010000348.1:0-10517 GCA_039187775.1 Myxococcota bacterium
CGAAGATGGAGTGCTGCTGGTCGAGGCGGGCACCGGCACCGGCAAGACGCTGGCATATCTGCTTCCGGCGATCGCAAGCGGGCGGCGAGTGGTGGTCTCGACGCACACCAAGGCGCTCCAGGACCAGATCATGGAGCACGATCTCCCGCTCCTCGAAGAACATCTACCGATTCCCTTCGAGGCCGCCTGCATGAAAGGCCTCTCGAACTATATCTGTCGGCGGCGCCACGCCGAGTTCCGGAAGACCGCGCCCTCCGACATGCGGCCATACAGCGCGCAGCTGCAGGTGCTCGAAGAGTGGATGGGCGGCACCGCGATGGGCGACCGTTCCGAACTCGAGGCCCTCGCCGAAGACGCCGACATTTGGCCCTCGGTCACCAGCAGTTCGGAGACCCGAATCGGCAAGCGCTGCACGTTCTTTGACGAGTGCTTCGTGACCGCGATGCGGGCGCGCGCCCAGGCCGCCAACATCGTGGTGGTGAACCACCACTTGTTCTTCGCCGACCTCGTTGCCCGAAATACCCACGGGACGGGCGTGATCCCCGACTACGAGGTGGTGATCTTCGACGAGGCCCATCAGATCGAAGACGTGGCCACCCGCTTCTTTGGCGTGCAGGTGTCGACGGGTCGGATCGAGACCCTCGCCCGGGACGCGGAACGGTCGTTCGGTGCCGCGAAGATCGACCTCAAAGGCCACGGGCGGCAGGTGTTGCTCAAGGGCTCGGAGTTCTTTGCGTCGCTTCCCCGAAGCTCGGTCAACGGCCGCGCGCCGCTTCCCCAAGAAGACTTCAGCGGGGCGGTCGAAGAAAGAATGTTTGCGCTCGACAACGCCCTCGATGGGCTCGCCACCTGGGCAAAGCTCCAGGCTGGCGAAAGCGAGGCGATCGGCCAGATCGCGCGTCGCGCGGGAGCGGTTCGGGACCAGATTGCGACGATCGCCGAAGGTGGCGGAGGAACCCATGTGACGTGGACCGAGAGTCGCGGTCGACGCGTCTCGATCGGAGCAAGCCCGGTCGACGTCAGCGAGCTCCTTCGAGAGGATCTCTTCTATCGCACGCCCTCGGTGGTACTGACGAGCGCCACTCTGACCACGGGCGGAAGTTACGACTTCATCAAGGGCCGGCTCGGCATCGACTTCAACGCTCGAGAGCGAACGCTCGCGTCGCCCTTCGAGTACAAGACGCAGGCCGCCCTGTATCTCACTCGGAAGATGCCCGACCCGCGCGATGCCGCATTCGCCGACGCGGCCGAGGAGTCCATCAACGAGCTCACCGCGATCACCGGCGGGGGCGCGTTTGTGCTCTGCACTTCGGTGCGAATGATGCACGAACTTGCGACCCGCGCGGACGACACCTATCCCAAACTCGTGCAGGGCGAAGCTCCCAAAGGGGTGCTCCTCGATCGCTTTCGAACGCTGGGAAACGCGGTGCTCTACGCGACCGCCACGTTCTGGGAGGGCGTTGACGTTCCCGGCGAAGCGCTTCGGCTCGTGATCATCGACAAGCTTCCGTTCGAAGTGCCAAGCGATCCGTTGGTGCGGGCCCGCTGCGAACGCCTCGAGCTGGAAGGAACGCCGTCGTTCATGAAGTACCTCGTTCCCTCGGCGGCGCTCACCCTCAAGCAAGGGTTTGGTCGGTTGATCCGCACCCGGCAGGATCGGGGCATCGTCGCCGTCCTCGATCGGCGGCTCGTCACCAAGGGCTACGGCCAGGTGTTTCTCGATTCGCTTCCCCCGGCGCGGCGGTGCACCACCCTCGACCGGGTGACGGCGTTCTGGCAGACCGCGAACCCTGCCGCGGAGGCCTCATGAGGGGATACGCGTTCGTTCTGGCTCTCCTCGGGCTGCTTGCGTGCTCCGACGATTCGGGCGAGCCCGCCGAACCCGTCGCCCCGTCTCCGCCCGAAAAGGCCCCCCCGGTCGAAGTCTCGGACGATGACCTCGCGGCGCTCGAGGCGCCACCCAGTCCCGAAGAATTCGCCGGGGTCGCAGAGACCGAACTCCCGAGCGTCGCGACCCTCGACCTCGCCACTCCAGACCGGGGCTGCATCACGGTGACCGATGCCCCCGTGCGGATCTGGCCCTCGGCCGGCCCGACCACCGTTCTCGGCGTCGGCGACCGATTCATCGTCGCGGGACACGCCTCACGGCCGGAGGGTGGCGAACATCTCTTCGTGCTGTCGGTCGCGCCGGAGCGTCCTCCACGGCCGCTGCGCACGGTCAGCCTCGATGCGCCGCTGAGCGCCACCGACCGGAAAGCCCCACCCGCGCTGATTCAGCGGGGCCCGAGCCGACTCTACGTCGCCGCCGTCGACGCGCGAGGCCGAGTGGTGGCGGGGGACATCCACACCGGTTCGGCCACCGCCAGGCTTCCCCTGACCGCGGTCGGCGAAGGTGCGGACACGCGATTCGCGCCGGCGCTCGGCCAGACGGGCGACCACACGATCGTCGCATGGACCGCGCGGGGAACGCCGATGCGCGTGCAAACGAACGTGATCAATGCGGAAGGAACCTCGCTCTCGCGCCAGAACGTCACCCCGCCCACGATGGGCGGCGCCGCGCCAGCCTTCATCGATGGCGCCGAGCCACCGCGGCTCGTGTTCATGGATCCTCGCGCCGGCCTTTCGCCGATCGTGTGGCTCCGCTTTCCCGAAGGCCAGCCCGAAGAAGCGACCGTCGCACGACCGGTCGGCACCGCCACCGAGCCCCCACGGGTGGTGGGCGCAATGGTCGGCGAACGGCCATTCGCGGCGTACACCGCGGTCGGAGATCTCGCCACCACGGCGGTGGGTCTCGTTCCGCTCGGGGACGGGGGAAGTGGGGCGCCAACGCCGCTCGTCCCCGGCACCGGCTACGGCGTGCTTCAGGTCGACGCGGTGAGCACCGGCGGCTCCGCGGTGTTCGCCGCGAGCGTTCCCACCGACACCCCGCCGACCGCGCCGCGCACGATTCACGTCCGACGCGTCGACTCCGAAGGCCCCGGCGAACCGCTCACCATCGCGGGCCCCAACGAACACGGCGAGCGACCCGCGATCGGCCGGCGAAGCGACGGCACCCTCGCAGTCACCTTTGTGAGCGAGGACGCGATCTACGCCGCCTGGGTACGCTGCGCCTCCTGAGCGGCGATCGACGAGGCCCACAGATGACCGTCTCCAACGGCGCAGTCTTGTTACACCCGAACCGAGTACTCGGTCCCGGACTTGTACGGAAGAAGCGTTGAACAAAACCCGTTTTGAGGATCGCGGACCCAAGCGAGGTACTCGCGGTAGTTCCCTTTGAACATGCCAACGTTGTCGGTAATGGCCACCGCACCCGGGCGCATGCAAGGGGTCACGAGCTGGAGAATCTCGAGGGCAAGCACCGGAAAGCCGTCATTGAGCAGCAGGTCCACTTTGTCGGGAAGGTTCCGAAGCGTCTCCCGCGCGTCCCCGACACGGATGTCGACGATACCCTCAAGGCCGGCCTCGGCGACGTGGGCTCGAGCTTTCTCTGCCTTTTCCGGGACGATCTCAGTGCTGATTACCCTGCCCCCTCCGTTGGCTTTGACTGCAGCCGCAAGCCAGATCGTGGAGATGCCAAACGAAGTTCCGAACTCAACCACAGTGCGCGCTCGAAGCGCTCGGGTCGTCACATAACAGAACCCTGCCTGAGTGGGTTCGAGCGCGATGTACTTGTCGGCGTAGTAACCATGAGCGTCGTCTTCGCTGAAGTGTACCTGTCCCCCGGTGAGGATCGTCGGCAGTTTGGGCAGGTAGTGAAACAAGAGGCCTGCCGTCTGGGCCTCGGCAGCCTCGTGGAGTCGCTGGAGAACGCTCCTTGCCGTTGCATCAGGTACGAGGTCGAAGGGGTCTGGCTTGCTACCCATGGATTCTCCTCGCCATTTCACCGGGTTTGCCACATTACAAACGATAGTGAAAGTCACTATCATTTACTCATCACTCCACACAAGGATCGATTGCCGTGGCAAACCTCAAATCGAACTCGACGCTGGGCAAGACCATTGCGTACTGGGCGACGACTATCTTGCTGTGTCTTCCCATGATCGCTGGGGCGGTGTTCGACACGATGAACCCTGAAGAGGTGGCGGAGGGCTTCGCTCGCCTGGGCTACCCCAGCTACTTCCCGCCGATGCTCGGCATCGCCAAGGGCCTCGGTGTCCTCGCATTGCTCGTGCCAAAGTTTCCCCGACTCAAGGAGTGGGCGTACGCCGGATTCACGATCGATCTGATCGCCGCGATCGTGTCCCACATCGCGGTGGAGGACCCGATTGGAGAGTCGGTCGTTCCGGCGGTACTCCTCGTCATCCTGTTTGCGTCCTGGTGGCTGAGGCCCGCCGCTCGCCGGCTTCCCGATGTTGGGGAGCTCGCCGCCGCGGACCCTGCCACCTCGGATGTCGCTCCCGCGGCCTGATTGACACCGATGGCGATCGCGCCCCTAGCAGCAGGGCCTTTTGCAGCAACCTGCTGGTCTCCACCAGACGTTGAAGGTTAACTTTTGCGCATGCGCATCGGGATCATTGGCATGGGATGGGTCGGCTCGAGTGTCGCCATCTCCACTCTTCATCAGGGCGTGGCCACGGATTTACTCCTCCACGATCTGAAGCCTGGGTTGGCCGAGGGTGAGGCGATGGATCTGGCCCACGGTGCATCGTTTTATCCGGGAGCGAACGTCCGCGCGGTCGACGAGGTGGAGGAGATGGCCGACTGCGATGCAGTGGTCGTCGCCGCCGGCCAAAGCACGCGGCACAAATCTCGCCTCGAGCTGCTGACACACACCGCCGCGATCGGGCGTTCTTTGGGCGAACAGCTGTCGACCGCGCGAGGTCTGGTGGTCGTCGTGACCAACCCGGTGGATGTGGTGGTGCGGGTCGTCCGTGAGGCGAGCGGCCTTCCTCCAGAGCGGGTCTTAGGCACCGGAACCATGTTGGACACCGCCCGACTGCGTCGCATGCTGGGCGAGGCGCTTCAGCTCGACGCGCGTTCGGTTCACGCCAATGTGGTAGGCGAACACGGCGACTCCTCGGTGGCCCTCTTCGGAGAAGCGTTCGTCGGCGGTATCCCCCTCCGCACCTGGCCCGGCTACGATCCCTCCGGCGAAGCCGCGCTCCTCACCCGCGTCCGCCGAGCGGCGTACGAGATCATCGACCGAAAGGGGGCAACCAACCATGCGATCGGGCTCGTGACCGCACACCTTCTGCGCTGGATGCTCCGCGGGGAGCGGCGAGTATTGACGGTATCTCGCGTGCAGCGCGGCGCATTTGGATTGGACGGGGTGGCGTTGTCGCTTCCCACCGTGGTGGGGCGGGGAGGCGCGGTCCGCGTGGTTGAGCCCCCAATGGACGAGGAAGAACGAGCTGGCCTCGCCGCTTCAGTCAAAGTGCTCGAGGACGCCTACGCGTCGATCCGCTAGTCGCATCCGAGGCTCGGCCCCGCCATCGCTTCGCCGTCAGAAGCTCTCCTCGACTATCGATATTGCATATCAAATTCGTTAATGGTGACCTTCGGCATGGACCCGAACCTCGAAGGCGTGCCGGAAACGATGTTGTGGACGCTGCACAACCGAGCAAACGAAGCCCTCCGTTCGGACGGGGTGCTTCGCGATGAGAAATGTGTCGAAATCTATCGGAGCCTGAACTACGACTACGAGCGCTCCTTCGGCGAAGCCGAACCGTCGCACGGCGTACGCTCCGCAGTCTTCGACGAACTCATACGCCAGTTCATCAAGCGCCACCCGGAGCATCCGATCATCGTCAACCTTGGCGAAGGACTCGAGACCCAGCGGTTTCGCTTCGTCGACGATCCGGCGCTCTGGATCGCGGTCGATGTCCCGGAAGCGATCGCCATTCGCGAGCGATTCATCGAGCCCGATGCGCGTCATCGTCACGTCGCCGTCAGTGCTCTGGACTTTGCCTGGATGGATGAGGTGCCCCCGAACCGTCCGGTGTTCTTCACGGCCCAGGGCCTCCTCATGTACTTTGCGGAGGACGACGTGCAAAGACTCGTCGCGGCCATCGCCGCCCGCTTCCCAGGCTCCGAACTCGCCTTCGACCATATTCCGCCGTGGTTCTCCAAAAAGACCACCTCGGAAGAGGGATTTAACAAAACCCCCCATTACCGAGCGCCGCCGATGCCGTGGGGTCTCAAGGTGTCCGAAGTCGTTCCCAAGCTCCGGGAGTGGGCAAAAGCCGACGTCGCCGCCCTCGGACCCGTCGCCTTCCGCTTTCCCCGCGGCCCAAACCGTTGGCTCGTGGGCTTGATGGCCCACGTTCCCATTTTGAAGGACCACATGCCGGGAATCACCCACATTCGGTTCGAAAGCACCGAGGAGTGACCCGGCGCGTCGACCGATCCTTCGAGGTCGAGGGCTTGGCATGCGTTATGCCCTCCATGGCTCCAAGGACCGCTTGTATGGCGCAGCTGGCACAACTTCCACTCCCTCCAATCTTCATAGCAGCGACCATCGCCGCGCTTCTCGGGGGATGCGGCGCCCGCTCGCCGCTCCGCGCCGAGGACGATGCCTCGTCTGGACCGCGAGATGCCTCGTCCAGACCGGAAGATGCCGCGGTAGACCACACCCTGCCCGACGCTTCTGTACCGAACACGTGCGATGCCGTGCTCGATGGCGGGATGGACCGGACCTGCGACGAGGCGACCTTCGGAACGTGTTTCCGCGCAGTCGATGGAGTCCCCTGCTGCGATCGCAACGTGTTCTGCGAAGGCGGCGTCGTCCAGGACATTGTGATTTGTGACGACAGTTGCGCTCAGACGTGCAGTCGAATCGGAGACCCAGTCGATTGTGTGGCGTTCCAGTGCGAATGGTTTGTCGGCGGCTGCGGGCCGGGGCCGGAAGGTTCGGTAGAAGGGCCGGCATGCGTCCGGCCCCGCGGGGAGGCGTGCGAGGAACCGAGCGATTGCGCGACAGGACAGCAGTGCGTGAACTTTTGGGTCGACCCCTGCGCCGGCTCAACCTGCGGCGCCTGCGGCGCTGAAGCTTTCTTCTGCCAGTGATGCGTCGCGCCGGCACCGGCAAACCGCACTCCGAGCAAAAGGGAGACGTGCTCCGGAGAGTATTACCTCTATAGGCGGGCAGGCGAAGTCTGCGGCCAGGTCGGAGGGACTGCATGACATCGATGGTGAGGGTTTGCCGAAGCGTGGTTCGGCTCTTGGTGTTCTTCGCCGCAAGCCTCGGCGCAAGCGCATCTGCGGCGGACTTTTATGTCGACAGCACCGCGGACTCCGCGGACGTCACCCCGGGAAACGGAACCTGTGCTGCCGCCGGAGGCGCGTGCACGCTTCGAGCCGCCATCCAGGAAGCCAACGCGTTGGCCGGCGAAGACGAGATCTATCTTCCAGAGGCGAGCTACGTGTTGACCGGAGGGCCTCTGACGATCACGGCGTCCCTACGGCTCTACGGCCAGGGCCAACCGGTGATCGACGCGGATGCGAAGTCGCGAGCGATCACGATCAGCGCCGGTCGAGCGTATGTCGGTGTCTATATGTCCCGCGTCACGATCACGAATGGCCTGGAGAGCTTCGGTGCCGCCGGCGGGATTCGAGTCAGCGCGAACGCGGGGCTCGAGCTCGTGTACTGCCGTGTTTCGCACAACCGTTCGAACCAGGCTGGCGCCGGTATCTACAGTGAAGGCTACCTCCGCTTGTACCGTTCGTCGGTCAACGACAACGAGACCGTGCAAACCATCAACGGGGGCGGACAGACCGCCAACGGCGGCGGGATCTACAGCATCGGTGAGCTTCATGTCGAACAAAGCTCGGTGGTCCGCAATGTGATGATCCGAGGAGGGGGCATCGCCAATGGAGGGCAAGCGTGGATCAGCGATTCCACGATCAGCCAGAACGAAGCGCTAAACATTGGGGGAGGCATTCTCAACTACGGCGGAAGCTCGATGTGGATCGAACGCTCCACCATCACCGAAAACGCGATCGAGGGACTTGGCAACGACCCGGACGTCGGAGGCGGCGGCATCGCCACCTACGGCTACGTGTGGCTCTACTCGACCATCTTGGCCGGCAACATCGACCCGCATCTCTTGCTCACAAACCCGTTCGCGCCAGATTGCGCGGAGCTCACGGGGACCACTTTCACCGGCCAGTTCGCAAGCTCTGGGCACAACCTCGTCGGCGTGGGCGATGGATGCGGATTTACGCCAAGCGATTTGGTGGGCACGGAAGCCTCGCCACTCGACCCAGGTCTCGAGCCGCTCGCACCGTGGGCTCCCGGAGAGACCGAGCTGCATGCATTGGAGCCCGCCAGCCCAGCCCTGCACGCGGGACCTCGTTGCCAGATTCCGCCCTTTCCGGGAACGCCGATCCCGTCCTGCTACGATCGGGATCAGCGCGGCTATCGCCGAGCCAACGGCACACCGCTCGAGACCGACATCGGAGCCTTCGAAGTCGACGCGACGCCGCCGCAACGGGTCCTGAGCAGCCCTTAAACCTCCGGGGCTAGCGACGAGCGAGGGCTCCCACGGTGTGGCGTGGCGCCGTCAGCGCGGGCGGAAGCCGTTCACGATGAGCCCGGACGCGGCGATTCCCCCCACCGGCCGTTCTCCCGACACATCGAAGAGTCGGCCGCCGCTGAAGTCGGCCCCCGGGGCCACCACCCATATCGTGTCGTCGATCGTGAACGTTACCTGCGACGTCGAAAACGGCTCCAGGTCGGGAAACCCGATCGCATCTTCCGTTCCCGCAAGGTCGAGCCGGGCCCAGCGCCACATCCGCGTGCTGTTGAGCTGCCCGACGCTCGACGGCTGGGTGGGTACAAGACTGCTATCCAGCACCCGAATGAACACCTCGGTACCTTCCCCCCCAAACATCCCCGCGGCGTCCGTTCCGCCAGTGCGCGATGAAAACAGCACGCGCTCAGCGATGTCGTATGAACCCGGACCCATGCGCACGTAGCATTCTTCGCCGTCGCTGAGCCCGGCCAGCCGATTCGTCACCGACGCGGTATCCGATGCGGCGTAGAGGGTGCCATCTTCGAGAACACGTACGTAGGTCACCCCTTCACAGTCGATGTCAACTGTCCGCGAGATGGTCTCCGAGTTGATATCGAGGACGAGAAGTCGCGACAGCTCATTGATACTTCCCGTGAACTGCGCGTAGGCCACCGGCACGACATAGTCGGTCCCTCGAAGCACGCCACGATTGGCGAGGCCGAACCAGCCGGAGATGCCCAGCGCGTCGAGACTCTGTGACCCGTCGATCACCATCGCCTCCGGGTTCCAGAGCACCATCTCCAGGCTCAGCGTGTCGAGAATGTAGCCCCGAGTCGGAGAGGTAAAAACGAAGTTGCCCGCACCGGCTCGACTCGCGTCCACGCTGAATCCGGCGAACGAGAGCTCGCCGTCCTGCATGACCGTCCCATCCTCGGCGAACCGCCAGCGGGTGATGACCGGCGCCTGCCCATTGGTCGTAAAGAAGGTGCCGGGGGTCGGTCCGGCAACCGCGATCCCGCCTCCTGGGATCTCCAGACCCATGCTTTGGTCCACCTCCGTCCCGGCACCGAACGAGTCGACGAACAGCAAGGAACCGGTCCGGGGGGTGCCCGGGATCACCGTCGAGAGCGCGAGGGTGGGCGAGGGGCCGTTGGATCCGTCGATGCCGGCATCAGCCGTGGCGGGATCCGAATCATCTCCGCAGCCGACCACTAACAAAGCCACGACGAAAAGCCATCTACACCGTTCTGCGTTCCGCATGACTGAGCTCTAATTCTTCTTTCCAACTCACGCCAGGGTCACGGCGCCTGGCGGGCGAAGATCTCGCACGAGGCGAGTTCAATCTACCGAAACGCTGCCTCGCCACCCGAGGCGTGAGGGCTCGGTACGGTGCCTCGGCGAAAGAGCCCCCCCATCGGCCGTAATTGTTTGTAAGGAACAATCCGTGGGGCTCGCATGCTTATGGGACTATGACAAGCGCGCATCTTGGGGTGCTGATCTTCGCTTCGCTGACCCCGTCGGCCCAAGCCCAGGCAGGTGAGACGACGGAAGAGCCTTGTGCAGAAGCACCGTGTTCAGCGTCGAGCCTCACCGTCGAAGAGTTTGATGCGCTGATGGAGGCGGCGGGGTTTTCTCTTCCGCCCGAGCCCGGGTTGACCGGCGCCGACGCCGCGCTCGAAGAACTTCGGCGCTTCCTTCGCGACACCGCTGAAGCGGCCCGGTATCGTCACGCCTATCCAGACCCCTTTTACAGCCAGCTGGCGGGCGCGATTCAGACCGAGACCCGGCCGAACATGCGCGCATTTCATCGACAGCGCACCGCGGGAATGGACGAGCTCCAGCGCGCTTACCATTTGCTTCGTCGCTACGCTTCGCCGGAGGTTGCCGGCATCGTCCCGAGAGGCAGCTCGTCTTGCGCCATTCGTGTGGTGGTGGAGTGCGCGGCAACCTCCGGCGAAGCGTAGCGACGAAGCAAATGGTAAGCGCGCTGGAGCTCGTCCATTCCCGCGGTGCGCTGTCGATGAAATGCGCGCATGTTCGGCCGGGTCTCGGTCTGAATCGCGC
>JBCCZL010000349.1:0-10462 GCA_039187775.1 Myxococcota bacterium
CCAGGCCCAGGCTTTCCAGGCCATCTCCTCAAGGTCGATATTGCGGGGTCTCTCGTTGCACATGAGCACGATCGAATAGGTGGCTTCGCCCGTTTGGCCTCCGATCAGCTGGGGTCGCTGGATCGCTCGCCGCGCCGAGAATTCATAATCGACGGGCATCGGGGGATTCGGCCAGTAGTCCCCGACCAGCGGAATGAGCGAGATGATCTCGCCGATGATCTCGAGGACCTCGTTGACCTGGGAGTAGGTCGAGCCCGGATCGCGACGGGTCAGGTCGTTTGGGACGTTGGTCCGACAGTTGTCCATCACATGAGCCCAGGCTTGTCCACGGGCGGTCGCCGACATATCGATCTTCTCGGCGTAGCCACCGCCGAAGTAGATCAGGAAGGTCCAGATCAGCACGAAGAACGGGATCATGATCACCGCCTCCGTGGTGGCGTGGCCCTCTTCGTCACGGACGAAGCGGCGAAGGCCCCTTCGAGGGCCCTGCCAAAGCCGAGGAGACTCAGACTGCGATCGCCAGGCCATTAGTGGACGATCGCCTCGTCGAGCACATTGAGATTAATTCCGCCGAGGCCGGGAATACTCGAGGGAATGGTGAAGCGCCGAAGCCGGGCCCGCCAGCGCATGTGCCACATCCAGTCCTTTCGATCGACGTCTCCGTCGTAGTAGAACTCGGCCTGCGCAAAGCTGATCTCACCGAAGCTCTTGAACGCAGACAGGCTATCGCTCCCATCCTGTCCGAAGGTTGCGACTTTCACCCCCGCTTCGTTGTCATCGAAGGGCGCATCGCCAAACATGATCGAGCGGAGTTGGAAGTTTTCGTCCCCGAGTTCGGCGTCTTCTTCCACGCGAAAGGCTTTGTCTGCACTGTCGCCGCAGTAGTGACTTGCGAAGGTGGATGCGAGCCCGCCGACCGCGGTTCCGACGAAGCGACGGATCGGCCAGAGGCCGATCACGGTGCCGATAATCCGGCCCGCTTGTTCCCCGGCTTTCTTACAGAGAAGCGACGAGTCGTCTTCCTCGACCGGCAGCGGTTCGAGGAGCGGCACCATGAAGCCTCGGGTGGTTGGGGGATCGTAGGTATCGAAACCTGTTTCGGTGACTTTGTATTGGGCGGCGATGGGATAGACGGTTCTCACCGCCGAACTCACGGCATTGGTGGCGTCGACGATGGTCTCGACCGTGGGTTCGACCCCTTCGATGACGCTGCTCGTGTACTCGCGGCCAACCTCTAGAAGCGCTGCCAGGGGGCATGCCCACGCACCCGCTCCAAAGGGCAGGGCACATATGGCCGTCGCAATGATCACGGCGGCGGTGAGGAGATCTTCGACAACCTTCAGCACCACGAGCACCGCGAGCACCGCGGCCATCACATTGTTCATCAATGCGATGACGTTCATGCCCCGCGCGTGAATTACCGCGGCGGCAAACGCTCCGGAGTCGGCCGCGTCCTGCATCCGCTCCCGGTAGACGATCGTCTCGCCGATCCCCATCAAATAGTAGAGCATTCCCACGAGGATGACGGCCATGAAGACCCCCATCACCATCACAGCGCCGCGATTGTCGTGAAGGAGGGATCGCCTCTTGGGGGGCTGCTTCTTTGCGGTCCGCCTCTCTGCGGGGTGTTTGCGTGTCTTCGCGTTCGGCCGTTTCATCGACCGGACATGCGACGGAGCGCGCTTCTGCCGCGGAGCCGTCGAACGGTTCGAACTCCCTGGGGATCGTCGGGCGTGTGGGCTGGGACGGCGCGTGGTCATTGGTACCGGTACGGAGCTCCCTGGTTGCGCATCTGGGCTTCTGCTCGAAGGAGCGAAAAGCGCGAGCCGGTCAGCGAGAACAGAAATCCTAGAAATGGCGTTTGCGCATATGCCAGCTCATCCAGCCCTTCCTGCGACGCATTGAGCCGGTCCTGGGTGTGGCGAAGCCGTTCGACGGCACCGGTGATCTCCTGTTGGGTGCGCGCATTCGACAGCTCGCGGATCGCCCCGGCGGGCACGCGGCTTCGGAGCTCCAGGTAGTTATCGCAGAGGAGTTGAGCGGCGAGCGGAATCCCGCAGTGGAAGAGATACGTTACACGGACGTTCACGTCGTCGTTCGGGCCAAAGCGGTTTCGGAACCGGTTGGAGCCTGGGCTCTCGGGAAAAGTCACCGACAATGCGGTTCGATTGTAAAGGAGCGCGCCCACCGCCGCCCGTTCGCCGGGCTGGCCCCCGATGGCCTTGTAGACTTCGGCATCGCCGACAAGGGCCTCGGTGTTGGGCGCCACCGCGAGGAGAGGAATCGAGGCCGCGGAGCGAATCGCCTGGAGTCTCGCTGAGCCGCTGGTGCCAGCCGCGGGCGGGCTCGTTCCTCCAAGTCCAAAGCCGCTGAGGAGCGCCCCCGCAGCATCGTTGCCGGAGCTACCGGTGTAGTCGATCACGTTGATCGGCTCGTTGTCATACTTCTCCGGATCGTCGGGAAGCACCACCACTGCAGAGCGAGCGGCCGTTGTCGCGGCGTGATTGACGACCAAGTTCGCCGAGTACAGAAGCGCCGCCTGCATCATCCCGAGGAACATGAAGAAGAGCGGAATAAACGCGAGAAGAAACTCGACGTAGGTCGCTCCTCCTTCGTCCTTGAGCAGTCCAGTCTTTTTCTTGCGACGAGCCATCGATCGATCAGAAAAACAAAAGGGGATGCGCCATGGCGGCAGAGATGAGCATCGCCATGGCAGCCGCGACGCCCATGCGAATGGTGCTCATGTTCTCGGAGGACATTGGACGACGTCGGCGCTTGGGGAGGAATGGGTTGACCGCGAGGAACACCACATTGAGCAAGGTGGCGAAAAGCCGCCCTCGCCAAGCGAGGGCGGCCATGGCAAAGACCGCGGCGAGAATGAAGGCGAGAAGCTCTGCGCGGAGTCCGACATTCCAGCCCGCCAGCGCTCCGAGCGCGGCGAAGAGCTTGACGTCACCTCCATGCATTGCCACTGCGGCACGATCTTCTCCGTCTTCTTCTTCTTCGTATTCGTCGTCTGCTTCGTCGTCGGAAAGGTCCTCGTCCATGTTCCCGTCGAGGTCCTCGTTCTCGTCGTCGTCCTCGTCGCCTGCCTCGAGTTCAGCATTCTCGAGGCTCTGTTTGGCGCCGGCTTGAGGAGCCGGCTGCCCCACCTTCACGAACCACATAACCAGCGGAACCAGTCCGCAGACAAAGATTCCTAAAACAGAATCGATGAACCCGGCTTTGCCGAGCAAAAGGCCCCACACCAGTGGACCTATGAGAAGTGGTGGCAGCGTGAGCCAGTTCGGGATCTTGCCAGTGCGAAAGTCGCTCACCCCGGCAATCACCGCCACCACCACTGCCGACCCGTGCAGAAGAAGAGTTTCTTGCATCAGATCAGCGGCCCTCCGACATCCACTCCGTGTGAGTGAAAAGCCCCTGCGGAGGGCCGATCTCCTTTTCAAGGCGAAACGCCTCGACGGCTGAACGCTCCGGCCTGCGTGTCAAAATCAGACAGAGCGCATGGCCAGATAGAGCGTGGTCAGGCTTACATGCCTCCGCCGGCACCACCACCCGACATCTCGGGCAGACCGCCCACCACGCCGTCCGCGGCGTTGACCTTGGTCTTCACGGTTTCGCCGAATTTTTTCCACACGGCGAAGCCCACCACTGCGATCAGGCAGAGGATGATGATGTACTCGACCGTCGTCAGACCCCGGGTATCCGTCAGCAATCCGTTGAATCGGTGTCGCTTGGTGATCGCGGGCTTCTTCTTCTGGACCTTCTTGGATTTAGCCATCTGTACTTGGTCTCCGACTTGAACTGGAACATCGATCGCGGGCGCTACGGGATAGGCAGCGACAGCACCAACTGGGCATACCGATACGTTTGCAGAAGTGGGATTCCGAGGGCAGCGGTCGCCGCCGAACCAATCACCGTGACCACAGAGAGCAAAATGACGTACTCCGTGTACGCGACCCCGGACTCGTCCCGGGCGAGCTCCGTATGCTCCTTCCACAAACCCATCGGTTTTTGATTATGCAACTTGCGGCCCAACCGATTCAAGGCGCCTCACCCATCCGTCACGGAGCTTTCCCCAATGAATTTCTGCGTGCCGCCCCCGTTTGGAGAGCCCGCGGAGTTCCTTTGGGGACGGCCAACCCCAGTAGATGTGCGATCTTGGCGCACATATCTGGACTCCAGTACGCAAAAACAGCACGAGGAGCCTCGTCATGCTGACGGGAGACGTGCTCGCGCGAAGCGCCATGTTCACGATCGTCGCCACGGGCGATCTGGTGACCCTTCGGATCTTCAGTCGTCCCGATGTCACCCCAGAGGCGGGCGCCGAGGCCGCGGGCGTGCTTCGCGCGACGCTCCTTGGCAAGGTGCTGGTTCCGGACTCGTCGTACCGTGGCGTGGTGATCGATCTCCGGGACGGGCCCGCGATGTTTGGCCCGCGAACGCGAAGAGAACTCTTGACGATCATCGAACGCGCGCAAGGCGTGGGCATGCGACTCGCGGTCGTCTTGGGAAGCCCCACCGTGCAGCGGCTTCAGTTCGAGTCGGTCGCCCATGAGCTCGACTCCACTGCACTCGAACTCGTGACCAACGTCGCCGACGCGACAGCATTCGTGCAATCCCACTAACCGCTCATCTAGATGAGCCTGCTAGTGCCGCGCCACGATTGTTCGGGCGATGATCTTTCGAACTTCACCGACCAGCGATTCGCCGGGAAAGGAGCCTTTCTTCAGGATGCGGGTGACCCCTCCCCCGAGGCGACGACGGTCTTCGTCGTTGATATCGCGCGCGGTGATCACCACCACCGGCAGGTCGTGGTCGTCGGCGTTGAGCTCGGCCATGAACTCGAAGCCGTCCATCACCGGCATCATCAGGTCGAGAAGCACGAGATCAAACCGCTGCTGACCCACAAGGGTAAGCGCCTGCTCCCCGTTTTCGGCTTCGACGACCGTCCAGTCGTCTCGCGCGAGGGTTCGCCGAAGAAGCTCGCGAAGTTCGGGGTCATCGTCGACGAGGAGAATCCGTGCGTCCGGCGCAACCTCGAGGCGCCGAATGACCTCGACGAGATGCACCCGGTCGACGGGCTTGGTGACGAACTCGGCCGCGCCGAGCGCCATCCCAAGGCTTCGATCGTCGGAGATCGTAAGGAGCACGATCGGAATGTCGCGGGTCGACTCCTGCGCCTTGAGCGCGGTGAGCACCTGCCAGCCATCGAGGTCTGGCATCATCACGTCGAGGGTGACCGCGAGTGGCTGAAGGAGCTCGGCCATGCGAAGCCCCTCCTCTCCAGTGGCCGCGCACTCGACCTGAAACCCGGCGTTCTTGAGCGTGGAAGACACGATGTCGCGGACCGCGGGGTCGTCGTCGATCACGAGTACTACTCCGGAAGCCTGCACCGCACGAAAGGTCGAACTCGACGCCATGCGGCGCCGCGGCCGACGCATTCCCGCGCTGGGGCGGAGCGGCAGGCATACGGTAAATGTGGTGCCGCGCTGAGGCATGCTCTGCACATCGATCGTGCCCTGAAGGAGCCGAACAAAGTGGCGGGTGATGGTCAGCCCAAGGCCGGTCCCCCCGTAGCGTCGCGTGGTCGACGCGTCGGCTTGAGTAAAGGAGTCAAAGATCTTTTCGAGCTGGGCCTCGGTCATCCCAATGCCCGAGTCGGCGACCTCGATCCGGAGATTATTCTCCTGGGTGATGGTGAGCGTCACCGTGCCCTCCTCGGTGAACTTTGCTGCGTTGCCCAGCAAGTTCAGAAGGATCTGACGGAGCTTCGTGCTGTCGCTCCGAATGACGAGGGGCCCGGGAAGAGAGTGAACGAGGAATCGAGTGCCGTTCTTCTCCACGAGAGGCCGGGCGGTGTCCTCGACTTCCTGGATCAGGCGCTGAACATCGATGTCTTCCCAGTACACGTCCATTCGGCCGGCCTCGATCTTCGATAGGTCGAGGATGTCGTTGATCAGCTCGAGCAGGTGCTTGCCCGCGGAGTGAATCTTCTTCAGGTCGGCGGCGAGGGGCTCGGCGCTCATCGCCTCGGCATCCTCGATGAGCATTTCGCTGTAGCCGATGATCGCGTTCATCGGGGTACGAAGCTCGTGACTCATGTTGGCGAGAAAGCCGCTCTTGGCCCGGTTCGCAGCCAGGGCCTGATCCCGAGCCGCGATGAGCTCTTCCTCCGCAAGCTTTTGCGCGGTGATGTCCCGCCCGTAGACATTGGCGTAGCCGGTGTGGGTCACCGGCGCGAACTGAAGCCCGTAGATCGTGCCCTCGACCTCTTCCTCGTGGTCGAACGGTTCTTCTCGCCCAAACGCCCGTTCGAGCTGCGGCATGAGCGTCACCGGAATCGATCCGGTCTCGATCGCGCCCCAGTGCTTGATGAGCTCCACGCTCGGTTCGTTGGCGTAGAGGATGACTCCGGAGCGGTCGACGCGGAGAATCGGAGCCGGGTTTTCATCCGGGAATCGAGCGAGGTGTCCGACGCGAATCTTCGCGAGCTTCTCCTCCGTGACGTCGCGGCCGTAGAGGTGAATTCCCTCGCCGTCCTGGACGCGAACGACCACCACTTCGAAGTCTCGGGTCTTCGCGTCGACCTCGAAGGTTTGAGACGTCCCGGTCTCCGCCACCGTCCGAACTATCTCGAACACCGAATCGGGGAGCGTGTCGCCGACTTCGATTCCCCAGGCTCTCAGAATCACGCCGCAGCGAGGGTTTGCGTAAAGGAGCTGGCCCTCCAAATCGACCCGCATCACGGGGTGAGGACTTTCGTCGGGAAACTGAGCTAGGCGCCGGATCGCCGAGCTGGACTTGCTTTCATCCATCGCCGCCGAAAGTATAGGCCAGGCCTTGGTCGTGGTAGTCTCTGGGGCTCGAGTCCAGGGACATGCCCAGCCTGCTTCTCATCGAGGACAACGAACTGAATCGGGATATGCTCGCCCGTCGGCTCCGACGCCATGGTTACGAAATCACGACGGCAACCGACGGGCTCGAGGGTGTGAAGGCTGCGGAGACGACCCATCCGGATCTCATCTTGATGGACATGAGCCTGCCGAAGCTCGACGGCTGGGATGCGACCCGCAAACTGAAGGCGTCGGCGCCGACCGCCAAGATTCCAGTCATCGCGCTTACCGCGCACGCGATGGCCGGCGACCGGAACAAGGCCTTGGCCGCCGGCTGCGATGACTACGAGCCCAAACCCGTCGATCTGCCGAGGCTTCTCGCGAAGATCGAGGCGCTGATCCGTCCTAGCGATGAGCTCGAGTCCGGAGAATGAGACCAAGCCCCGGGTTCTCGTTGTCGACGACCACGAGATGAACCGGGACATGCTCGCCCGTCGGCTGCTTCGTCGGGGCTATGAGGTGGTGGCCGTAGAGGGCGGCGCGGAGGCGCTGCAAGCGCTCGAGAGCGATCCTTACGATCTCGTGCTTCTCGATCTGATGATGCCGGAGGTGAGTGGCATCGACGTCCTTCGCGAGCTCCGGAAGACCCGCAGCAAAGCCGAGCTTCCGGTGGTGATGACCACCGCCAAGACCGAGAGCAGTGAGGTGGTGAAGGCACTCGGCGCGGGTGCGAACGACTACGTCACCAAGCCGATCGACTTTCCCGTGCTCGTCGCTCGGGTCGAGTCCCACCTGGCGATTCGCGAAGCGTCGGTTCGCCCGGTGGTCGCGGTACCGGCGAGCGGTGACATCCTTCCGGAAACCGTGATCGATGAGCGCTACAAGATTCACGAGGTGGCGGGGGAGGGCGGCTTCGCCATCGTTTATCGGGCAACCCAGCTTTCGACGGGGCAGACGGTCGCCTTCAAATGCATGCGGCCCGAACGGACTCGCCTCAAGAACTCCGCCTCCGAGCTCCTTCGCTTCGAGCAAGAGATGAAAGCGATCCGCGCGATCCAGCACCCCAATGTGGTTCGCCTGATCGATAGCGGCATGATCCCCGTGCAGGTGAAAGTGTCGGTGGGTGCGGGCTGGTCCGAAGGACCGGGCGTCGACGGGGCGGAACCGGATCCTTCCGAAGCCCCGACCCGCGCGGCTGAGGCGACGAGCACTCGCGGTGCGACGTCGGGTCCCGCGGGTGAGACCCCCTATCTCGTGATGGAGTACCTCGACGGCGAGACGCTTCAGCAGCGATTCGATCGCGAGGGGCCGCTTGCCGTGGTGGCGGCGGTGGACCTCCTCGTCCCGGTGCTCTCCGCGCTCTCGGCCGCCCACCAGAGCGGAGTGATTCATCGAGACGTCAAACCCCAGAATGTGGTCCTGACGGTGGAGGATGGCGACGAGGTGCCGAAGGTGCTCGATTTCGGGGTCGCCAAATATGCCGACCCCGGCCAGGCGCCGATCACGGTCCACGAAGCGATGATGGGCACTCCCGAGTACATGGCGCCGGAGCAGGCGGAGGCATTCGCGGATCTCGATGCGCGCGTCGATCAGTTTTCCGCGGGGGCGATGCTCTTTCATGGGCTCACCGGAAGGCGGCCCTACATGGGCGCGACATTTCTCGAGCTCGTGCGGAAGGTGAGTCGCGCAGACTATCCGAAGCCATCGTCGCTCGTGTCCGACATTCCGCCGGACCTCGAGGCAGTGGTGCTTCGCGCCATGGCCAAAGACCGGGATGATCGGTTCTCCTCGGTGGAGACCTTCGCCAACGCGCTCCTCCCCTTCGCCTCCGATCCGGTCCGGCAGCGGTGGCAGCAGCGCTTTCCGAGGGCGAGCGTGATGCCGCCACCCATGCCCAGCGAACCGCCGGTCGAAAGCGAACCGCCGCTCCGGCCCTCGTCACAGCCGACGCTTTCGCTCAAAGCGAAGAAGGTCCCGCTGCCGGAATCTCCGGCCCCGGTCGGTCGCTGGCTCGTGCTCGGACTCGTGCTCGCCGCGGTTGCGGTCGCCGGAGCACTCCTCTTCGGTCCGTAGCGTTCCGCCGACTACCGGGTGGGCTCCGACCGCCGCGCCTCCGCTTCTTCGAACACGTACCTTCGAACACGATTCGGTGGCGGCCGCCACCCTCACGCTAGCGGTCGCCGATCTTGGCCACCCAAGGGTCAGAGGAACTTGATGCGGTTCTGCAAACGGGACCCAGCTTCTCCAGCTCCTCCTCGAATGAGTTCCGGGGTACGTTTCCTGCGTCAGGCCCTGCGACGCGTTGTCTGGAAGGCGGCGACGCGACTGCTTGCGCGGAAATCGGGATCCGACATATGTCTCCCGACTCTGATAACCAGGGCGACGAGCCAGACTGGGAAAAGGAAGAACGTGAGATTCAGGAGATCCTTGAGGACGTCTTACCCCATGCCGAAGATCATCGCCGAGAAGGGGAACTGCCTTTCGACTCTGAAGACGAACTCCGTGATGAACTCGAGCGTATCATTCGGGAGATAGATCCAATTGAGCGAGACCGAGGGCGCAGGGAATGGCGCGATGAAGAGACCGGTATTGTTGTTATTCATGAACCCAATGAGACAGGCGGAACCGCGTTCATTCCCGATAACGCAGACTATGAAGTGGACAAGTAAAAGCGGATCGATGAAGGAGGGTGGTAACGATGGCCTTCGCTGATTTGAGTACTGAAAATTGGACTACGCTGGGACAGGCGATTGTCGCTGCCTCGGATGGTCCGTTCTTTCCGGACTCGGAGTTCCTCACACTCTTCGGTCGAAGCCGTGAGGAGCTACGGAGTCATCTCGAGTCGTGGCCCCCAGATGAAGACTCATCGGACCTTCAACTCGTGGTGTACAACACCGTTCAAAATTTAATTGGCTATCCGCACCGGAAGAAAGAGGTCTGGGGAGACTGGTTGCCAGTCAGTGGTAAGGCCCTACGCGCGATATTAGAACTCTACGTTGATCATCCGATTACCAAATATGATGTGAGGTAGGCGGTCGTTTCTGGCTTATACGTCGTGCGGTCTCGGCTCCTTCAGCCCGCCTTCTGCTTTCCGAGGAACGCATCGATGGTGCGGATGAGCGCATCCTGGTCGCGCTTGGGAAGCTCCTCGATGCGCTTGAGTCGCCGTAGAAGCCGACGATTGTTTGTGATACCGCGAGGCGTGCCGGGAGCCTGAAGTCCGAGGAGCTCGTCGGCGGAGACCTCGAGCGCGGATGCAAGACGGACAAGCATTGAGGGCCCGCCCGGGCCCGTACCCCGGAACTGGTTGGTGCGGAACTGGTTGGAGCGCGGAACGGCTTCGAAAAGAGCGGACTCACGCAGGGGTGGGACCGTCGTCCGACGGCCGTCGGCGCGGAGGTGGCGGGCGCCAGGCACGTTGTTCGAGATCGCTGAGATTGTGACGTCGCAAGCTTGGCACGATGCTTGGTTCATCGGCCGCGGGATGACGGCGCCGCGGATACTCGTTGAGGCCCGCCCGGGCGCGTACCCCGGAACTGGTTGGAGCGGAACTGGTTGGAGCGCGGAACGGCTTCGAAAAGAGCGGACTCACGCAGGGGTGGGACCGTCGTCCGACGGCCGTCGGC
>JBCCZL010000350.1:0-10461 GCA_039187775.1 Myxococcota bacterium
CTGCTCGGGAAGCAACGGACCCCCAACCGCATCGAGGCAAGCCGCACCTTGCCGCTTGCCGCGACTTACCCTCTTTTCCGACACTCCGCCGAAGAGGACCGCGCCGAAGAGGACCGCGCCAAATCGGTGCCGCTAGCGGCGAGGTCGGCCGACGTACAGCTCGACGTACTCGAACGCGCCGTAACCCACTTCGCTCGAATCCCCGATCTCGCTCAGGAACACGCCATGCTCGTCACAGCCGACGCAGGAACCCGGGGTCGGCGCCGCGTTCAGCCAGTCGTGACGGGGACCTTCGCTCGCAATCACGTTCCCGACAAACATCTCGGCCGAGGGATCGCTGGGCGTGGCCTCGCCGGTCGGAAGGCTCACGAACTGCTCGCCCCCGTCGATGCGCGGGAACTCGCCCTCGGTCGAAACAAACACCGCCGACGACGGGAACTCGAAGTCCCAGTAGTTTGCGAACGAATCACGATCGTCGTGGGGCGAAAACACGATGGAAGTGCCCGCCGGAACGACCGTTCGCGGAGGCACCACGTAGGAGTACTGCTCCGCGCTCTGAAACAGGCGGGCGCCCGAAACATCGACGCCACAGGTCGAGTTGACCGGGCTGCACACCGGTCCGCGAAGGCTCACCACGCACTCTGCGTCGCTCTCACAACGCGTCGGCACCGGCCCTGCATCGCACTCGGCCGGGGCGTTCGGATCTATGCCAACGTAGACTTCCACGAACGCCATCGCCTCCTCGTTGTCGGTGCCGTCAGAGATCTCGGTGATCTGCACGAAGGGCACGTCGCCCACGCCGTCGCCAGGAGTTGCTGAATTCACACTCTGGGCATCCCAGCCCAGCAGGCGGTCCTGATCGCTCGCGTGCCGGCCTACGCTCTGCGCCGGCTGGAAAGCTGGGGTGGGACCATCGAGCACGTTCTCGAACGAATCCTGAAGCACGACGAAGCTCGCTTCGTTCAGGCTCACCCCCATCGACTGAAAGTGGGTGACGTCTCGGAGAGAGGTTTCCCAGTAGCGGGCAAAGCTGTCTCGGTCGGCGTCGACGGCAAAGAGAAGATAGCTCCCGATCGGCACTTCGTGACCGTCGGGGACCACCACCTGCCGACCGCCCAGGGTGAGTGTCCACCCTGAAATATCGAGCTTTTCGCAGTCGATGCGCTCCACCGCATCGCTGCCCACAAGCCCTCCGGTCGTGGTCGAGTTGTCTTCTCCAAATGACGCACAGCCGAAGAGCAGTGCGCTGATCGAAATAAGAATGAACGTTCGGTTCTTCACATTCCCTCGCGTGTTTCCGGCCTCATCCACTAGGCCAGGGAAACAAAAACGACGCCGGAAACGGATCTTTGAACGTTGACTTAAAGAAAGTGCGTGGATCGACCGAAGTGCGGCTCGGTTTGCCACGGGATGGCGACCCGCCGGTCAGGCGTCGGGCCGACCCCGCTCTTGCAGGTAGCGGTGGAGCGACTGGATCACGACCGATCCTTGACCCACCGCGGATGCCACCCGCTTGACCGATCCCGACTGCACATCACCGACCGCCACCACGCCGGGCGCGCTCGTGCCAAACATCATCCCATGGCTTCCGGTTTTGACGAACGCATTCTCATCGAGCTCCACGCAGTCGCCGAGCCAGGCGGTGTTGGGCTGTGCTCCGATCATCACGAACACATTGGAGACGGGTCGCTCTTCGACTTCACCGTCGGGACCTCGCCAGCGAACCGACTCGAGATACGCGCTGCCGCAAAGTTCGGTCAGTTGAGTGCGGTACCGAAGGTCGATGTTCGGTGCCGCCTCGAGCCGGCCAATAAGATAGTCGGACATGCTCTCTGCCAACGTGTCGCTGCGAATCAGCATGTGAACCCGATTTGCGTGCTGGGAGAGAAACACTGCGGCTTGCCCGGCAGAGTTTCCGCCGCCCACCACCACCACTTCTTCGTTATGGCAAAGCTCCGCCTCCATCGCCGTCGCGGCAAAGTGAATTCCGTGCCGCTCAAACTCCTCGAATCGGTCGAGGCCAAGGCGGCGGTAGCTCGCACCGGTGGCCACCACCACCGACCGGGTCCGCACCTCGGTGCCCCCTTCGAGAACACACACGTAGTCCTCGCCTTCGTGACGGAGCTTGGTGACGGCGCGCGAAATCAGGAGCCGCGCACCAAACTTCTGCGCCTGGATCTGCGCACGGCCGGCAAGGGCCTGCCCCGAGATTCCGGTCGGGAACCCGAGATAGTTTTCGATGCGCGAACTGGTTGCGGCTTGACCTCCCGGGGCAAGCGATTCGATCACCACCGTGTCGAGCCCTTCGGACGCGGCGTAGACCGCTGCGGCGAGGCCCGCTGGGCCGGCGCCGACCACCGCGACATCGTGCACATGCCCTTCCCGAACCCCTTCGCAGAGACCGAGCTGAACCGCGAGTTCACGCCGAGTGGGTTTGCAGATCAGGTCGCCCGAAGGGAGCCGAACCGATGGGAACGGGCAGTCCGCCGGTAGATTCAAGTCGCCGGCATCCTCGGGAGCAACCACGCGAAGCGGATAGCCGTTGCGTCGAAGAAATCGGGCCAGGTCGAGGGTGGCGCCATCGTGGGGATCGCCGACCAGCACCACTCCGCCCTGCTCATGCTGGATGAGCCCGACCCGGCGAAGGATCAACGCGCGCATGATCAGTTCGGCGAGCGACGGTTCGGCGGTCATCAAACGCTGAAACCGAGGTCGCTCCAATCGCAGCACCCGAGTCGGTCCTTGCGCGCGACCCGAAACGAGGATCTTCCGGTCGTTGAACAGGTCAAGCTCGCCGGTGAACTGGTGGTGCGCGTGAACGGTGATGACCTCTGGCTCACCGCTCGAGTGGTCGAGGATCTCGATCGCTCCTTTGAGAACCACGAAGAAGGGAACGCGCCGATCGCCGCGTTCGAAAAGGAGGGCCCCCGGCTCGAGATCGGCGACCTCCGCCAATGGACGGACGCGGTCGATCTGGGCATCGGTGAGCTTGGGAAACGTCTGCTCCTCTCGCCGATACGGGTCGCTCGCGTCGAAGGACTTCTCGGGCGCGCTCTCAGGTCCGCTCATGGCGGGGACTGTAGTCCCTTTGCGCGTTACCCGCTCGGCTGCTCCAGGATTTACCGCGAGCTCGGAGCTCTCGGGAAGCTGGTCTATAATCGGGAGGTGGAGCCGTCCCGACAGGTCGAAATCCAGCTCGGCCACATGTGCAACAACCGCTGCGTATTTTGCGTGAGCGGGCAGCGCACCGGGATGGGCGAAGCTCACCCTCTGCCCGCCGAGCCGATCCTCGAGCGGATCCGCGCCGCCTACCGCGCCGGCAATCGAAAGATCACGCTCCTTGGCGGCGAGCCCACGCTGCAGCCCGCGTTTCTTCCGGTGGTTCGAGAGTGCGTGGCCCTCGGCTTCGAGGAGATCGTGGTGTTTACGAACGGCGCGAAGACCGCCCGGGCCGCCTTCATCGACGAGATCCTCGAAACCGGCGGCAACTTTACCTGGCGAATCTCGATTCAGGGTGCGACCAAAGAGGCCCACGAGCGCACGACCCGAAAGGACGGCTCCTTCGACCGAATCGTGCGCACCCTCGAGGGCCTTCGGGCACGAGACGAACGCATCACCATCAATATGTGTGTGGTGCGATCGAACTATGCGTCGGTGCCCGCATTCGCCGACCTCGTCACTGCCTACGACGTTCGCCAGCTTCACCTCGACATGGTTCGACCCATGGATGCGGGTATCCGAAGCGAAGCGGAGCTCCGCGAGATGATTCCTCGCTATCGCGACCTTCGCGCACCGCTGGAGGAGATGGTCCGAAAGCTTCCTTCCGACTTCGACGTGAATATCGGAAACCTCCCCTACTGCGTGGCCCCGTCGCTGCTTCCGGTCATTCACCACGACGGTGAGCACACCGACACGATCGCGATCGACAACGACGACCGGCTGAGCAAGCCCTGGAACAAGTACCTCGTCAAGCGCCGGGACAAGATCAAGCCGGCGAGCTGCGCGACGTGCCTCTTCGAGCCCCAGTGCAGCGGAATCTTCGAGAGCTACGCGCGGTTTTATGGAACCGACGAGTTCGTTCCGATCGACGCCGAGCAGCTCCGGGCCGCGGATCCGACGGGAAAGTTCGTCGCGCTCCACCTCGGTGCCCAGCTCCGCCACATCGAAGGCTTTGTTCTGAAGACGCCGAGAACCGACGAGCTTCAGCTCCACGGGACTGACTTCTCGGTCGCATTGCGTCGAGAACGCGGCGGGATCGCCGGCTTCGAGGAAGCCGACCTCTACCTGATGGCCGGGCAGCCGCGAGGGGATGCACTCCGGGCGCTGTATCGAACCCTCGAAGCGCGAGGCCTCCGTCCCCGCCATCGGCCGGGCGACGACGCGGTGGTACCCCACGGTCGCTCGATTCAAACACGCATTTCCCGCCTTCGCTCCGCGCCCCCGCAAAAGGGCCTCCTTGACGACGTGCGCATTCTCGACGACGGGAAACGCGCCGAGCTCACGTTCACGATGGGCCTGGAAGAGGTCACGGTCTGGCTCGCCGAAGAAGGTCGACGGGCGACCGGGGGGTATCACGCGCCCCCCGACCCGAGCCCGGACACCGTCGCCGGGCTCCGCGAAGTGCTGAATGTCCTTCGGCCGCCCGCCTAAGTAAACCCCCAAGCGAGCAGCCCGATCAGCTCATGACATCGGTCAGGACTCCGCGGGTCGCTCGCGGGTCGCCGAACCCGTCCACCGGTGCCCCCGCAAGGTGGGCCACCGTGGTGAGCACATCGTTCAGGGCGTGAACGGGCGCATCTTTACCGACCTTCGGCGCTCGCTCGGCATCCGATCCCACAAGTGAGCGGCGCGGATCGTTGCCCGACTCGACGGGCGACATGGGAAGCTCGATCACCCGATTTCCCCGAAGCCCTCCGTGGAGAATCATGTTCCACGCGTCATACGAGCCGTTGTGATGGTTGCCTCCGCTCGTATTGCCCCAAAAGAAAACCGTGTTGTCGGCCATGGAGCCGTCTCCTTCGGGCGTGTCCTTGAGCGCCTGCCAGATCTTGGCAATTTGCTGTGCCTGATAGTCGTAAAAGGCATCGTGGCGCTCGAACGTGCCGTCGCCGTGCCACATCGTGTGCTGACCGACGACGGGATCGTTGATGAGAAACTCCATCCGCGCGCTGATCGACACAAAAGCCCCGACGTTCGTAAAGCCGCAGGTGAGCGCCGCAAGGAGCATGTCGACGCCGGCGTCCATGCGCTCGGGACGAACGTCGCTCCCGCTCCGCTTGGACCGCCCCGACCCGATGACGTCCAGATCGGGAGCCAGCGAGGAAGAGCAGGAGAGACGGGTATCGGCAACGCGTCCGAGCTGGGTCTCTAGGTCGCGGACCGACTGGAGATACTGGTCCATTCGCTCGCGCTCCGGTCCAGCGAGGCGACCGTTCATTCGCTGAATGTCCGCGGTCACTCCGTCGAGGACGCTCCGGTCGCGCTGAAGCTGGGTCGACATTTCTTCCGTGCTCATCCCCATTCCCGAACCGAATACTCGGTTAAACGCCTCGATGGGGCCATCGGCGGGAAGCGCCACGCCGGGACCGTCGGCGCTTTGGGTGGAAAGCTCCCGGCTGCTTCCGCCCAGCCATAGCGAGATGTTGATGGACTTGAGCGCGGTGGTCGTTCCGATCTGGTCCGCAATGAATCGATCGATCGAAGGGCCGCCAGGCGCCACGTTACCACCCACCGACTGGCCCGGGGTCGCACAGTAGGGCCAATCGTTGCCGTGGAGATCGAGGTCGAAGGGTGAATAGACGTTGCGAAGAACCACCAGATCGTCGGCGTGGGGCCCGAGCGCCGCCCAAGACTTGAGGTCGATTCCGGTCGGACTCGGCACGGGCCGGTAGTCGTCTCGGACCCCGTTGTTGTTGGTGAAGAGAATGAAGCGCTTGGTCGCCGACGACTGACCCATCGCCTCTGGAAGGAGCCGCGAAACCATCGGCGCAAGGATGCTGGCTCCCGCGCCAAGGCCGAGACCACGAAGAAGCGAACGGCGGGAAAAAGGCATGCCCGGGAAAGAGCACAAATCGATCCTCCCACCTCCTGCCCAGCTTCCAGCAAGAAAGCCCACGAAGAACAATGCACGGGCGGCAACGTGGGGAAGTCTGCCGGCAAGCGGTTGCCACTCGACGTCCCGGATGTGGGCGAGTGTCCGACAGCTTCCGAGACTCTTTCTCCGCAACGAATCAGAACGCGTGAATCACGGGGCGCCGGTCCTTCCAAGGCCGCGCCTCCTCGAGCTGGGCGGCGAGTCGAAGAAGCATCCCATCGGCACCCTGGGCGGCGGTGAACATCGTCCCGATCGGCAGGTTCTTCTGGTTCCAGTAAAGCGGCACTGACATCGAGGGCTGACCGGTGACATTGGCGAGTGGCGTAAATGGAATGAAACGGAAGATCTTCTGCGCCATCTGGGCGAGGAGCCCCGGAATGCGAAGCACGGGGCCGAGGTTCGCCTTGGCCACCACGGTTTGGGCGATGGCGTCGACCCCCGAAGGCTTGAGCTCGCCGATCTTCACCGGCGGAAGGCCCAGCGTCGGCGTCAACAGCACATCAAAGTCTTCGTACGCGGTGGCCACCTCGCGGGCCACTCGCTGAAGCGTCTTCCAGGCCATCTTGCTCCGAACCGCGGGAATCTGCCGGCCCACCATATTGAGGAGCCAGGTCTGCTGCTCGAAGTCGGCTTTCGTCGGCTTTTTTCCGAGCGCCTGTCCGGCAAGCTCGATCTCGGTGGCGACTTCGACCACGAGGTGCATGAGGAAGTTCTCGGCGAGCTCCGCCGGGTCCACCTGAAGATCCCGCTCGAACACGTCGTGGCCAAGGTCCGCGCAGAGCTTCGCCGCGTCGTCGACGGCAGCGACGCAGTCGGAGTGAACCCCATCGGTCGGCAGGTGAGGCCGCGTCGAAACGGCGATGCGAAGCGGCTTTCCGGGACGCCCTGCCTGCTCGAGAAACGGAACGTCGTGGTTCTCGACTCGGTACCAGCTGGTCCGCTCGGGACCGCCAGTCGCATCGAGCGCCGCCGCGCAGTCGCGTACCGATCGGGTGAGGACGTGCTGGATCGCGAGACCGCCCCAGGCGTCCGACGCATCCGGGCCCGCAGGGGTCATTCCCCGAGTGGGCTTCAGTCCGAAAATGCCGCAACACGAGGACGGGATCCGGATCGACCCGCCGCCGTCTCCCCCGTGGGCGATGGGCATCACTCCCGCGCCGACGACCGCCCCCGCGCCGCCGCTCGAACCGCCGCTCGTGTGCCCAAGACGCCACGGCGTATGAGTGGGCCCGCGGAGCTCGGGCTCGGTGTACGCGACGATCCCGAGCTCGGGCGTGTTGGTTTTTCCGCACACCACGAAGCCCGCCTTCCGGTAACGCTTCACGAGCTCGGAGTCGTACCCCGCAACAAAGTCCTTGAAGAATCGGGACGACGCAGTGGTGGGAAAGCCCTCGTAGAGCGCAACCAGATCCTTGAGGAGGAGCGGCACTCCATGGAACGGGCCTCGCTCGTCCTTGGGTACGGCGTCCGCTTCCCGGGCCCTCGCCCGGCCCTCGTCGTACATCGTCTGCACCACCGCATTGAGCTGAGGGTTGACCCGCTCGATGCGCTGAATCGCGGTCTCGACGAGCTCGGCGGAGCTCACCTCGCCTTCTTGCACCAGCGCGGCGAGGCCAAGGCCATCGTGGTTGGAATACTCGCTAAAGCCACTCATGGCGGACCCATAGCGCTGTTTTCGATTTTAAGGAAGCGCTCCTCAGGTCCCCGAACCGGGCCTGGCAAACCGGGCCTGGCAAACCGAGCCGGGCCCACCGAGCTGGGAGACCGAATGACGGGAAACGCGAAAGGCGTCGATTGACATCGCCCGGGTCCGTCTAGACCATCGGCCTCGATGCCCCATGCACAGGCGTATCCGGTCTGGTCGAGCAAAGTCGACGTGCGGTCGGAGACCTACCAAAAGAACCGGGAGCAAAACTCCAAGGACCTCGAAGCCCTTGCCGCCGCGATGGCCAAGTCCCGCGAGGGCGGCGGCGAAAAGTACGTGCGCCGGCACAAAGCGCGGGGTCGACTGTTGCCGCGGGAGCGAATCGAGCGTCTGCTCGATCGGGACAGCTGGTTTGTCGAGCTCTGCCCTCTCGCCGGCCACGAGATGATGGGCGAAACCACCGGTTCGAGCGTGCTCGGCGGCGTGGGCCTCGTCTCCGGCGTCGAGTGCGTGATCACCGCCAGCGAAGCCACCAAGAAAGGCGGCGCGGTCACCGAGATCTCGCTGCGCAAGACCGGTCGAATCGCCGAAGTCGCGATGCAGAACCACATGCCATCGATCAGCTTGATCGAATCCGCGGGCGCCGATCTTCCGAACCAGAGCAAGATCTTCGTGCCCGGCGGCCAAGGCTTTCGGGACCTCACCCGAAGCAGCGAAGCGGGGCGTCCTACAATCTGCGTGGTCTTCGGAAGCTCCACCGCCGGCGGCGCCTACATCCCCGGAATGAGCGACTACGCGATCTTTGTGCGCGAGCAGGCGCAGGTGTACCTCGCTGGCCCTCCGCTCGTGAAGATGGCCACCGGCGAAGAAACCGATCACGAGCCGCTCGGCGGCGCCGAAATGCACTCTCGGGTGAGCGGTGTCTCCGACTATCTCGCCGAAGACGAAGTCGATGCGCTCCGCCTCGCCCGCGAAGTGGTCGCCCACCTCGAGTGGACCAAGGGTCGAAAGCCGACTCCCCGCGACATCGAGGAGCCGGTCTACGACGCCGAGGAGCTTCTCGGCATCGTGTCCCCAGACATCAAGGTTCCCTTCGAGGCGCGAGAGGTCATCGCCCGGATCGTGGACGGCTCGCGCTTCAGCGAGTTCAAGCCTCTCTACGGGACTACGCTGGTGACCGGCTGGGCCCACCTTCATGGCTATCCCGTCGGGATTCTCGCCAACAACGGCATCCTGTTCAGCGAAGCGGCGAACAAGGGCGCCCAGTTCATCCAGCTCTGCAATCAGTCCGGGGTTCCGCTCCTCTTCCTCCAGAACATCACCGGCTTCATGGTGGGGCAGAAGTACGAGCAGGAAGGGATCATCAAGAACGGCGCCAAGATGATCAACGCGGTATCGAACAGCCGAGTCCCCGCGATCACCATCATGACCGGCGCAAGCTATGGCGCAGGAAACTATGCGATGAGTGGTCGAGCCTACGCGCCCCGTTTTCTCTTTACCTGGCCGAACCACCGAATCGCGGTGATGGGCGGCAAACAGCTCGCCGGCGTACTCGACATCATCCAGCGCGAAAGCGCAGCGAGAAAAGGCGTCGAAGTCGACGAACAGCGCCTCAACGTGATGAAGCAGATGATCGAAGGGCAGATCGAAAACGAACAAAAAGCGTTCTTCGCGACGGCGCGACTCTGGGACGACGGGATCATCGATCCCCGAGATACGCGAAGCGTCGTCGGGCTGTGCTTGTCCGCGTCCTACAACAAAGCCTTCGAAGCGAATACGTCCTGGGGCGTCTTCCGGCACTGAACCGAGAGCTCCGATGAAGAAGATCCTAGTCGCCAACCGCGGAGAGATCGCCTGCCGGATCCTTCGCACTGCCCTCGACCTCGGCTACGAGACGGTGGCCATTTGTTCGGAAGCCGACCGGAATGCCCCCCACACTCGGCTGGCCGACGAAGCCCTGGTGATCGGTCCCGCCCCGAGCACCGAGTCGTACCTCTCGATCGAGCGAATCCTGGACGCCGCCAAACGAACCGCCGCCGACGGGATCCATCCCGGCTACGGCTTCCTTTCCGAGAACGCGGAGTTCGCTCGAGCCTGCGAAGAGGCGGGCATCGTGTTCATCGGACCCCCGGTATCGGCCATCGAGGCCATGGGCAAAAAGCAGCACGCAAAAGCGATCGCCCGCGACGCAGACGTCCCCGTGGTGCCCGGCTACGACGGCGTCGAGCAGAGCAACGCGGCGCTGATTCAGGAAGCCAAGCACGTCGGTTTTCCGCTGCTCCTCAAGGCGAGCGCGGGCGGCGGAGGCAAAGGGATGCGTATCGTCCGCGCCGAAGAGGAGCTCGAGGCGTCGATTGCCGCCGCCCGACGGGAAGGAGAAGGCGCCTTCGGCGATGGAACCCTCCTCATCGAAAAGTACCTCGAGCGGCCGCGGCACATCGAAGTGCAAATCCTTGGGGATGCGCACGGCAGTCTGGTGCATCTCTTCGAGCGCGAGTGCTCGATCCAGCGGCGGCACCAGAAGATCATCGAGGAAGCCCCGTCCCCGTGGATGACCGAGGAGCGACGGAGGGCCATGACCGATGCCGCGCTCCGGATGGCTCGCGCGATCGGCTACCAGAACGCCGGCACCGTCGAGTTCATCGTCGCTCCCAACGACGAGTTCTATTTCCTCGAGGTCAACACTCGTCTTCAGGTGGAGCACCCGGTCACCGAATGCGTC
>JBCCZL010000351.1:0-10455 GCA_039187775.1 Myxococcota bacterium
AAGACATCGAGGTAGCTCCGCCGGTCATCGAAGATCACCCGGTCGAGGAGCGACGTGGTCTCCTGATTGAAGCCCGAAACGAGATCCACACCGTGGGGAATCGTTCGATAGCCGAGCCACATCGCGTGAAAGCGATGAAGCTGCTCCTTGGCACGCTCGTCCGCGAAGAGCCGCTGGGCGACCGAGCGCCGGCCGTCTGGAGTCTCGAGCGTTCCCGCGGCGGCGTCGGCGAGGAGCGCGTCGTCGGGCGTGCTCCCAAGAATAAGAAAGGCCATGCGCGTCGCGATCTCGTACCCGTCGAGCGCGTAGACTCCGCGATTCTCCGTTGGGGCGCCGACCTCGATGCGGTAGAGGAACTCGGGGTCCTGAATCACCGCGCGAATGACCAATCCCACGGCCGTGTAAAAGTCGTTGTCGACGTTCGGGTTGTCTTCGGTCGCGAAGCTCTGAAGGGTCATGTACGCCGCGATCTCCTCGTCAGAGACAGGCCGACGAAGAGCCCGCGGAACAAAGTCTTCGATGAACGAGCGGAAACACGCGTCGTCGTCGGCACCGGTCGGTTCGCAGGGAAGGAGCACACTCCGGCGGGCCGCGTCCGCGGTAAGCCGGTCGGCGACGTCCATCGAGAGCTGCTCGATGCCCGTGACGAGGGCTTCCGAGGCGCGCTGAAGCGTGTAGTCGTTGTCGTAGGGCGCGAAGTTATCTTCGATCAGGATCCGGGTCGCTGGTCCGGTGTCGTCCTGCAGAAGATCCCGGAGCGCGTGGTCGAGCTCCGCCTGGGAGAGGCGACGAGCCCCGACTTCACTCGCGTAGGCGGCCGTCGCCGGAGGTCGCGGACCGTCAGGACGAACGCCGGGACCGGCCTCAGTATCACTTGCGACTCCGGTGCATCCTGCGCCGAGCGCGACCAGGAGAATCCCGGTAAGTCTGGACCATCGGCTTGAAATCATGATCTGCCGCATTGCTGTCACCGCCAGTGAGGTAGTGCGGGTGCAGTCGCCAAATTACGACGACTCCGCAGAAAAAGTCGGTCTTTCAGCACATGTCCTTGGGATTGCTACAGAAACTCCCACTCTTTAAGCCAGAGTTTCTCGCTATTCTTTGGCCCATGCGCAGGCTCCCTTTCGTCATCCTTCTCACGGTTGTCCTGGCCGCGTGCGACTGCGGCACCTCCGCCACCCCGGCCAATACGGAAATCATCAACGCTGAGTTTCGGGAGATCATCGGCACGGCCACCTTGGGAGACGTCCAAAACTCCATCGTCGCGACCCGAGTCGCGGTGATCGATCCAGGACAAGGCGCGGCGCTTGATCCGGACTGGGAACCGGTTCGCATTCGGGTCGAGGTCACCCATGGGCCGGTGGAAATGCGTGGTGAGGGCGAAGTCGAAGGTGCGCTCATGGACACGCCGCAGCGGGTTCGCCTGGTGGTGGAGGACTCGGGCAAGTTCGAAATCGTCCCGGACTGCGACACCGAGATCTCGCGCATGGCGGAGCCGCCAGGACCCAACGAACGAGGCTTCGTGGGATGCCGGCTCGACTTCCGGCGAGGCGGTAGCAACACCATCGCAAGCTTCGTCGCCTACGGAGACGGGACCGTCGAGGTCGATCCTCCCATGGATGGAGCCGTTGAATACCCGTAGGAGCGCGCTACGGTTTTCTGTCCGTGCGATGACCCAGCGCCAGATCCGGAAATCGCCAACCGGCGGGGAGGAGCAACCGTGAGGTCACAGGACGATCAGGGCTGGTCCTCGCTCGCGACCCCGTTCGCGTTTGTTTTCTTCACCGTCATCTTGGTTAGCGCGTTTAGCGGGAACTTCATCCTAGTCGGCGCCTTGGTGGGCGGCGCCGTCACCATCTCGGTCGCCATAGTCGTTGGGTCCCGGTTCCAGCAAGTCCGGCATCGAGCAAAGCTTCGGGCCAAGTCGTTCGAGCACGGCCGAGCGCTCGTTCTGGTGCTACCTGCGCAGACCCGCCCGGAACTGAACCCGTGGGTCGATGCGGTGAACCAACGCGGAGACGTCGAGTCGCTCGACGCACTTCGGGATGCGGTAGCGAATCGTGCCTCCGCTTTGGCATTCGCAGACGTGGAGATGTGGTGCGGCCCCCCGGACGAGTTCGATCCGTGGGTGGAGGCGCTGCTTGGCGCGACAAGGAACGAACCGCAGCCGGATCGTGGCTTTCGCGATATTGTCCAAGGGTTCGTCGTACTTCTCATTGCGGTTCGCCACACTTGCGAGCTTCCTGACCTCGCGTCCCCCACCGAAGTGGAGACTGTTCGGCAGGCGCTCCTGAACTCGGTGCCGACCCACTCCGATTGGTTGACCGCGGCTGTTGCGCGGTGGGAGCCGGACGGAATCGATGCCTCGATCAACGCAAACGAGATCCACCGCATCCGACCGACGATGGCGGACCTCCGACGAAGCGACGACCGAACGGCCCACGAGTAAGGACAATGATGGGAGCCGGGTTGGACTAGGGCATTCTTCACCGCGACCCGCGCACGCAATGTTTGCGGAGCGTGCAGTGAGGCAGCCCGGGAGCGGTTTCGGCGCCCCTCTCGCTTCTCGGAATCACAACCGATGGTTTCCGCGAGTGGCAGGGTTATTGCGAGCACGCCCGCAAGCGGAACGGAGGTACCCTAGAAGAGGTTCGTTTGCTGTCGCTTGGGGACGGCGAGCTTCAAGTGCTTGTAGGCTTTGTCGGTGGCAACGCGCCCTCGCGCGGTTCGGGCGAGAAACCCCTGCTGCAGAAGGTACGGCTCGTACACGTCTTCCAGGGTGTCTCGCGGTTCACTCAGCGCCGCGGCGAGGGTCTCGATGCCGACGGGCCCCCCTTTGTAGTGCTCGATGATCATCGAGAGGAGGCGCCGGTCCATCTCGTCGAGGCCGGCGCTGTCAACGTCGAGCCGATCGAGCGCATCCTTCGCCGTCTTTCCATCGAGGGTCCCGTTGCCGAGCACGTCGGCAAAATCCCGGGCGCGTCGAAGAAGCCGGTTGGCGATCCGCGGAGTACCGCGGGCACGGCGCGCCACTTCGTCGGCCGCCTCTTCGGTGATCGGGAGCGACATGAGGCCCGCGCTGCGTGTGACGATCCGCGCGAGCGACGCGGGATCGTAGTAGTCGAGGCGAGTCACGTAGCCAAAGCGCGACAGCATGGGACTGGTCAGGAGGCCGGTGCGAGTAGTGGCCCCCACCAAGGTGAACGGCCGAAGAGGGAGCTGAATCGTCGCCGCATAGGGCCCATCGCCGTGAACCACATCGATGCGAAAGTCCTCGACGGCGGTATAGAGGTTCTCTTCGACCGCCGGAGTGAGGCGATGGATCTCGTCGATGAAGAGCACGTCACGCTCTTCGAGCTTGGTAAGAAGCGCAGCAAGCTGTCCCTTGTGTTCGATCGCCGGACCGGACGCGAGGGTGAGCTGCACACCGAGCTCCTCGGCCAAAATGAACGACAGCGTGGTCTTCCCGAGGCCCGGTGGGCCACAGAAGAGCACATGGTCGAGCGGGTCTCCCCGCTTGAGCGCCGCCTGCACGAACACCTTCAGGTTCTCGATAATCTTGGGCTGCCCGACGAACTCGTCGAACCCCTTGGGCCGAAGCGAAATCTCGTACTGCTTGTCGTCCCCCCGGGCCTGCCCACCCACCTCACGATCCATCGGCGTCTCCTGCGTCATCGTCCACTCAAACTGCTAAGCGCCTCTCGAAGGAGCTCCTCCACGGGACGGCCGTTGGGTTCGCCCACCGCCATGACCGCTCGGTCTGCTTCGGCGGGCTTGTAACCCATATTCACCAAGGCGCCGGCCACCGTGGCCAGCGGTCCGGTCGGCTTGGCGGCGGCCACCGGCGTCGATGTCGGGAAATCCTGGAGCGCCACCACCGTCGGTAGCTTGTCTCGCAGTTCCAGCATGAGCCGCTCGACCGTCTTTCTACCGACGCCGGAAATGCCCTTGAGCGCCGCCTTGTCCCCCATCGCGATCGCCTGAGCGAGCTGGTCCGCGGTGAGATGGCTCAGAATTGCGAGCGCGAGCTTCGGGCCAACCCCGGAAACGCTGAGCACGGTTCGAAACGCTTCCCGGTCCTTCGAACTCGGAAAACCATAGAGCACGAGCGAGTCTTCCCGAACATGGGTGTGCACATGGAGCACCACCGAATCGGGCGGCTGAGGCAATCGGCCGAGCGCACCGAGCGGGACGAACACTTCGTAGCCCACGCCTCGGACGTCGAGCACGCAGGAGCCGTCCGCGCCTCGCTCTACGACCAGTCCGTCGAGCCTCCCGATCATCGCCGGAGCCTATCTCAAAGCGATCCCGAGTTCTCCCGGCAATTGTCGCTCGGGGTCAGCTCTTTTGGCTGACGAACTTTTGCCGGGTGTACGCGAGGAGCCCTTCCGGGCCGCCTTCGGCGCCGATCCCGCTGAGCTTGTATCCCCCAAACGGAGCTTCGGCGAGCGCCGGCATAAACCCATTGATGCCGACCCAGCCCGCTTCCAAGTCCTCCGCGATGTGGGTCGCACGTTCGAGCGACGTCGTGAAGGCATACGCGGCAAGGCCGTAGTCGGTGCGATTCGCCTTCTCCACCGCGTCGCCATAGGTCTCGAACGGAATGATTGGCACCACCGGACCGAACGGTTCTTCGGTCAGTATTCTCGACCCCATGGGCACTTCGGTCAGCACCGTCGGCTCGAAGAAATATCCGACGTCGCCCACGCGCTTGCCCCCGCACACCACGTGGGCGCCCCGCGTCACTGCGTCCTCGACGAAGGATTGGGTCGCTTCGAGCTGGCGCCGGCTCGCGAGCGGGCCCATCGTCGTCGCAGGGTCGCCCCCGGGCCCTACGCGAATCCTCTCGACCTCGCCGACAAAGCTCTCCAGGAAACGCTTGAATACGTTCGCCTGAACGAGGACCCGGCCGACACCGAGGCAGACCTGGCCGGCGTTTCGGAACTTGAAGGCCGACGTGAGTCGGGCCGCCGCGTCGACGTCCGCGTCGTCGAACACGACGACAGGCGCATGGCCCCCGAGCTCCATCGTCACCGGCTTGAGATGCTGACCCGCGAGCGCGCTAAGGGTTCGGCCGACGCGGACCGATCCGGTGAGCGACACTTTCTGAATGACCGGCGATGCGATGAGCTGGTTTGCGATCTCCGCCGGTGGGTAGAACAGGAGGTTCACCGCACCCGCCGGGACTCCCGCCGCCTCGCACGCCTTTATCAGACCCACCGATACCGCCGGCGCTTCTTCCGATGGTTTGATCACGATGGAGCACCCCGCGGCGAGCGCGGCCGCAATCTTTCGCCCGGTCATCACCGCGGGAAAATTCCACGGAGAAAAACCCGCCACCGGCCCGATCGGCTCACGCAGCAACATCTCGCGGTGGCCACGGCCACGCGGCGTCAACACGCGTCCGTAGATGCGGGTCGCTTCGTCCGCACACCAGCGAAACGCATCTGCGGTTCGCTCGAGCTCGCCGTAGGACTCCCCGATCGGTTTGCCCTGCTCCCGGGTCGTCGCGATCGCGAGGCTGTCGCGCCGGGCATCGATTTCATCGGCGATTCGCCGGAGCGTGGCTTGGCGTTGCGTGGATGAAGTGCCGCGCCATCGAGCGAACCCAGACGCAGCGGCATCGAGGGCCTTGCGCACGTCCGCCTCCGCGGCAGCCGCGACCTCGCCGACGGTTTGGCCGGTGGCGGGATCTTCCACTCCAACCATGCCGGCGGTCGCACTTCGGCACCACTCCCCGCCAATAAACATCAAACTTGTCGCACGCGTCATCGACACGGGTCTCCCTGGAAGACGTAGATGGGACTCGACCAGCCCACGTGGCCGTCCTCTTGAACGAAGCGTACGTAAAGCGGGTTGTCGCCGGTGGGACGAAGCGCAACGCTCCGCTCGAGCGATATTTGCCGATGAGGGTTCTCGTCGGGGAGACGAAAGATCCGCATTCGTCGGCCGAGTCCGCCCGCATCGAACACGCGATCGTCGTAGTCGATATCCGAGAGACGGACCTCGGCCTCGACCGGTGCCGTTCGAATGCGCAGCGTTCCGTCGTTCGATGCGAGAGTCGCTTCAAACCCTGCGTGGCCACCGGTGGTGATCGATGTCCACTCGACGCGACGTTCTCCGACTGTCTCGAAGCGCTTATCGAGGTTGTAGCGATTGACCGGCAACGCGCTCAAAAACCGGTTGTTCCCATCGAGTTCGGCGAAGCCGTCCCAAATCGTCTCCCGGCCTCGACCTCGATACTCCGATCCTTCCCAGAGGACCCGGATGCGCGTTCCGAGGTCCGAAGGCGCGTAGGGGCGAATCGTCTCCACCAGCTCGCAGCCGTTCCGAATCTCGATGCGTTCCAGCGGCGATGCCGCGTGCACATTCACCCGAACGGAGACGGTTTGAAGGTCCGAGCAACAGATGTCGCCCATCTGAGCGAGCTCCACCAGCTCCCCCACCGCGTCGCGGTCGAGGTTCGGGTCCCGACGGTAGCGCCGGCACGGTCGCTCAAACGACGCGCGCACATCGAGGAGGGTCCGGCAACCCGTCGTGCCGTAGTGGCGCCGACACCGCATCGACTCGGCCAGCGCCTCTCGCGTCAGGCTCTCCGCCAGAAGACAGGTCAGCCCACCGTACGACCCGAACTTGGTCGCGCCGGGATGACTTGCCCCCGGTCGGCCCTTATGCCCGTCCGAGTTCGACACCACGCCCACGCGATAGCCATTCCGAAAGGCGTCTTCGAGCAACCAGTCGAAGCTTCCCCAGGCGGAGTGGATTTCGATGGACACCTCGTTCTTGCCATCGTGCGCGTACTCGATGTCCGCGTAGCGGCCGCCGATGTGTGCGAACACCACGCAGTCCTCGGCCGCCAGCTTTTCAAAGAGCTCGGTGGCGGTGTTCGCGTCCGTATCGACATCCGACAGGTCGGGGACGAGCGCATGCGAAGAGCGATGAATCGGTCGACCTTCGCGAAGGTAGAGCACATTGCGGTCACCTCCGAGGCCGGTATTGCCGGACCACTCATAACCGGGGAACGCGATAAACCGGTGGTCTTCATTGAACTCGGGGGTGAGCTCATTGAGGTGCGACCAAAACTCCTTCGTGATTTGAAAGTCGTTGCCCTGGTGGCTCACCGCATCGAGAAACGCCGCATCCCGGGCAAACTGGAAGAACTCCCGCGCCGAGTTGGTGCCGATCGTCTCCTCCGATTGCCCGTGCAAATCGGCCCAGAACGGCCGGAGCCGTAGGCCCGGGGTGATTCGGAGCGGGTTCGATCGCGCGAGGACTCGACCATCGACGAGGAGCTCGACGAACCCATCCCCCGGCTCGGCAACCCGCAATCCTTCCATCACCACCGACGGGTTATCAGCTCCGAACTCCACCTCGCGGGGAAGGCCATGGATGGCCGGACCGCCGTCACCCACCCGCAGCGACATGCGCGTAGTCTGGGCGTGGGGCGCCGGATTTCCCCAGCGGTCCTCTCCTTTCAGGCACAGTCGAAACGGCTCTTCCACCCCTCGTTCGGTCGGGAGCACCAGTCGGTACTGCACCGGCGCATCCGGAACGATTCGAATCGTCGGCGATCGCTCGAGCTCGACGTAGTCGTATGTCGCGATCGCATCCACGAGGACCTTGAGCTCGAAGGTGTCTTCACAAAACGTCTGCGTACGGAGGCCGGGGCTCCCCTGACGGCGATCCCCGAAGCGGACCACGATCTGGTCCCCTTCGCGCAGAAACCCACGCACAACTTTGATGTAGAGCACGCGGCCCCAAGGTCGGATGTTGCGCTTTTTGTCGTACTCGACGTGAAGCACAGCACCGTTGCTTGCCTCGACGGTGGTGAAGTTGGGGGCCTTCGGATCGTCGAACTGAGGGACTCCCATGTCGCTCGCAAAGCGATGGGCGATCTTGATCGAACCCGTGTCGTCGATGCCAAAGAACCCCGCGGTGTAGGTCAGCGTGAAAGACTGAAACGAACCGGCCGGAAAGGGCCCCGTCGGCTCGACGACCGCGGAGCCGATCCGTGAAGCGGCATAGGTGGAGTGCGGCATCGGGTGCGCTCCTTAGGATCGAAGTTGTTGAAGGGCCTCGTCGAGCGCCCGTTTGAGGGTGTCGAAGATGAGGTGAATCTCCTCTTCGGTCACGATCACCGGGGGACACACCGCCACAATCTCGTTGGTGAGGGCCCGCAAGAAGAGGCCGTTCTTGGTGGTGATGTCGTTGACGAGGTGTGCCGCTCGATGGTGGGCATCGAAGGGAGCGTCGGTCCGTTCGTCGATGAGTTCTACGGCGCCGATGAGTCCAACAGATCGCGCCTCACCCACCAGGGGATGCTCACCGAGCTCGCGCATGCGGACCGCGAAGGGCTCGGCCATGCGCCGGATGTGGCTCAGGAGATCGCGGTCCTCGTAGATGTTTAGGACCTCGAGGGCGACGGCGGCCGCGACGGGGTGCCCCCCATAGGTGTGTCCGGTACCGAACTGGCCGAGCTTTGCACTGTTTTCGACGAACGCGCGGTACATCGTGTCCGAAATCAGTACCGCACCGATCGGAAGATACGCGGACGAAAGTTGCTTGGCGGTGATCAAGACATCGGGCTCGATGCCGAAGGTTTGGCTTCCCCACATTTGTCCGGTGCGTCCAAGCCCGGTGACCACCTCATCGGCGATCATCAAGACCTCGTGCTTCTTGAGCACCTGCTGAATCGCCGGGTAGTACGCTCGCGGCGGGAGGATCGCTCCCCCTGCGCCCATCACGGGCTCGCCAATAAATGCCGCAACGGTCTCCGCGCCCTCGTCTTGGATCCGCTGATCGAGTTCGCTCGCCAACCGTTCCACGAACGCCGCCTCGGTTTCTCCGGGCCGACCCTCCGAGTAGAAGTGCGGTGGCGACACGTGGAGGAATCGGTCGAGCGGGAGGTCGAACTCTTGGTGCATCTTCGAGAGGCCGCTCAAGCTCGCCGACGCCACCGTCACGCCGTGGTAGGCGCGGCGATGCGCGATGATCTTCTTCTTTTCGCGCCGTCCGAGCGCGTTGTTGTAGTACCAGACAAACTTCACCGCGGTGTCGTTGGCTTCGGAGCCGGAATTCACAAAGAACGCTCTATCGAGCCCGTCCGGCGCAAGGCCGATCAGCTTTTCGGCAAGTTCGATCGTCGGGGCGCACGCCCGATGCACGAACGAGTGACCGAAGGGAAGCGCGTGGAGCTGACGAGACGCGGCTTCGATCAGACGCGGCTCCGAGTAGCCGAGCCCGGTGCACCAAAGCCCCGAGAGCCCCTCGATGAACCGATGGCCCGCTTCGTCCCAGACGTAGATGCCTTCGCCGCGGGTGATGATATGGGGGCCGCGCTCTGCGTGCTGGTGGAGTGCGGTGTAGGGATGGAGGGTGTGGGCGATGTCTTTTTCGGCGAGGGCACTTCTGACCACGATGTTCTCCTTGATCGAGCCGCCTCTTGCGGAGACGAGCCCCCAAGAAAACTGGCGTGGTCAGGCGCCATGAGCCACTCGCCGGAGCCAGTGGCGAAAGTCGCCGATATCTGGGTTCATTGGTTCGGCACCACGTCCCCCACTCGCCGGGAAATCAGCGAGGGAAGGGAAAATCGGGGCGAAGAGCGACGCTCACTCGCGACCGAGGCCCGATCGAAGACGACTAGCGGAGGTACGGGAAGGGTTTTCGCTTCTCGGCGTCGCTCAAGAACCGCGACGCATTCTCGTAGTTGTAGCGCCGTGGGTTGTTCCTCCAGTCGCCGCGGTAGTGGAGGATCTCCGAATCGTCGTCGTCCTGCGGGTTGTATTCGCCAAAGCCCACATAGCCGTCGCGTTCGATGTCGGCGATGTCGAGGCCCATCGCAATCATGCTCGTGATGTGAAGCCGATTGATCGGGGCGCCGCCCGCGTCGATGTGCTGGCCAAGATCCATCGCCCCGCCGGCCCCACCGGCGATGATCGACGTATAGCCAAGCCTCGGGTGACCGTAGTTCCCATACTCGTGCGTCCACTGCAGAAGGCAGGAGTCGAGAAGCGGCTCGCCGTGTTCGTCGAGCTGGCCACTCAACCGATCGAGAAGATCGACCACCCGATGGCCTCGCCAACGCGCAAACTCTTCGAACCCCTGATCGTTGACCCGCGTCCGACTGTCGTGGGCGGTGCCATGAAGCGCGTGCTTGTCGGGGTGGTCGTTGTCCGCCACCGGCTTGATGGTGTAGTTCACGATGCGGGTGAGGCCACAGGCGAGGGCCGCCACCGCGAGGTCCATTCCGCGCTCGTGAAGCTGCCGGCTATTTCCGTCGCCCACCGTGCCGAAATCTCCGCACGACACCATCGGGGTTTCGCCAAGGGACCGCTGGACGTCGGCCCATAGGTCGGCGGTCTGCTCGAGCCGAGCGCGGTCCGTTGCACCGAGTCGCGGATGCGCCGACAAACGATGGTAGTCCTCGAGGACATCGTCGAGGGCCCGCTCGTAGGC
>JBCCZL010000352.1:0-10429 GCA_039187775.1 Myxococcota bacterium
CAGAGACAGAGGCAGAACCAGAGGCAGAGGCAGAGGCAGAGGCAGAGGCAGAGACAGAGGCAGAGGCAGAGGCAGAGGCAGAGGCAGAGGCAGAGGCAGAGGCAGAGGCAGAGGCAGAGGCAGAGGTATCGTTGCCTCAGCTACTTTATTTGCTCACCAGTTTCAGTGGCACATTGACCTGCACTCTCAGGTTGCTCAAGGTTGAAAGAGCACACGGCCGGAGACCAAGTTGGCGAGGCTTGGGAGATCGCGCTGGGTCCACTCGTGAAAGACCTCGCCGTAGCCGCGCCATTCTGAACCGCTTGCGATGAAGCGCCCGTTGGCTTCCGCGATAGACTGCGGCAGCCAGCCACGGTTCGGCCCCGTGAACACCCGACCGTCGGTGGAGCTCCACCATTCGCCATCGCGGCTTTGAACGTAGAACTGACCGTGGACGAACTTTGCGGAAACGAGATAGCCGCTCGAGACGATCCCACAATCCGCAAAGGTCACCCCGTCAGTGGTCGAACTGCAGCGCGACCCTCCCACCGTCACGAACACGCCGTGGCCAAACACCACGCCGCTCAGCTCGCCGGGCGTCTCCCGCACTGGCGTCCATGTTTCTCCATCGGTGCTCGTCGCGGTATAGCCGGTGTCGCCGGACCAAGAATGCCCGGTCGCCAGGAACATCCCATTGCCCGATGCGATCCCTCGAAAGTGCCCGCCCATCGAGTCTCCGGTGCGGTGCCAAGACACCCCGTGATCGGTGGAGGTGAGGCGCGCCCCTCCCGCTCCCGCCGCAACAAACACGCCGTCGAGATAGGCAACGTCGCTGAGAAACGCGCGGTAGGAATCTGCCACGTCGCCTTCGATGTTGGTGCCGAGGACATCGAAGCGCCAACGCGTCCCGTCACAGCTCGTAGAGATGTACGAGTTATCGTGACCGCCTACCGCAACGAACACGCCCCCGCCGTATCCCGTTCCTCGAATGAGATTCCGCGTGTGGCCAGGACTCATCGTGCCCCGGGGAGTGGTCGTCCCATCGGTCCAGCGCTCCCCATCGGTGGTCACCCCCACCCGACCTTCCGTACCTGATCCGCCAACCACAATTTCGGCCCCCACGCCGTACACGGGCGAACCATCGCAGTGGGCCGATGTAAGTTCACCGGGTCGGGGAAGCTCCGCATCGGGGAGCGCTGGGATCGCGGCGTCCGCGTCGGCTTGCGCATCCGGCATCAGCGCCGCGGCATCGGGGGTGGGCACGACCCGTGGGCGCTCCGCATCCACGGCCCCGTCGAGTGCGGCGACCACGTCCGACACCGATCCCTCACAGGCCGCGAGAATCCACAAGAGACTCAAGGTTTTCCAACGCATAGCAAGAGCCCAGCAATCGGTATTCCGCTCGGGATCCCGGCCCTTCGACGCGAGGTTGCTTCGGGAGCAACGCCGTTTCCCGCTCCCCGTTGCATCGAGCACAACATCGCGACGTCCGCACCGCGAACCCACGCGTGGCCTGCGGGTTGCACATCCCGCGAGCATGCGTCAGTCAAGCTGGGTCCACGTTGCGGTCATCCTTTCGTTGACCTCCTGCGTCGGCAATATCGGTGACAACGCCTCCCCGGGGTCGCGAGCCGAGCCCACAAGGCCCCCGGTGGAGCCACCGCCGGTTCGCTTCGCCTGCGAGGGCGATACTCAGGCGGAGGGTGAGCTCTCGCGCCTGTCGCGCAATCACTACGAGCATGCGATCCGAGATCTTCTGGAGACGTTTCTCGGGGGTGCGCACCCGGAGGTCCGCGCAGAGCTTGAAACGCTGTTCGATCGGATTCCCGACGACCGTCGCGATCACCACGAGCCGTTTGCAGTCATGGATCAGTCGGTCAGCGTTGGCCACGTGAGCTCGTATCTCGAAGTGGGAGAGGGGCTCGGCCAGAGCATTGCTTCAGCTCCCGGCGCCATCGACACACTGACGGGCTGTCGCGCCGATCCATCGGCCGCATGCGTCGAGCGCTTCATCCGCCGGTTCGGGTCGCTCGCGTTCAGTCGACCCCTCGAGGAGTCGGAGGTGCGGTTCTTCCTAGAGGTCTACGACGCGCCCGGCCTCGACTCGGAGGGCATCGCCGACATTGTCACGGTCACGCTGAACGCACCTCAGTTCCTCTATCGGGTCGAGCACGGCGAAGCGCAGGTTTCCGGCGACGTATACGTGCTATCCGACTTCGAAGTCGCCAAACGCCTCGCCGGAGTACTTTGGCAGAGCATTCCTGACGGATCGCTGCTCACCGCCGCCGAGACCGGAGAGCTCGCCACCGACGAGGGTTTTGCGGCAGTCGTCGACCGAATGCTCGACGATCCGAAGTTTGAGCGAACCACCGAAACCTTCATCGAGGAGTGGTTTCAACTCGATCGAATCGGCGACTTTGCTTCCCAGATCAGCAATCCCGAGTACGCCGCGTTCGCCGGGTCGCTTACCCCGGCACCAGACCTCCACCACGCCATGGTCGATGAAGTGGCGGAGTCGTTCCGGTACCACGCCCAACAGGGGGATGGGTTCTTCACTTGGTTTGAGAGCAACTACGCCTTCACCACCCACCCGCAGCTCGCAGAGATTTATGGCGTGCCCACGTGGGACGGGGCATCCGAGCCGCCGCGGTTTCCCGAAGGGGAACGCGCAGGATTGATCACCCGCGCGGGGATGGTCGCGACCGCGTCGGCAACCACTCGGCCGATCCTCAAGGGGGTGATGCTTCGCCAGCTGCTCCTCTGCGACTCGCTCGCCCCGCCGCCTCCCGAAGCCGACGTGACGGTGCCGACCAACGACGGTCTTCAGACGACCCGGGAAGCGGTCGAAGTGCTCACCGAGATCCCCGGAACGTCCTGCATTTCGTGCCACGGACTGTTCATCAATCACCTTGGATATCCCACGGAGGCCTACGATGCGCTCGGCCGCTTTCGGACCGACGAGACGATCCTCGACGACGACGGCAATGTGCTCGGGACCCGGCCGGTGGACACGAGCGCCGTTCCGCGAGTCGACATCGACGACGAGACGCCGGTGGCAGACGCGGCCGAGCTCGTCGCGCGCCTCATGGAGAGCGAGAAGCTCGAAGCGTGTTTTGCGCGTCAGCTCTTTCGCTACACCCGGGCGAGGCTCGAAGACGACCAAGCCAACGGCTGCGCCCTCGAGGAAACACGAACCACGGCCGGAGACTCCCTCCGAAACACCCTCACCGGCTCACTCCGCCGGGAAGACTTTCGTCAACGTCGAATGCTGGAGGTAACGTCACGATGAGTCGATCCAAACGGGTGCTCACCCGCCGCCAGGTGCTTCGTGGAGCCGGTGGGTTCACGCTGGGCCTTCCGTTCCTCCCGTCGCTCCTTCCCGGGCCAGCCTACGGGCAGGACCCCACCATGATGCGTCAAAAGCGATTCTTCGGAATGGATACGCGCCATGGGCTCGTCGCTCCGGACGTCATGTACCCTACGCCCGCGCGCACCGAAACTCACATGCTGTATCCGGGGCATCAGATCTCCCGGGGCGAGCTCCCGCGCACCGTGTCGGGGACCACCGCTACGGTGTCGGGATTGCTCCAGGCGCCCGCCGACGTGCTGACTCCAGAGCTCGTTTCCAAGATGAATGTCTATCGCGGAATCGACATTCCGTTTTATATCTCGCACCACGAGGGCGGCGCCCTCGGCAACTACGGCAGCAGCGCGGGCAACGGAGGAGGAGGCCGAGCGATTCGAGGCCAGCACACCCCGACGGTCGACCATCTGATCGCGTGGCAGCCGGGCTTCCATCGGGACCCAAGCACGATTCGCATGCGCCAGGTACAGACCGGCAACGCTTATGGCCTGTCTTGGGGCTACTCGAGCCCGAGCGAAGATCCCGCGCTTCGCGGTGGCGGAGTGCGCGAAGAAGCGAATGTCTTCTGGCCCCAGGTCCTGTTCGCTCGGCTGTTTACCGGATTCACGCCCCCCGGCGACATGCCCGATCCCCGAACCCCGGTCGTCGACCGGGTGCTCGAAAGCTACCGGACCCTTCGCGAATCCAACCGCCGCCTATCGCGGCGCGATCGGCAGCGCCTCGATGAACACATCCAGCATCTCGCGGATGTGCAGCGACGCCTCAATACCCGAGTCAGCGCCTCCTGCGAAGTGCCGGCGGCGCCTGCGGGAGGCAACCCGGAACCGCGGGAGCGGCTGCGACAGACCATCGACATCCTCGGCGCGGCCCTTCGCTGCGGAGTCACCAACGTGGCGGTCCTCGGCGTTCCCGAACAGCTCGAGGTCCCTGGCGTGAACGACTGGCACAACAATGTGGCGCACGAAAGCGGCAGCAATGAAGCGGATCACCGAGCGGTTCAGGCGGTGCATCGCTTTGGCTTCGAACTCATGGCGCGGCTCGCGCAGGCCCTGGACGTCGAGGACGCGCCCGGCGAAACGATCCTCGACAACTCCTTGCTCTACTGGATGCAGGAGAACGGCGGCCATCTCCCGCCGGGCTTCGACGGCCACGGAACCACCAGTGTCGCCACCGTCACCTTCGGGAGCGCTGGGGGTTTCTTCAACACCGGCTACTTCTACGACTTCCGGAACATGACGCGGATGGGCCTCGGCGAATACAACGGGATCTTCCACAATCAGTTTCTCGCCAACATCCTGCTCTCGATGGGCGTTCCCCGGAGCACATGGCAAAACGTGCAGTACGTCGGACCCACCGGCTACGCGCACCTTCAGGTCCGAGATGGACACGAAGGCGGCTACGTTCCTCAGGTCGAAGCCAACGCCAGCGAGCCCATCGACTGGCTCACTCGCCCGTAGCGTCCGGGCTTACCCCTCGCCTACTCCTCGGCACCCCCGATCGCCGGATATGTTTCGATGGGTTCGGGGGTGTGCTTTTGGTTTCAACGTCTTGTCCCGTGCCGGTACCGAAACGATTTCGGCACCGAAGGCCGACGGGCCTGTCTCGTGGTCACCATTCTGCTGCTCATCCTCGCCGTTGATCTCGGGGTGGGGGGGACACGGATCGCGGCCGGTATCGCCTCGCCCTGGGCGATGCCGGTCGCGATCGTCAGTGCTGCCCTCCTTGTGTACTTCCGATACACCGGACGCCTTCGAGAGGTCGCCCACGGCATCGCGGCGCTCATGGTGGGCGCCTTCGCGGTTGGCGCGTGGAGCACCGGCGGCATCGCCTCATCCATCCTGCTCGGGTTGGCCGTCGTTCCACTGATCGCGACGCTGCTCGGCGGCCACCGAAACGGCGCGCTTTGGGCCGTGCTTTCGCTCGGAGTGGTGCTGAGCTATGCGGCTTGGGAGCTCGTCCGAGCGGAATCGGTCGCCTTCGCGGATCTTCTACCCCCGACGCTCGCCATTGTTGCGGTGTTCGTGGTGGGAGCTGCCCAGGAACACCGCCGGAGACTTGCCGAGACCGCCTCACGACGGGCGATCGAGCCTCACACCCTGGGACCTCGCCTCGCCAACGCGGAATGCCTCGCCGCCCTCCACCAAACGGATCGGACGTCATCGATCGGTCTCCTCGCCGCGGGCATGGCCCACGAGATCAATAACCCGCTGACCTCGCTCATGGGCAACCTTGCGTACCTCGAACGCGAGCTTCCCCGTGGAGCTTCCGAGACGCAGGTTGCCCTCGCCGATGCCCAGGCCGCCACCCGTCGCATTCGAGCAATCGTTCGAGACCTCCGACTCGTGGGCCGCGATGAGCATTCTCCGCTGTCGCCGCTGACCCTCGCGAGCGTGGTAGGTTGCGCAGTCGAGCTTGCCCGTCGAGAAGTTCCCGATGGTACGCGACTTGTCGTTTCGCACGAACCCTGCGGAACGACCCTCGCCGTCGAACACCAGCTCGTCCAAGCAGTCCTCAATCTGTTGGTGAACGCAGGAGAGGCGGTTGCCAAGCGTGGCTCGGGCAAGCGTGGCTCGGGCAAGCGCGGCTTTGGCAGGCAAGGTCCGGGCGAGCATCGCATCGTGGTTCGCACCTTCGAGGACGACGAAGGTCGCCCCACCCTCGAAGTCACCGACACCGGCGACGGCTTTTCGCCCGAGACCATCGACCAGCTCACCCAGCCGTTCTTTACCAGCAAACCCCCCGGGCGAGGCGCGGGGCTTGGCCTTGCGGTGTGCGACGGAATCGTCCGCCAACTCGGGGGCGAGCTCCGCATGCGCAATCGCCCCACTGGCGGCGCGTGCGTCTCCATCCATCTACCTCCCGCGGGCTCGAGGACCGCCGCACGCTTCGAACCCGCGCCGATCAAGTCGGGACCGGTTCCCAAGCGCACCCGTTACAACTGTCGGGTTCTCGTCGTGGATGACGAACCGCTCGTCCGCCGAGCCCTCCGACGGCTTCTTCGGGAACACGAGGTGATGGAAGCGGACGGGGGCATCGAAGCGCTGCAGATACTCCGCACCGCGGAACCCTTCGATCTGATCCTCTGCGACGTGATGATGCCCCACCTTACCGGGATCGATGTCTATCAATCCATCCGACAGGATTGGCCCGGCCTCGAACGCCGAGTGGTGTTCATGACCGGCGGTGCGTTCGACTGTCGGGTCAAGCGCATGTTCGACGCCCTCGCCGACCGCCCGACGATCCTCGACAAACCCATCGAGCGTGCTCAGCTCGACGAAGTGCTCGCCGCCGCACGACCGTGCTGTTCAGCGATCCCGAAAAATCAGGTCCCCGCGGAGGCGGTAGCCGAAACGCTGGCGTGACTCGATCGCCTCGTGGAGCTCGATCCGCTCGAGCGATCGCCGGAGACGCCGGATCGCCTGTTTCAGGTGGTTGTCGTTGGGGTGTTTGGCATCCCAGTCGGAGGTCGCCAAGAGGACCGTCGAAGGAACGAAGCCACGGACTTCCTCTGGCGCCAAAGTGTCCTCGCTCGCACGCTCGGCCAGCGAACGGATGATCGACACCTGGGTCACCCCGATCTGGACCTGCTTTCCCCGATACTCGAGCACGCCTCCGCCGCCCGCCGCGGGTTCCAAAAGACTGAGAATATCGAGCTCCGATTCGTCTCGATACGAGGCGCCGGTGCCCTTCATGTCCGCGGTCACCGCACCCGCCACGTGCTCGGCGTCGCGAACAAAGGCGAACGCGACGTCGCCGACATGCAGAATCGCACGATCGTTGAGCTTGCCCTTTCCTCGAACCCGGCGGCCGTCGATAAACGTTCCGTTGGTGGAACCGAGGTCTTCCACCCACCACACGCGCTTGCTGTCTTGCTCAATCTTCGCGTGGTGACGCGAGACCGAGGTCTGAATCACCGTGATGCCTTCCTCGGAGTCGCGTCCGACAATCGTGGGCGATGTGACCACAAAGCGCCGCCCAAACTGGTCGAACAGCGCAGTGCCGGCTTCTGCATCACGGCGCTGAGGCGCCACGATTTGCTCGAGGCAAAGGCCCTGAAGGGGAGGGACATGAGGAACGCCGGTCATCGAAGCTCCGTACTGATCTCTTGGAGACGTCGCTCGAGGGAGCGGACTCGCGCTTCTCGCTCGGCGAGATGGCGCTCCAGTTCGCGCTGGGTCGACAGAACCGCGCTCTCCGCGGCTCGCGCGCGACGGGTCTCCCGCTCGGCGAGCTCCTGCGCCTCCTGGGCCCGCTGCGCGATCGTCCGCTGTTCTTCAACGGCGCGTTCGAGTCGAGCGTTGGTGGCTCGCAGGCTCTCATCGCGTTCATGCACCGTGTCCTGCGCCCGCTCGGCCTCCGCCTCGGCTCGATCCGCTCGGTCCGCTTCGGCGTAAACGCGGCGCTCCGCGGCGAGGGCCCGCTCCGCTTCGTCGCGCGCCATCTCCGCATTGACGCGGGCCTCGTGTTCTGCGGACTGGATCGCCAGCGACGCCACCGCGGTGGTCACCGCGGCAAGGGTCAGCAACGCAATACCCGCGATCAGCCAGCGACGTCGCCGCCGTCGCGTACGATTGGCGAGGGCGTAGGCCGAGTCGATGAACTGCCGCTCGGTAGATGTCATCACCGCGTCCGGGGCCCGTCGCTCCCACATCTTCGCGTGATCGAGCGCATCATCGCGCCACAGCAGCCCCTCTGGTCGACCGCGCTCGTTCCATTGGCGAGCCGCCGAACGAACCTGGCCAAGGTAAGAAAGGAGCTCCCGGTCCTCTTCGATCCAACTCGAAAGCACTGGCCAACCGCTGATCAACGACTCGTGAATGATCTCGATCGCGCTCCCCGAATCGTCGGAGTGAGCCACCAGAAGCCGCGCCTTGACCAATCGATCGATCACTCCGCGGGCGCGATCGGGGTCGCCACTCGCTTCGATCAGCGTGTTCACATCGACCAAGTCCTTTGTCTTCTCCGGGGTCACCAGGCGCTGAAAGATCATTTTGGCGACGGCTCGGGACCCCGCACTCAGATCCTGAAGCGCACGGTCGGCATGCGCGGCGAAGGCGCCGGTCACTCCGCCCATCCGGTCGTAGGCGGCGCGAGGGAACGCGCGGCGCGTCACATCCCGTTGGTTCCAAAGCTCCACCGCCAAGAACTGCATCAGGGGCAATGCGCCAGGAAGACCGTCGAGGGCATCCACGATCTCATCGACCATGCCCGGCGACTCGAACCGAAATCCGACCTGGAGCGCCGGCTCGGTGAGCGCCATCGCGAGCGCCGAGCGGTCCATCGGCGCAAGAAAAAGAAGTCCTCCCATCACCGCATCGGCAAACGCCGGGTCCCCCGTCGCGAGCCGGTCGAGAAAGTCGGAGCGCGCGGTCAGGATGACTCGGAGGGGCCCGTGTTGATCGTCGGCGATCGCGGCGAGGCTTTGCACAAAGGTTCGCCCTTGCTCCTCGCTCGCTCCCATCGTGTAGAGCTCTTCGAACTGATCCACGACGACCAGCACATTGCGGTCGTTCTTTCGGGCGTGGGAGCGAAGGGCCTGCCCGAGACGACCGGGCTCCTGACCAACCCGCGACGGGACATGTTCGGCGCCCACCGCCTCCGAGATCTGCCGGCAGAGGTTGGCGAGCGGCTGGCGGCCGGGGCGCGTTTGAATCACGTCCCACGCTTCGACTTCCTTAAGGCTAGGAATCACGCCCGCGCGAACGAACGAAGACTTTCCGAGGCCCGAGGGGCCCACCACTGTCACGATCGGGTTTTCCCGGAGCTTGCCGATGGCTTTTCGGATATCGGCATCGCGACCGAAGTAACGCCGAACATCGGATTCCTTGAAACCGGTAAGCCCAGGATAAGGCGCTTCGCCCTCGGCAAGTTCGCGGCCGTGCGCCGACGGAACGAGCGCCTCCAGCTCTCTGCGAAGTTCGCTGGCCGAAGCAAAGCGGTGTTCCTTTCGCTTCGCCAGACATTTATCGATGACCCGTGCGAGACCGGACGATACGAGAGACGACGCGCTGGCCACCGGAGGGAGCGCGGTATCGAGGTGTTGCGCCATCACGCTCACCAGATCGGTATCGACGGTTCCTCGAGGCCCCAGCGGATGACGGCCGGACACGAGCTCGAACAGGATAATGCCGATCGCGAACAGGTCGGTCCGTGGATCGACCTCCGAACCAAGGAGGAGCTGCTCCGGTGCCATGTATGGGGCGGTGCCGTAGCCCGCGGACGTCACGTGTGGCGACTGCAACTTCGGAAGAACGAACTCCGCCGAAGACGACTCCAGACCTTTGGCGATTCCAAAGTCCAGCACTTTGATCGAACCCGCGTTGGTGAGAAAGATGTTCTTGGGCTTGAGGTCGCGATGAATGATGCCGAGCGCGTGGGCAGCCTCGAGGGCTCGGACTACCGGCAACATCAGTTCGATCGCCCGCCGCGAGGTGACCGGACCGGACTTTACCGTCGCGGCGAGGTCCTCTCCGACAAGATGCTCGAGCACCATGAACGGGGCGCCGTTGAACTCCCCCGCATCGTGAATCTCGATGATGTTCTCGTGAACGCAGCGCGCGGTCGCGCGGGCTTCGGTCAGAAACCGTTCGGCGAACCCGTCCTCGTCGATCGCAAGGAACTTGATGGCCACGCGACGGCCGAGCTTGGTGTCGCGGGCCGCATAGACCGCGCCCATGCCTCCCCGACCCATCGTGCGGATGATTTCGTAGGCGCCCACCGCCGTACCGGGCTTGAGATCGCGAAGGGAACGGTTTCGTGGGTGCGAGGTCGCGTCGACGAGGTCATGCACCGGGCGAGTCGCTGCCTTCTTCTTGGCCTCGAGAGACGGGCGGAGGTCGAGGGTATTCGAGCTGGGCGACTTCGAGCGCACGGATGAAGAGTGTATCCCGAAATGCGCACGCCACGGGCTACCCCTCGACTACCCGTCGGCAATGCGCCCGGAGGGTGGGGCAATGCGGTAGACTATCGTCGATGGCAAGGGCGGGAACGGTCGCGCTGTTGGTACTCGTTTCCGGATGCGTCGAGCCCGAGACGACGGTGTGAGGCGACCTCATCTGTCCGGTGGGCAAGGTGTGCACACCCAAC